>QBUL01000114.1 GCA_013180605.1 Candidatus Methanophagaceae archaeon GoMg1 | reverse complement strand
TTTGAGGAAATAGTTTTCTGCGTAAATCTGCGTCCTAAATAGGTAGGTGGAAGTTATACTTTATATATCACAAGAAAATAATGTCCATCAGCAACAACTTATATTCTTATTTATAAATAAGTACGTGTATAGAAATACCAGTGGTGAGAGAAAATGATGATAAGTGTGAATGAGTATGGATTGGATGTATTTGAGGAGATGATGGACAATTCGGAGGCGTTGCAAGTAGGTATAGAGGAGCTGGATAACGGGACAACGATCGTGGATGCGGGGGTAGGAGAAGAAGGGGGATTTGAAGCGGGATTGTATGTAGCGCGGATTTGCATGGCTGACCTCGCGGATATAAAATTCAGCAGCTTTGACCTCGGGAAAGTGGTGGTGCCTGCCGTAGAACTTACTACTGACCATCCCGTAGTCGCTTGCATGGCATCGCAATATGCGGGATGGCGAATAAAGGGGAAGGACTTCTTCGGTATGGGGTCAGGACCCGCAAGGGCACTTTCGCTCAACCCACGCGAGCTATATGATAAGATATTATATGCAGACGAAGCGGATGATGCGGTATTGGTGCTAGAAAGCGACAAGATACCTGACGAGGGGGTAACAGCGGAGATAGCGAAGGCGTGCAGGGTGGAACCGGAGGACCTCTATATCGTGGTTGTGCCAACTGCTTCTATTGCGGGCTCCGTGCAGATTTCAGCGAGGGTAGTAGAGACGGGCGTTCACAAACTTGATTCTTTGGGGTTTGACATAAACTGCATCGAGCATGCGCATGGCATCATACCCATCTCGCCTGTTGTAGGTAATGACGTGAAATGTATGGGTTCGACCAACGATTGCATCATCTATTGCGGTCGCACATATTACACGGTGGATTACGATAACGTGGAAGAATTGAAAGAATACGTGAAGAAAGTGCCTTCGCTCAACTCAAAGGATTACGGAAAGCCGTTCTATACGACATTCAAGGAAGCGGGGTTCGACTTCTTTAAGGTAGATGCGGGCATGTTCGCACCTGCGGAAATCACGGTAAACGAAGTGAACAGCGGGAAAACGTTCACTAGCGGGAAGATAAATACAGAGGTTTTGCTGGAGTCGTTTGGACTCGAAACGTTGTAAAAATGTTGCTGGGAAGGCCGTGGGAGAATTTTTTTTTAAACTATTCTCTTCCACGCCTCCTTCCCACCTTCTTCTTCTTTTTTTAGCTTATTGTGAAACACCATATTCTCCAGAATCTCCTTTAGAAGGTGATAAGGCACGTAAAAGTTAAACTCCGCCTTCATAGAATCCCGTATTTCATCCAAACCCATCCATTTACCTCCTTTTGGAATCACCTTCTCTACCAGATCCATCACATCCTCATGGATGCTCCAAGGGTATATCACCCACCGCCATTCTTTTACCAGTTCGCCGTAGAAATCAGGAATGAAAGAAGAAGAGGTTTTATGATGCATAGTTGCGGTTTTCACGTCCTTTGCTCCCAGCGATTTAGCATATTCGGCTACGAGTTTTAAGCTGTCCCCGGTGTCTGCCACGTCATCAGCTATCAATACTTTCCTTCCTCTTAGTTTCTTTATTGCCGCATCATCAAGCCCGTATTTCAGTTCTGCCGCACCGGTAATTGTAGCCGTTACGCCCCAATGCTCCACCTTCAAACTGAACAAATCCTTAAGCAGAAACAAATCGCAAAGAACGCGAGCTAAATACCAGCCGCCCCTCGCTACTCCAATTACAACCTCAGGTCGGAACCCTGCATCCCGCATCTCCTCACCTACGTCCCTGCAAAGGTCGTATGCATAGTACCAATCAACCATAATGCAGCTGAACTTATCTTGCTCTTGCATGGCTTCTTATAAATCTTCTTCTTTAGCAATGATAGAAATAGTTACGCTTTTATTATAAGAAGAAAAGTTTATTTAAAGAAAAAACATTGGAGATGTTTAATGACCATGACAATACGATTCATCCTCACTGAATATGTGGAACAGGCAATAACACATGCCGTCTATGACAAACTGGAAGACGGAACGTTCGTCGGGCGGATTCCACCGTGCAAGGGGGTGGTGGCGTTCGGTGCCACTTTACGTGAGTATGAAGAGGCATTGCGCTCAACATTAGAAGAGTGGATACTGTTTGGTCTCAAATTGAGGCATCCCTTACCTGTGATTGCCAGTATTGATTTGAATATGGAGCCAAGCTATGAGCCGGTGGGTGCCGTGTAAGCGCAGGGATTTTATCCCGCGGTTGCGGAAGCTTGGCTTTGAAAGTCCCTTCTCTGGTACACGTCACCATTATAAAAATGGAAGAAAAAGAGGAATTTGAGAAAGCAGTGGAAAGAAAAGAGAAAGAACTTATAGATTATCTCACGGAATTAGTCAGGATACCCACGTTTGTGCCTCCCGGGCAGAATTACGAAAAGATAGTAGATTGGCTTATTCCGGTGTTTGAGAATTTCGGGTTTGAATGCGAAAAGGTAGAGATGCCTGAGGACGTTTATGAAGCACGGCAAAAGAGTGCGGAACTAAGCGGAAAAAGAATGAATCTTCTCGCTACTAAAGATTTCGGTGCAGAGGAAAGCGTAGATATATACACGCATTTGGATGTGGTTCCAGCAGGAGAAGGCTGGAGCACACTGCCCTTTGAGCCGGTGGTCAAAGAGGGCAGGATATATGGGCGTGGTGTAGCGGATTCAAAGGGAAGTGTTGCATCGCTTTTGACGGCATTAAGCGTGATGCGCGAGCTGAATTTGGAGAGCAAATATAATCTCCGCATTGCGTTAACCACGGATGAAGAGATTGGACCCTATTCAGGTCTGTGCTTCTTTGCAGATGCGGGTCTCCTTCAGGGCGATTATTTACTCTGTATGGACGGCGATAACGAAGGTATCTGCGTAGCGACGGATGGTGTGCTGAACTGGGAAATGAAGGTGTATGGAAAATCATGCCATAGCTCTGTTCCTTTCCTGGGTGTGAATGCGATAGAGCAGGCAATGCGGGTAATAGAAGAGTTGGATGTGTTGAAAAGGAAAGTGGGCAACCGGCAATCGAAATCACCTTGCAGTTCTTACATGACTGAAACAACGGGGCAGAAACACATAACGTCTGTTTTCAACGTTACGATGATAAACGGGGGCGTAAAGGAGAACGTTATACCGCCGAGCTGCACTTTGCGTGGCGACCGTAGATACATTCCTGAGGAAGCGGTTGAGGAAGTGATAAAGGAGTTCGAGGATTTTTTGCAACAAGTAAAAACAAAGCATGGGATAGATTTAGAGCTGATTTGTAAACCGGGCTACCCGCCTATGTTTAGCAATCCGAGCAGCGAGTGGGTAAGAAGGGTGCAAGACGCGGCTTCTGACGTTTTTGGTCATAAGGACATAACGGGTGTACAGGGTGGTTTGGACGTTGCTTATGCGGTTCTGCAAACGAAACAGCCGGTTTGTGCTTTTGGCGTTGGTAACTGGATAGAGAGCAATGCGCATGGTGCGGATGAGAACGTTAGAATACGAGATTTGAAAGATTATGTGCGGTTTTTGGTGGGGTTGCTGACATAGAGAAACCCAGTGTAAATGAGAGGCACATTTGATCTTTGATTTACCAAAACTATTTATATACAACCATTCTTATAATCTAATTAGAGGTGTCTATCATGGTTAGAGAAAAATTGGTTGATATGGAAAAAGCCGAAGTTGTTGCAAAAGAGGAAGTTAAAAAACGAGTTACAGAGGGAGAAGTAAGAGGTGATGTCAATATAGAATCAACAAAATTTACTGCTGTAGGTAATATTCCTGTTTATGAAATCAAATGTTCTGCTTCAGTAACATTTGAGAGAAAAAAGAGGGATCTCCTCACCCAACCTAAAAGAAAAAAAGACTTTGAAGTGCAAGTGCATGCTGAGTCTGGAAAAGTGATAGGCTTCAGAGAAAATGAGAAAGAGGAATAGCCTATGGCGGGTCTATATCAAAGACAGGCATGTTCAAATAAAACAAGCATTATTATTGTAAATGCCAGATACCTTCAGTATCATGACATATCCTTTTGAATTTTAGCAAGAGATCAATTCCTTCTCCGATTCCGTTGTATATATTATCGCCAACACGGTCGTATCCAAGAATCTTAGCAACTTGTTTAATCAGTTCTTCCTTTGAAATACGATACTCTTTTCTCACAACCAAAAAAGCTGCTTTCGCAATTTCTTCTAAACACACATATTCAACGGGGCGGAAAAACTCTTCTTTGTTACATCTCCGAATGGGTGGAATCTTCATCCCTGTAGGCCAAAGAAAATCACCTTTACGCTTAATTGCTCCCCTTCTCACAGCCCATCTTGCAGCGTTCTCCACAATTTCGATTATCCTTCTTCCTGTCTTTTTCATTTCCCAAAACTCTGCTACCCTTCGTGCTGTTTCCTGTATGTGAATAGGGCCTTCGTATTTTACAATTTCCGAAACCACATTCCCAACTTTATAAACATCTGCTTTATAAATTTGCTCTGGACTGCCTACAGGAATCACTGGTATTTTTAAATATGCAACCGCACCTTCAGGCAACTCTGAAGTAGCTTCCAAAAGTTCCTGATGTTCTTGCGTATTCCTATTAGTGTGTTTGGAATCAATGCTATTAGAAGGGGAATCTTCGAGTTCTACTTGGATTTTCTTATCTTCTGATTTGGAATTATCAGTTTCTGAACGCTTCACTATTTTATCTTTAGCTTCACTAACAGCCTTTAAAATGCGCTCAATTTCCCGCTTTGGGTTACGAATCCAATCCGTAGACCAAACATGGTGAATTCTCCAGCCCATTCGCTCAAGTACTTCCTGACGAAGACGGTCGCGGTCCCTGGCTGTTTTAGATGAATGATAGGTTGCACCATCACATTCAATACCGAGAATATACCTCCCCGGCTTTTGTTCATCAACTACTGCGAGGTCAATACGAAAACCTGAACTTCCTACTTGTTTATGCAATTGCAATCCTTTCTCAGTTAATGCCACGTACACTGCTTCTTCAAAGGGGGATTCAGATTCCATTTCCGGATAGAAATCAGTCTCTTTTCCAAAACTTGCAACGCCCCTTATTGCAAATTCAAGATAATATTTAAGTAATTTTACACCTCTGCTTCCTGTTTTTGAGAGGTCCATGTCCTCTGGACGGATTGAGGAGAAAAGAACCACCTTTTCTCTTGCTCTCGTAATTGCCACATTCAAACGCCGCCATCCACCGTCTTGATTTAAGGGTCCGAAATTCATCGTCATGTGCCCTGATTCGTCTTTACCGTAGCCAACACTGAGGTAGATAACGTCTCGTTCATCTCCTTGAACAGTTTCAAGGTTCTTCACAAAAAAATGTTCAGACTTGTTCTCATCAAAAAAGTATTCCAATTCCATGTTTTCACGGCGTAAGCGTTCAATCTCGTCAAGGATTGCCATTCGCTGCGGCTGGCTGAAAGCAACGACACCAAGAGACAAGTTGGGGCGTTCCCTTGCATGTTCCATAACCTTTTTCGCAACATATTGCGCCTCTATTTTGTTCTTTCTACTTATCCCCCTGTCATAGACACCCGATTCCACATGTTCAAATGATACTCCAGAATCTTTGCTACCATGATACGGTCCGGGGAATGTATTCAAATTATTTCCATAAATGTAGCGATTAGAAAATGCAATCAGAGATTCATCCCTACTTCGATAATGCCACCGAAGCATGTGATTGTGCATACCGATTGCACCACATTCTTCAAGTATGCTTTTTAGGTCAGGAGGAAGGTCTTCATCTTCTGCATTAAAATCAATATCAGTCTGAAAAAAGGTGGTTGGCGGTAGCTGGTTACTATCACCAGCGACTATCAACTGATTCCCACGAGAAATAGCCCCGATAGCATCCTCGGGACATATCTGTGAGGCTTCATCGAAAATGACCACATCAAATTTAATGGAACCCGGAGGGAGATATTGTGCGATTGACAATGGGCTCATCATGAAGCAAGGTTTGATTACCATCAATAAATTCTGAAGCTCGGGTATCAATTTCCGGAGTGGCTTATGTTTCCGTTTCTTTCCAATTTCACGTTTTAAAATTCCTAATTCGGAGGACTGCGAAGAACTCCATTTCATATCAGGAAGTCGTTCAGATAAAATATATCTGGCTCTTGCGCTTGCCAATTTTATTTGAAATTTATCCAATTCCCGGAATTCTTTGATTTGCTCTTCATGCATATCCCTTTTGAACTTCTTTAGAATCTGATTCTGTGAATACACTTCATCAAGCCATTGTTTGTAAAATCCTTTGGTAAAAACGGGGATAAATTCATCGGGATTCACGGAATTTTCAAATGTGGATTTTAAGAACTCACCAAGACCAATTTCTTCACACTCCTGCTTAGCTGACATGAAATCAACCCAATCGACTAAGGACTCGTAGCCTTCGATCCATGAATCTATTTTCTCACAAAGAGATTGGAAAGAAGAGGATTCAAAAGTTCCTTCCTTCAAGACGGATTCATCAAAATTTAGAACCTCTTTTAGAGAACGCCAATTATCGCGCAATTGAGTTAAAGACGATACTAACTCATCTAAAGAATCAGAAATTCGCTCGGTGTCAATTTCAAGGTCACATGCCAGTTTGATTAAGTCCTCATTATTTCCACCTGGCCCAATTGTCTTCACAAATTCATTTACCCAGCTTACAACTTCCCTTATTTCCCTCCAACTGGTGTCTCGACCATTCCAGAATTTTCCAAATAGTTTTCTGCATTTATCATCATTTTCATCCAGCCATCTCCCAAAATCTCTGACTTTAATGGCGAGTTTCAATTCTGGAATTATCTCTGACAATTTCTCTTTTGGTTCTCCTACTGAAACATTTTTTAACCTCAGGAAATCCTCCCAAGAGATAGATTCATCAAAATTTAAAACCTCTTTTAGAGAACGCCAATTATCGCGCAATTGAGTTAAAGACGATACTAACTCATCTAAAGAATCAGAAATTCGCTCGGTGTCAATTTCAAGGTCGCATACCAGTTTGATTAAGTCATCATTGTTTCTTCTTGTCCCAATTGTCTTCACAAATTCATTTACCCAGCTTACAACTTCTCGTATTTTCCCCCAATCTGTGTCTTGACCATTCCAAAATTTTCCAAATAGTTTTCTGCATTTCTCGTCGTTCTCATCCAGCCATCTCCAAAAATCTCTGACTTTAATGGCGAGTTTTAAGTTCAAGTCTGAATTTATCTCTGACAATTCCTCTTTTTGTTCTCCTACTGAAACATTTTTTAAAGCGGAATAATCTTTCCAGAATTTGTACCATAAACCGGGTTTGAATATTTTTGAAATGGAAGAGCCATATTTCTCCTTCCGGGATAATATTCCTTCAAGATCCAAGTTATATATTTTATCAGTATAATATTTTGACAATCTCTTTTCCCCTTCAAAAAACTCGCTGCCGATATTCACAGCTTGACGCACATCATCACTTAAACCTGTCCAACTCTCGCCACGAAGCATAAATGGTTCTGGTTGAGGGGACCTCAGTAATAATTTAGCAATCTTTATCAAATTTTCCGTTTCGTCCAACGATTTAGGAACCTGTGTAGCACATAATTTGGCAAGTAAACGAGCTTTATTCTCAACTTCGGGTATTAAATCCTCATTTGAAAAAGAGATATATTCTTCCTTCCTAGATAATATTCCCTCAAGATCCAAGTTATATATTTCATCAGTATAATGTTCTGATAATCTCTTTTTCCCTTCATAAAATTCGGTGCCGATGTTTACGGCTTTACGTACATCATCACTTAAACCTGTCCAACTCTCACCACGAAGCATAAATGGTTCTGGTTGAGGGGATTTCAGTAGAAGTCCAGCAATCTTTATCAAATTTTCCGTTTCATCCAACGATTTAGGAGCAGATGCAGCACATAATTTGGCAAGTAAGTGGATTTTATTTTTGACTTCGGATATTGATTTCTTAACGTTTGAAAGATACTTCTGAATATCAGTTTTTGTCTTATAATCTAAATTTGTAATTTGACACCCATACCATGGATGTTGATTGAAAGGAGCGACTTTTTTAAGTGTTACCGATAATTCCTTTAAATGACGTTTTTTATCCTCTAAGTCCTCATACGAAAACTCCATTGGATTATCAATTTGAAAATAAATTTCTGGTGCCCGTTCATACATTGCGACCTGCCCATGTGCAATGAAAGGAGTGTCTTGAAGCTTTCCAAAAGGGGTATGAAGCATCCTAACGTATTCATTCAAATCTTTTCGATACTGTTCCAACTGGTATAAATCTGTGATTCTTCCCGCTTCATTAACTTTTTGTAATTTTAAACAGCGGTCCAATTCCCGAATAACTTCTCGTTTGTTTGCTTTTTTACTATGCAACTCGAGACAGAAATCACCCAGTCCTGCTTTTTCAAGACGCCTCTTTACCACTTCCAGAGCTGCCATTTTCTCACTCACAAACAGCACTGTCTTTCCCGCCGTTATGCATTCAGAAATAATATTCGCAATTGTCTGAGATTTTCCCGTGCCGGGAGGACCTTGGAGGACAAAACTCTGATCGCTTTTTGCAGCAAGAATTGCTACTTGCTGACTCGAATCAGCATCCAAAATCTGGTATGTATCGAGGGGTGATAGTTTGTCATCAAGAGTTGCTGGATCAGGAATCATAGATGAATCAGTTGAAAAACTTGTTCCCTCAGCAAGAGCTGCAACTATCGGATGCTTTAAAATCAATTCATGCAGGTTATCCAAGTCTTTATACATAATGAATTTATTGAACGAAAAAATCCCCAAATGGATGTCATTGAGCACCTTCCATCCTTTCTTTCCTGAAATTGCTTTCTTTAAACTATTCAAAACATCATCAGCAGAAATCTCTTCAAAGTCCTCTGCCAAACTTTCAATTTTTATCCCGAAGTCAAGTTCTAACTTCAAGACAATTGCAGGGTTCAGCACGAAATTTTCATCCAAGAGGAATAGTTGAAAGGGTGAACTGACCGATTTTCGCTTTAGTTCCACCGGCAACAGCAAGATTGGAACTCGCATTTTTTCCTGGCTGTCATCGGATTCATAATATTCGAGAATCCCAAGGGCAAGAAATAAGGTATTGTAACCCTGTTCTTCCAGTGAAGACTGGGATTTTAAATAAATTTGGTAGAGATTCTCATTAAGTGTCTCATTGTCTAATCCAGTCTGAAGAAAGTCATCTATGTATCGCTCAGCAAGGTCAGAGGAATCCTGTCTTACATATTCGGTAGGGGGAATCTCCTCAGCCGAGGTGTAACCATCAGGATTCTCCCAAGATTTGAAATCAAGAAAATCTAAAGGGGTGTGATGAACAATTACTTTTTTGAATATCTCATTCGGAAGTTCATCAATGATACGTATGGAAGTTCGTTTTGTTGGTCGGAAATTAATCATCTTATTCCTTTTGCTAAGGTCAACCAATTTAGATTGCCAGTGCTCCAACCTCTTCTCGACTGTTTTTGACATATTGACAATTCAATATTTAACACTGAGTCTTTTATCCTGACTTAAGTGTATAGTATTTGTATTTATATAAAGTTTGCTATGAGCGGATAGTCATGTACTGGAAAGACCATTTTACTATTCTTCATCTTGATACATCGGAAGAATATAATCCTTTGAGTTTATCTATAAAAGATACAATGAAATTCCTCATATTAGGTGCAGGAGCATTAGGAACTGCATTTGGCGGTATGTTAGCCGATGCTGGGCATGACGTTACACTCATCGGCAGAGAGAAGCATATAAAACCCATAAGAGAACACGGGCTCAGAATATCGGGAATCTGGGGCTCGCACGCAATAGAAAATATGAGGGCAATGTCAGAATTAAACGCAAATTACAAACCCAACGCGGACGTGGTCTTGTTAACCACAAAATCGTTTGATACAGAAAATGCGATGCAAGAATTACAACCACTTATCGCTGATAATTCCGTGGTTATCAGTTTGCAGAACGGCATCGGGAACGAGGAAATCATAGCACGGTACGTTGGGAAAGAACGCACAATGGGTGGGACGGTAATAACAGGATTTGAGATGCCAAAACATGGAGAAGTAGAAGTAACCGTTTCCGCAGCTACGACAAAAATCGGCGAACTCAACAACGAAATCACTCCGAGGTCGAAAAAAATCGTTGCGATATTCAACGATGCGGGGATGCCTTCAGATGCCGTGGATAATATTCAGATGCACATCTGGGCTAAAGCATTGTACAGCGCAGCGTTGAATCCCCTGAGTGCGATTTTCCGGGTTGAGTACGGCAAACTCACAGACCCTTATTCTTTTGCGATTATCGAAGCGTTAATTCACGAAGCTTTTGAAGTCGCGAAGGCGGAGGGAGTCGAACTGTTCTGGAATAGTGCGGAAGAGTACTCGGATTATCTACGGCGTGAACAGATACCCCCGACCGAGAAGCATCACTCTTCAATGCTTAATGACATAAAAAGAGGTAAAAAGACCGAAATAGATTTCTTGAACGGTGTTTTTGTGGATTTGGGTAAAAGGCATAACATCCCCACTCCGGTAAACGAGACCATCGTCAGGGAGATAAAGTTTCTGGAGTCACCAAAAAACCACAAGATTTCACAAGAAACCTTTTCTTAGAAAGAAAAGCTTTACCAACAACTTTTTACCTTCGGTAAAAACCTTGACTAACAACCTTTCTTAAAAAGAAAGCTTGACTAAAGAAACA
>QBUL01000115.1 GCA_013180605.1 Candidatus Methanophagaceae archaeon GoMg1 | reverse complement strand
ATCAATGCATCCTGTAAACAGCGCTATCACTGCGATTGCTACTATCGCTACCAATCCAACTACGTTTTTTCTTTTCATCATCTTTTTATTTCCTTTCCCTCCTTCTTGTGAGGGCAATAATGCCACTTATAATCAACGCAACTATAACACCCAAAACTGTTGTTGGAGCCTTTGGAGTAGGTGTTGTACTCGGAGTCAATGACGCTGGTACGGATGAAGTGCCGCCTACGGTTACTTGCATGCTTGTTGACCAATCCTGATAACCGTCAAGTTTTACTTTTATCGTATGAGTGCCGGTAGATACATCAGTAATCGTAAGAGGCGTTATCCCTTTGTATGTGTCATCTAAATACACATTTGCACCTGATGGTGAAGAAGACACGGCGATAGTGCCTGTTGCTGGTGCCGGTGTTGGCGCGTGAGTTGGAACCAATGATGCAGATACATAAGAAGTCCCTCCAACTGTTACATCTACACCTGTTTCCCAATGCTGATAGCCTGAAAGGTCAAGTGAAACTGTGTGGTGACCTGGGGCTATAGCAACAATTATCAAATCACCCGAAGCAGACGTTATTCCCTGGTATGCACCATCCAGGTAAACATTTGCACCAGAAGGAGAAGAAGAGACAGAGATAAAACCGGTTGTTGGTGAAGGGATTGGGGTCAATGGCGTAGATACGTATGATGTGCTTCCTGCCCCCACCCTAACAGTGCTTGTCCAGTCGTAGTATCCGCTGTGCTCCAATTCGATTGTATGAGAGCCTGGAGAGACGTGAGTTATGGCTTTTGGTGTCGTCCCCTTATAAGAACCATCCAGGTGAATATATGCATTAGATGGTGAAGAAGTGACAGAGATAAAACCTACTGTTGGGTAAGGAATCGGAGTCAATGATGCAGATACGTATGAAGTGCTGCCAGCCGTTACTTTTATAGATGTTGACCAATCATAATACCCGTCATGTTTAAGCTTAACAGTATGGGAACCAGGGGATACATGAGTATTTGTTTCTGGTGTTCTTCCTTTATATGAACCGTCCACGTATATACGTGCACCGGATGGAGAAGAAGAGACCGAGATAGAACCGGTTGCCGGAGGCGTTGGAGTCAACGTTGCAGATACGTATGATGTCTTGTCAGCTTTTACTTCTACACTTGTTGGCCAGAATGATAAGGAAGTAAGGAAAAAATACTAATATGCCGGGGCGATTGGGTAGTAGCTGGGAACTAATGAAGAATAGTCTACGTGTAATTCGAAAAAACAATTAGACTTGAAGGAGGTGATCCAACGCTTAAAGATGGACTTAGGATAAAAAGAAGTGCACACGTATTCAAAGATACATGGAGAGAGACCTTTATAGGTTATTTTGGCTTGGGTGCTATATTTTTCCTTTTTGCTCTTATTGGAGTTATTCCTATTGTCCTGGGATTAAAAGTGGGTGGATTAGTGGTAGTAATTGGTTTAATTATAGCAACAATTTATTGGATAATTATTTCCACCATAGGTAGTGCAGCACAAGGGGTGCTAACAGCAGCGCTTTATAGATATGCAACAACAGGGAAAATTTCCACGGATATCGTACCTGAACATCTTTTGACGCCTTACACGACAGTATATCATTAATAGAAAGATAAAATCAAAGTAAAAGAAAATATCAAAAAGAAACGGGAAAAGGCGGAAAAATGAAATTATATTTGAACAAACGACCAACTCGTATGTTAGTGGGAGCAATTGACGATGAGCAAGAACCATAAATCGCATGACTTCACTTGGTGGCTACTCATACGGGATTTTTCTCAACCAACTTCAGGTCCTCTCACCCGTATCTATCCTATCCTATCCTATACTTTACGGATGAATAAAGAAAAAGCTTTTTTATGGTGAAGTATGATATACTAAATTAAACATACGAGGTGAGATAGATTATGGAAATAGAAGGAAAAAGCGCGGGTAATGTAGGGATATTATCCCTGAACGGCAGGCTTGATGCCTATCTCTCAAACGGAGTAGAGAGCAGTATAAACGCACTGATTGACAAGGGCAGCGTGAGAATTGTCGTGAATTTCGATGGTGTAGAATATATCAGTAGCTCGGGATTGAGAGTGATGCTTGCATCACTGAAGCGGTTGAAAAAGGTTCAAGGAAATATAAAATTGGCTTGCTTGAAGCCCTATGTAAAGGAAGTATTCGACATTGCGGGATTTACGCAGCTCTTTGAGTTCTACGAGCGAGAAGAAGAAGCAGTAAATAGTTTCAAAGGAGAGTGATTATAAATGAAGATAACGACCGCAGAGCTGCTATTACGGTATTTGGAAGGAGAAGGTGTTGAATATATCTTCGGCGTTCCGGGTACAGCGTTGATTCCTCTTTACGATGCCATAAACAAGCAGGATGCGATTAAACCGATATTATCAAAACACGAAGAAGGCGCGGCTTTTATGGCTGATGGATACGCAAGGGTGAGCGGTAAGATCGGCGTCTGCTATTCCACATCCGGTCCAGGCACCACAAACCTCGTTACCGGAGTCGCAAATGCGTATATGGATGATGTTCCCCTCTTAGTTATAACAGGGCAGGTTGCCACGAGTATCTACGGAAAAGGGACGTTTCAAGACTCTACAAAAGCAGGTGTCGATTCCGTCGCAATGTTCGATCCAATAACTAAATACAGTGAGATGATAATGTCTCGATATAAGATGCCAGAGACAGTAAGGGAGGCATTCAGAATCGCATTCAGTGGCAAGAAAGGTCCTGTACACCTCAGTTATCCAAAAGACATTATGGAAGCGGAAATAGAAGATACGCTACTTCCACCACGGAGGTACCGCGTCAAATCCAACTACTTCGATAGAAAATTGGTAATAGACGCAACAGAAAAGCTTGTAAATGCAAAGAAGCCGGCAATGCTCGTTGGTTCAGGAGTGATTGCATCCGATGCGACCATGGAAGTAATTGAACTTGCGGAAATGCTCAACATTCCGGTTGCGACAACACCAAAGGCAAAGGGTGCATTCCCTGAAGACCACGACCTTTCATTGGGTGTTTTAGGATTTAGCGGGTCGCCAGTTGCAGAAGAATATTTAATGGGCGATGTGGATGTATTGTTAGTAGTTGGCGCCAGCCTGAATCAGTTGACGACCTTTTCCTGGGACCCGAAACTTGAACCGAGTGATTCTCTAATCCACGTCAACATTGACCCATCAGAAATCGACAAGAACTATGTGGCAGATATTGGTCTGGTCGGGGATTGCCAAGCCGTGCTAAGCGAAATCTCGTTCAGGATATTAAGAGAATTACAAAAGCACGACCCGAAGGAGGAGCGACCAATCGAGGATATTATCAAATTCAAGAATAGTGTTGGAATGGTTGTTAACGGGGAGAAGATGTTCTCAGAATCTGTTCCGATAAAACCTCAGACACTGATGCGAGAGATTCAGGAGAGTTTGCCTGATGATGCAATCGTCTTCGTGGATACCGGCAACCATATATGCTGGGCGATTCATTATATGCGATTCAAAAAGCCGAATTTTATATCTGCCTTTGGGATGCTCACGATGGGCTACGCAACCGCAGCAGCAATTGGCGGAAAACTCGCCGCTCCTGATAGACCCGTAGTTGCGATCGTAGGTGATGGTTGTTTCCAGATGAACGGAATGGAGATAGCTACCGCGGTGAACTACGATATTCCCGTGGTTTGGATTGTTCAGAACAATTCGAAATTAGGGTTGGTACACGATCTTCAGCGATTCAGTCTTGGTGATAAAACCGTATCCACAACCTTTAAAGAGGTAAATTTTGCACGGGTTGCAGAAGGACTTGGCGCAAAAGGATACCGGATAAAACGACCGGGAGAGCTTTCGGAGATATTGCCGAGGGCTATCGAGCGTGCAGTTCCGACCGTGATTGATGTCGTCATTGATCCAAACGAAGTCCCTCCGATAGAGCGATGGGTAAAGGGTGTGGGCGAACTCCGTGCAAGGTTAGATTATTTGTGATTAGAGCACCGAAATATTCATCGTCCCGGAGGCTGACGTTGTTCATTTGACGGAAAGCAGCAGTCTCATCACCGATAGTCCATGATGATAGTTTCGCTGGTCTTTTTAAGGCTTTTTCAAACATGTTTTCATCTCCTATATTAACACTATAAAAACTGTAAAAGGGTTATATAATAGTTTCGTCCCGTTTTTACTATGGCACAAGATTTATTTTTAGTATAGTTGTATTAGATTTAGTAATATCATAGAATAAATAAATGCAATATACGTCATTTATAAAAAGGAGAACTAAATGGTATCTTCCATCCTCGAGCTTTTACTGGTGCTAGTCGAGAAGATATGCGTGATCGTGATAATCGCCTATCTCATCACCCGAACCAAATATTTCAGAGAGATACTGGACAAAAAATTCACACTAAAAAATCGTGCTATTCTTATCTTAATCTTCGGAGCAGTCTCCATATTCGGCACCTACTCCGGGATAGAGATATTTGGTGCGATTGCAAACGTCCGGGACCTTGCTCCGATGATTGCCGGATTAATTGGTGGACCTGTGATCGGCGTGGGTGCGGGACTAATTGGAGGCATACATCGTTATTTCTTAGGTGGATTTACATGCGTCCCTTGTTCACTCGCCACCATGCTTGCAGGACTATTTGGTGGAATCATATATCTATTAAGAAAGGGAAAGTTCATTGGGGTTCCAGGAGCAGTACTCTTTGCAGCTCTTATGGAATCCTTTCACATGACTCTCACGCTTCTCCTTGCACAACCCTATTCAGAAGCGGTTAGGGTTGTTGAAGACTTCAGTATGCCAATGATTTTATCTAACTCTTTGGGGATGTTGATTTTCGCATTTATCATTTCAAATCGGATAAAAGAGCGGGAGACGGCGGAAGAGCGCGATAAGTACTTCGATGAGCTGGAGCGGAAGCGGTATGAATTAAAGATGGCACATGATATACAACAGAGCTTTTTGCCTGATGCTATACCGCTCTTAAAGGGTTTCGAGCTTGCAGCGCAGAATCTCCCAGCGAAAGAGGTTGGAGGGGATTTCTACGATTTCATTCCGATCTCGGAGGATAAGATGGGGGTCACGATTGCCGATGTTTCAGGTAAGGGCGTTCCTGCGGCACTTTTCATGGCTCTCTCTCGAACGATAGTCAGGGCAAACGCAACGCGAAGTCCCGACGTGGTAGATGTAATACAAGATGCCAACAGGTTAATCACGGCGGATGCAAAGTCAGGTATGTTTGTGACATTATTCTATGCGATATTAGACTTGAGAGAGAAGACATTGACATACGTTAACGCCGGGCATAACCCACCTGTGATGTTCAAAGGGAAGACCGGCGAACTCATAATGCTTAGGGCGAAGGGAATCGCACTGGGTGCGATGGAGGATATAGAACTGGAAGAGCGAAAAATCATATTGAAAAGTGGAGATATGGTGGTCTTCTATACCGATGGTGTGACAGAGGCGGAGGATGTGGAAGAGAGACAGTTTGGGAAGGAACGACTTTTTAAGGTCATTAAGGAGAACCATAACTTATCTGCAAATGATATGATTGAGAAGATAAAGGCGGCGGTGTTATCTTTTTGTGGAAAACAGCCGCAGTTCGATGACATTACGCTAATGGTGTTGAAAGCGGAGTGAAATGAATATTCAAATGAAAGATGAGTTTGAACTCGAAATAGAAGGGAAATTGGAAAATTTATCACTTATAGGTGAATTCATCGGCGATACGACGAGCGAGTTTGGTTTAGATAATCGGAAGATATTTAATGTTCAACTGGCAGTTGACGAAGCGTGCACCAATATAATCGAATACGGATATGCAAATGAAGGGGGTATGATTGATATTGCCTGTCAAAGAAGGGGGGACGAAATCGTTGTGGTCATCAAAGACAGGGGGAAACCGTTCGATCCTACTTCAGTCCAACCACCTGATCTGAATGCGAGTTTGGAAGAGCGAAAGGCAGGTGGGCTTGGAATATACTTCATGAAGACGCTGATGGATGAGGTCAGATATGAGTTTAAAGAGGGAAAGAACGTATTGACGATGGTTGTGAGCTCGTCACCGAGGTGATGATGGAGATTCTAAAGGAGAAATTTTGATGTCCACTCGGCAACGACAAGATCAGCCTGGATACAAAGTAGGAGAATAATAGACAGATTCTAAATATCATAGCTACCTCTCCTGCTCTCTTTCTTCCCACCTTGGCATGGGCCAGATGAGCTCTTTTGTGGCAAGATTCCATGGCCACACAGTGTAATATTCTTGATCAAGTATCTGACAGATTATGCCTTTTCCCAAGGTATTCTGGTGTGTCTCCTGGTCAAACATGACCCCGTCCCAGGGCATTATGAGCTTGCCATCGGGGATATCCGTTTCAAGAAGAGCTTCCCGAATTGCTTCTGAATCAGTTGAACCCGCTCTATTAATAGCATCAGCCAGCACCAACATCCCAGTGAAAGCACGGGCTGAGTTGCCGGTCATATTTGCTTCGTAACGTTCCCTGAACATCTGACTGACAGTTCCCACTATGGGCTTTGCCTCCGCTAAGTCCTTAGACCACGTTGCTCGTGTAAGAATGTAATTACCGTCATCTCCAAGTGTTTGGAGAAATTCGGGCGCGATAAATCCGCCATCATCTGCCAAAATGGCATCTGGACTGAAATTCATGTCTTTATATGTCTGCATGTAAAGGATTGCATCATTAATATAGGAGGCTTGCATCACCACATCAGGATTAGCATTCTTTAGTCGTTGAACCTCATGGATTACATTTGTGGTATCAGAATCGTAAGAAATGTTCTCAACTACCGGATAGCCATATTCCTCGGCATACTGCTCGGCATACTTACTAAATCCTGGCCCCCAAAGTGAGTTTTCATATACTATTCCCAACTTCTCTACCTTTATGCCTTTCTCTTCCCGAATATCTTGCAGAAACTGGTAGAAGTTCTGAACGAAAGTTTCATCGTTAGGTGTCGTCCTGAAAAACCAGTTGAAACCTCGCTGGGTAAGGATAGGAGCAGATGACTCAGGAGCTAGGAACGGTGTTCCCTTGTCCTCAGCAATTTGACTTGCCTCAGCAGTAACTGAACTCTGGTAACATCCTATTATTGCGACCACTTTTTCCTTCTCGATAAGTCGCTCTACCTCAGACTTACCTGTTGAAGGAGAGCCTTGACTATCTCCAAACACAACCTCGATCTTTGCTCCATCAAGTGAATCAATGCCTTTTGTCCTGGCTAATGGAAGGTCTATTTTATGCTCATTGTTAATTATGTCCACCGCAAGCAGGATTCCATTCTTAACATCGGTACCGGTTGTAGCCAGGGAGCCTGTAAGAGGGTATATAGCACCGATTTTTAGTGCCTCTTCAGCCTCTTTTACAGCAAGCTCGCCCACTACGTTCGGTTCAAAATAATAAATCTCTCGTAGCTCCTCGTCAGTCATCCCGGGAAAGACTTCAAACTCGCCCTTGATGATCATTTGCTTTTTCTCTTCAACCATCTCCCTCACATCCTCAGGGACTAAATCACTAAAGGGGGCAAGCTTTACCCCTCCTTCAGCCAGTCCATACCACCAGTCCTGACCTGGATATTCGTCCCATCTTCCCTCACGCACTGCCTTCACTATATCGGTCATGATGGGAGTCCAGTTCCAAACGGCGCCAGTTAGAAATACATGTGGGGCAAATCTCCTCATATCTGAGCCAAAACTTATGTAGCTGACACCCCTCTCTTCTGCTGCCTCCGCCGGTGCATAAGAATCGGAGTGGTGGGTGATAACGTCGCATCCCTTGTCAATAAGGGATAAAGTTACTTTTTTCTCTTTTGGTGGGTTATACCATTCGCCTACCCATTCCACATAGACCTTGGCGTCAGGATTTACCGAGGCTACCCCTTTGGCAAAGGCATCGATACCCCTTACCACTTCAGAGGTTGGAAGGGCAGCGGCGTATCCTATCTTGTTTGTCTTGGTCAAGGAACCAGCGACTATTCCCGTCAAGAATCGGGATTCATACATTCTCCCAAAATATATACCTGCATTAGGAGCTTTTTTCTCAACTCCAGCCCCCCACATGAATATGACATCAGGATAATCTGGAGCTACTTCTTCGATATATTCCCCAAAATTGTAACTGTGACAGAAGATCACTTTGTATCCTGCCCCAGCATATTCCCTCAGTATCTGTGGAGCATCAGGGCTACAAGCCTCCTCCATTTCTGAGAGTTCGACAAAGGGCAATTCTTCAGCCATTGCTTGAGCCCCTAAGTGCCCTTCGTAGGTCCAGCCATAGTCTCCTATGGGACCGATATGGAGGACAGCCACCTTTAACTCGGGTTCCCTTTCCTCCCACAACAATGACGATACTACGATTACTAACACCGCTACCAATACCAGTGTTACCGCTATTTTTGTTGCTTTTTTCATCTATCCTTTCTCTCAATCTCCACTATCTATTATTTCTACCTCTTTAATAATGTCCGTTAGAATCATTATATTCAACTCCTCAGCCCTTCTTTCATTGACAATTGGGTTCCCCTTTTCAGGACACTTGATAGGAATATCAGCAGGTTTCTTTCCATCTAATATCTCGATGGCGATTTCACCCGCAGCTTTACCCTGTTCGTAGCCGGACAGAGTGACACCACACAAAGCTCCTGCCCTTACGGTGAAGTCAAAGAAAGCAAACTCAGGAAGCTTGTTATTCTTTAGTGTCCAGCTCAATACCTCATCGGGAGGCAGACTTACCTCTCCCTCTTTCGCCGGGTCTTTAATGCTGTGATACACAAATAGCCCGATTGCATCTACCTTGGGCTGGAGTTCTTTTACTTTTGCTTTCCAGGCGTCAAAATCGTCCGTGGAGTAGCATTCAGAAATCTCAACAGGCAATGCCGTTTTCTCTATTCGGGTTACAAACCCGTGTGAAGTAGGGCTGTTGTCAGTTATTATCGCAACTTTTTTAACATTTGGCACAAGCTGTTTGAGAAGGTCAATTGTTCCGTTGATATGCTGTCTTTCAACCACACCGGCTGTATTTTCGGCGGGAAATCCGTAGTCTTCTGGGTCACCGTTCATACCACAGAAAACAAATGGAAGGGTTTTACCAGCGTATTTCATCGCCACAAGTTCGCAAGCATTGTCATCAAACACAATTACAAGGTCTGGTTTGAACTCCTCGATTTTCAGCACAGCTTCCTCTGACACTTTCTTCTTCCACTCCGCGCTGGTCTTCCTTTTGGTATCCAGATAGCATCTTTCGGTTTCCACTCCTTTGTTTTTCAAAATATCTTCCGCACCCCTTGTCTCTTCTATCACCCAGGGATGCTCGGGGTGGTAACTGAAGATAAGAAGTACCTTTTTACCCGTCTCTTCATCTGTGGAAATTTCTTTATGAACAACATATCCAATGATAATGGCTGCCAGTAACAAAGCTATCAGCACGGATACTATTTTTATCCTTTTCATGACCCCTCCTTCCTATCTTTACCCGGATAAAAGGAATCGTATTTTTATAGTATATAAAGTATAACTCCTACCTATTTAAGACGCAGATTTACATGGATTTAATTTCTTCTGCGTTAATCAGTGTTAATCTGTGTCAATAATTAATTTTAGTTGAATATTACGCTTTCTTGTCATTTTTATATATACTTTTAATTCTCATTTTTCCGGTAGTGATTGTCCAGGCAATTGGAGGAACGCCCGAACAGGCAGGGTTTTTTGTGAGTATGTCAATGCTCGCTTCCGGTGTTGGGACCATACAACAGGCATTGAAGAAGAAGGGATTTCTCTGTCCTTCTGTCTGTGGTCCCTCGTATCTCCCTGCATCACTCCTGGCAGCAAAAACCGGTGGGCTTTCCCTTGTCTTTGGCATGACCGCCATAGCAGGTTCCTTTGAGGTTCTTCTCTCACGCGTTATGCACCGCCTCCGTGCCATATTTCCTACTGAGGGAACTCACAAATAATAATTTACCCGAACCGTATCATTTTCCAAGGATTTTTAAGACACAGATTAACGCAGATTACACCAAGAGCACCGAGTTATTTTCCCTTTGTGTCCTCTGTGGTCTCTGTGGCTATCATTTTTGCTTTTTTCTTGATTTTGATTCTATGAACCCGTAAAAACGTAATAATCAGGACAGTAGCGTCTGTGTAAATCTGTGAAATCTGTGCCTATGATAATTATCAAAATGGGTAAACTATTTACGGGGGGTTCCCTTACTCCTTAGATACATCACGCCAATCATTCAAAAGGCAGGGGTTTGCGTTAAAAAATATTGGGCGTGAGGATAATCCAACTTGCTGGAATAGCATAGGAAAAATCGAAAAGCTTTTATATTCTGAAACTTACATTGTAACGTTTGAAAATGTCTAGAAATGACTTCCTTCAAGAATACGTATACCACAGAATACCTGCAAAAGCTGACCACGCCAAAAAAGGCTGTTGAGAGAATAAAGAGTGGCGATACTATTGTACACGGCTTGACTATAGCCGAACCCCCTGCCCTTCTTTCCGCTATCGCGGATAGAGCTCGAGAAGGTAACCTAAAGGACATCGAAATCTTCTCCTTTCTTCCACAGGAGCATGCAGCTAAAACGGTCCTCGCTCCAGACCTTTGCGATTGCATTCAGGCATATTCTTGGTTTGTAAGCGGTTCAGATAGAGCTCTGGTCAAGGTGGGGCTTAACTATTTCGTGCCTATTTACTTCCATCAGTTGCCAAGACTATTGCAGGATTTTATGCACATAGATGTTACCATTACCACCGTTTCTCCCATAGATAAAGCAGGTTACTTTAGCTTCGGCACTGCTAATGACTATACTTCCACAGCGGCAAGGCACTGCAAAATGCTTATCGTGGAAGTGAATGAGAACATGCCCCGAGTCTTTGGGGACTCACTCATCCACATCTCCGAAGTTGACGCCATAGTGGAGATTGAGAGAAAGGATAGATGAAAAAAGCAACAAAAATAGCGGTAAC
>QBUL01000116.1 GCA_013180605.1 Candidatus Methanophagaceae archaeon GoMg1 | reverse complement strand
GATGGAACACCATTTAATTCAACCGCAGTTGTATTTTCATATAGCGATAAATCTTTCGCTAGAAGAATTGCACTCAGGACGGTAGATCACGTAGAGGCTCTGGATGAATATAGTGTGAAATTTATTTCAAAGCGACCTACGTCCGTACCACTTTATATCACGCATGTAGCATGGCCGGTTATGAGCCCCAGTTGTGTGGATGAGAAGGGGGAGTTCGTAAAACCAATTGGAACAGGACCGTTTAAATTTGAAAAACAGATAAAAGACCAGGAAGTTGTGCTTGTAAGAAATGAGGACTACTGGGGGGAGAGACCAACCCTTGAGAAGGTCATTTTTAAGGTAATTCCTGAGGCGTCAACACGTGTGATGGCACTCGAAACTAAAGAAGTGGACATGATTATAAAGGTGCCGGAATTTGAAGTCTCGAGGTTAGAAAAGAAGTCAAATATCGAAGTATATAGGAAACTAACAACCTTCACTGACTTTTTGCAATTTAACTGTGAAAAAGAGCCTTTTGATGACACAAAAGTAAGAAAGGCTGTGGCATACGCTGTTGACACAGAAAAACTGATAAACACCGTTTTAGAAGGAGTGGGGAAGCCAGCAAAAGGTCGTGCTTTTTCTCCTGTTATGTTGTATTCGAAACCAGACCTCAAACTGTATGAATATAACGCAGATAAGACCAAGGAATTATTGTTAGAAGCGGGCTGGGAAGACACGGATGGTGACGGAATAGTAGATAAAGATGGGAAGCCATTCAAGGTGACTCTTTTAGTGGGAAGAGATGTTTGGGCACCACGCTGGATTCCGACGGCTGAAGCTATTCAAGGAGAATTAAGAAAGGTTGGTTTAGATGTAGAAATGCAAGTTCTGGAAAGTGGAGCGGTCACAAAACTTGAAAGAGAAGGTAACTTTGACATGATGCTGAGGTCAGGATATTTCGTCTGGGGTCCTTATCCAAGACACTTCTTTGTGCATCATTCTAAATCTCCGTACGGTCACTACAAAAACGAAGAATACGACAGACTGGTTGATTTGGCAGACTCAACGGTAGATACAAAAGAACAAGAAAATCTATACTACGAATTACAGGAGATGGTCATTGAAGAAGTCCCGGCATTTTATCTGGTTCATGAAGAGAAGCTTGTCGCGGTGAATTCATACGTAAAAGGATATATTATCACTGCCGAAGACCCTTGGCTCAATCTCGATGGCGTTTACATGGAGGAGAAGAAATGAACAAACGAATAACTGCTTTGCTGATTTGTATAATAGTAGGAGGAATCCTCGCAGTAGCTGGCTGTATAACCCCACCAGAAGAAGTTTCGAAAGAGTTACCCCAAGAGATAGTTATTGGGATGGGAGGAGATATAAAAGGACTGGAGCCTGTTTATGGCTGCCCATGGGGTGCGCCACTTCGCCTGATTTATGAGACATTAGTAATGGAGGACGCAGACCTTAAAATTCAACCTTTATTGGCAGAGTCATGGGAAGTATCAGAAGACGGTAAAGTATGGACTTTTCACCTGAATAAAGGAATAAAATTCCACGATGGCACTCCATTCAATGCTTCGGTGGTGAAGTTTTCTTTTGAATATAAACCTGCTCCATACCGTGCTCTTCCGCACTACACAAAATCAATAGATGCCATAGATGAGTACACAGTTAAATTCGTTTTAAATAAGCCTTATGCACCGCTATTAAGGGATGTCAGTTCAGCTCCAATAATGAGCCCAACAGCCGTAGATGAAAATGGAGAATTCAAATCACCAATCGGGACAGGTCCATTCAAACTCGATAAGTGGGTCAAAGGACAAAAAATTGTGCTGGTAAAGAATGAAAATTATTGGAGAGGGTCACCCAAATTAGAAGCAGTAACCTTTAAAATAATCCCTGATGCCTCCGCAAGAGCTATGGCTTTAGAAACGGGGGAAATAGACCTGACAGGTCACAGAGCAGGTAGAGGTGTATTATACGTTTCGGACATACCGAGACTGAGAGAAAAACCAGAAATAAAAATAGTTGAAGGATATACGCAGCCCTGCGTGAATTGGATTCAGTTCAATACTGAAAAAGAACCATTCAGCGATTTAAAAGTGAGAAAAGCCGTTTATTATGGCATTGATACTCAAAAAATGGTCACCGCTGTAGTAGGTGAGACAGCAGCACCATTATTACAGGGACCTTTGTCAATGCCATCTACCGAACATCTATTAAACCGGGAGCTAACGTGGTATCCGTACAACCCAGAGAAAGCAAAAGAGCTATTAGCAGAAGCCGGGTGGAAAGATACTGATGGAGACGGATTTCGCGATAGAAATGGAGAACAACTAAAAGTTACATTTGTTCTTTCTGCTTTCTCTCCGGAATTACCAAAAATCGCAGAAGTAGCTCAAGCACAATTGAAAGAGATTGGCATGGGTGTGAAATTGCAAATGGTGGAGTATGGAGCCCAGCAAATGATGTTTGAAAAGGGGCAGTATGATATGATGATGCAAATGGGTGTTTGTGGACATGGTGACCCATCTCTATGGTTTAATTACTTCTTTCATTCGAAAAGGGGAGTCCGCTGTGCATTCAAAGACGAACAGTTAACTACCTTAATAGATCGTCTATACACAACAGTAGACTCGAAAGACCGTCTTAAGGTCTTTTACGAGATACAGGAGATAATGGAAGAGGATGCACCTGGAGTTTTCTTATTTAGTGATCCAAATATCGTTGCTGTGAATAAGCGGGTTAAAAACTATGAGGTGCAAGGGGGAATACACGGGGCATATCTAAGCCTATGGAAGGTGTATATCGAGGAATAAAAACAGGAGGTAAAAAAAACAATGAAGATGAGCAATGAGATGAAGGAAGTAATAAATAACAATGTTGTGCATTTAGCGACTTCTTCAGGAGATGGTAAACCGAACGTGGTTCCAGTAGGTCTTTGCAGAGCAATCAGCGACCATGAACTGCTGATTGTAGATGTGTTTTTCAAAAAGACGAGAAAAAACATGGAAGAGAATCCGCGGGTTGCAATTGCCGTTGAGGCACTGGAAGACGTGAAAGCATATCAGCTTAAAGGAAAAGCAAAGATTTTCACGCAGGGTGAATTATACGAGAAAGCGTTTGAAATAATGGGAGAACAAAACGAAGTGCGAGAGAAAAGGATTTCGGTACTGAGAGAAAAAAGACCTGAGATGGCAGAGAGATTTGAAAAACTTGTTGCAAGTCATCATAAACTGAGACCGAAAGCAGCTGTGCTGGTAGATGTGGAGGAAATATATTCGACAATGCAGGGGATGGGGGGCGACTAAAAATGGACAATCTTATATATAAGATGCCAGAAGTAGATTTTGGACTTATAGATGAGATAGCGAAAGGAAACGAAAAAGCGAATATTCTATTTGCTGCTGTGGATTACAGGATTTTTGATTTACTTAGCAAACCAAAAGCAGCAGATCAAGTCTCAGAGGAAATCAAAACCGACCCGTACTTGACTGAAAAGTTCTTGAACGCGCTGGTAGCTCTCAATTTTATCCACAAAATAGAGAATCGGTACTCGAATACCAAACTTGCAGAGACGTTCCTTGTAAGAAAAAGTCCTTTTTATCAAGGCACTTTATTTGAGATGAAGAAGAGAGGCTCGACAGATTGGCAAAGAATAAGTAATGCCCTAAAGAACGGTGGCATCAAAGCAGGAACAGAAAATAAGAGCATCATCGACCGGACATTTATTGTAGGACATGCTGAAATAGCCATTACAGGTGCTATGCAAAGAGCGGTGGATGTTGTGTCAACACTTCCAGAATTTGGAAAAGCAAAGAAGTTCCTCGACCTCGGTGGAGGTCATGGGCTGTATTCTATTGCTTTTTCCCAATTGAAGCCAGACCTTGAAGTTGTTTTATTTGATTTGCCCCACGTTACAGAAATTGCAAAGGAGTATCTTGAGCAATATGGAATGTCGAACAAGATAAAATTTATCGCAGGCGATTTTACCGAAGATGACATTGGCAATGGCTATGACATTGTTTTCGTATCTGATGTGACAATATCAGGTATCCTAAAAAAGGTATATGATGCTCTGAATGAGAATGGTGTTTTGATCTACCGCCGATGGACAATTAACGATGATAGAACATCGCCTTTAACTTCCGTTTTATTTGATTTCATGCTGGCAATGATGAGAAGCGAGCACCGGGTATACACCCTGGGAGAATACATCCATCTTTTAGAAGACACAGGATTCTCTATCACACAAATTCTGGACATTTCGTCTCCACAAGACCCCACAAAAATCATCGTTGCAAAGAAATAAATAAAAATGCTGAAATACATATTAAAAAGACTTCTTTTGGTATTTGTGGTGGTCCTCGGCGTAACAGTGGTTACTTTTTCTGCAATGCAGTCCGCTCCTGGCGACCCAGCGGAGATGATTGCGGTAGCCAGGTATGGCGAAGACTTAACACAAGAGGAAATAGAGTGGGTAAGGGTAACAGAGGGCTTAGACGCTCCGGTGTATATTCAATACTTGGGATGGCTGGGGCATATTTTACGCCTGGATTTGGGTAAGTCACTGATAACCTATGAAGATGTCTTAGAAGAGATACTGACCAGATTCCCGGCAACCCTGGTGTTGACAATCTCAAGTTTAATTTTATCTCTATTGATAGCGCTACCCACTGGAATAATCAGTGCCGTCAGAAAAAATACAATTGTTGACAATACGTGCATGACCGGCGCTTTGCTTGGGGTGTCCATGCCCAACTTCTGGCTGGGATTGCTTTTGATCTGGTTATTTGCTCTATCTCTTGGATTACTCCCCAGTTTTGGCTACGGCAGCATCAAACATCTTATTCTTCCTACAATTACCTTAGGCACATCAATGGCTGCTATCACAACTCGCCTTACTCGTTCGAGCATGCTGGATGTGCTAAACCAGGATTATATAGTAACGGCAAAAGCAAAAGGATTAGATGAGAAAACAATACTTTTAAGGCACGCATTGAAAAATGCTATGCTACCCGTAATTACGTTTGTGGGATTGCAGTTGGGCTTTTTACTTGGAGGGGCTGTTATAGTGGAGACAATATTCGCATGGCCCGGAATTGGAAGATTATTGGTGGACTCAATATATGCCAGGGATTTTGCGTTAATTCAAGGTTGTGTTTTATTTATTGCTGTTATTTTCGCATTATCCAACTTGGCAGTAGATATTCTCTATGCCTACTTAGACCCGAGAATAAGGTACGAGAAAAAATGAACGAAACGTGGATAGCACTTAAGGAACTCAGAGAAAACAGGATGGCTGCAGTAGGTGCAGTAATCATCATCTTTTTAGTATTTGTTGCGTTTTTCGCCCCTTTCCTTGCACCCCATAACCCTTTAGAACAAAATCTGGAAAAAAGGCTACTCGCTCCCAATAGCGAATACCCTTTTGGCACTGATGAACTGGGAAGGGGCATATTCTCAAGACTCCTGTATGGGACGAGAATATCCTTAGAAATTGGCGTTATAGTAGTGGGAATAACAGCCTTACTTGGCACAATCTTGGGATGCATATCTGGCTACTACGGTGGAATAGTGGATGAAATTATAATGAGGTCTGTGGATGTAGTGCTTGCTTTTCCAAGCATAATTCTCGCTTTGGTGATTGCAGGACTTTTAGGACCGGGGGTTTTCAATCTGATACTTGCCCTTGCCGTGACGCATTGGCCGGGATACACAAGACTTGTGAGGGGGATGACACTCTCCGTAAAGGAAAAAGAATTTGTTGAAGCGGCACGAGCTCTAAGAGCCTCAAGCTTCTATATTATGCGTCGTCATATCTTGCCAAATTGTATAAATCCTGTTATTGTGCTTGCAACCCTTGGTATTGCCCATACGATAATTTTTGCGGCTGCTCTCAGTTTCTTAGGCTTGGGAATTCAACCTCCAACACCTGAGTGGGGAGCAATGCTTAAAGCAGGCATTCCATATTTGCGTAGTGCACCTTTTTTAACCTTTTTCCCAGGCATCATGATAATGATTACCGTGCTTGCTTTTAATTTTTTAGGTGATGGATTAAGAGATACGTTAGATCCAAGGGCAAAGGAAATGCTAATGATGAGGAAATGACTTTATTGAAAATAGAAGACCTAGGGGTTTATTTCAATGCGAGGGGAAGAATTGTAAAAGCAAACAATGGCGTTGATTTAGAGATAGAGGAAAATGAGATTTTAGGCTTAATAGGAGAGACGGGCTGTGGGAAAACAATCCTTGGAAGGGCGATAATAGGGCTGCTTTCAGAAAATGTAGAAATTAAGGGAAAAATCATTTACCGGGGAGAAAATTTATTGACGCTTTCTGAAGACAAAATGAGGCAAATTAGAGGTAAAGAGATTGGAATGATGCTCCAGAATCCGTCTATCTCACTGAATCCCGTGTTAACGGTTGGAGAGCAGATAGCAGAAGTTTACCGCTATCACGAGGGCATTGGAAAAGAAGAAGCGAGAAAGAAAGCGGCGGACATGTTCAAATTGGTTGGCATAGACCCGAAAAGGATGGATGAATATCCACATCAATTTAGCGGTGGAATGAAGCAGCGAGTTATGATTGCCATCGGATTAGCACTAAATCCCAGAATTTTAATAGCAGATGAACCAACCACAGGCTTGGATTCCTCGATGAAAAAAAAGATTGTAGATTTAACGTCTGAGTTAGTCAGAAGCAGGAACATGAGTATGCTGCTGATAACCCATGACCTGGAAGTGGCGAAAAGAATGTGTGACAGAATTGCAGTAATGTATGCAGGCGAACTGTTTGAGATTGCATCGGCAGATAAAATTTTATCTAAGCCAAAGCATCCTTACACGCAAGATCTGCTGGACTCACTTCCACGTAGAGGCTTAAAGCCAATACCGGGTGCAAGCCCCAGCCTCACTTCACTCCCCGCAGGGTGTAGATTCCATCCGAGGTGCAGATATAAAAGGGATGAGTGTTCAGAAAAACATCCAGAGATGATAGAGACAGAGGGTAAAAACCATGTAAGGTGCTTCCTATATAAAAATGACGAGAATAAAGGTTGAGAACCTGAAAAAATATTTCTATTCAGGAATATTCAGGAAGAAGATGATAAAGGCGGTGGATGGTATAAGTTTTGAGATAAAGGAAGGAAAAACTTTGGGTTTGGTTGGTGAGAGCGGATGCGGAAAAACAACTGTTGGGAGGACAATCTTAAGGCTTATAGAACCTACAGAGGGGAAAATATTCTTTGATGGTGAAGACATTACGAGCATAGATGGCCGCGAACTAAAAAAAATGGGAAAGGAGATGCAGGTGATATTCCAGAATCCCGATTCATCTCTGAATCCGAGGATGAGAATCTATGACAGTATTGCTGAACCTTTAAGGATTCATAAAATCTGTAATAAAAAAGATGAAAAGGAGAGGATTTATGAGTTAATCGAAACGGTTAATTTAAATGAAGAGCTTCTATTCAGGTATCCTCATGAGTTAAGTGGCGGGCAAATTCAGAGAGTTGTGATAGCAAGAATTTTGAGTTTGAATCCAAAATTTATTATTGCAGATGAGCCCACTTCTATGCTGGATGTCTCAGTCCAGGCACAAATCCTGAATTTGATGAAGGATTTGCAGGAAAAATATGGGATAAGTTATCTGTTTATTTCCCACGACTTAGAAGTAGTAGAGTGGATGAGTGATGAAATTGCTATAATGCATAAAGGAAAGATTGTGGAGAGGAAATAAGTATGTTTGGGGGTTTATCTTGGTAAAAGCACTTCTTTTCTAAAAGGCACACTAACAAATGAACCTAAAAGAAGCCACCAGGATATTAGTTTTAGATACCATTCACGGAGCGGAAATCATTGCAGAAGAGCTAAAGGAACTTGGGAAACAAGCAGAGGTGTTCGACCCATACCATCAGAGCTTTTCTAAAGCGTTGGATTATGACCTGGTTATCGCACCTGTTCACCTGAACCCGAACTTCGAGGTTGTAAAACAAGCTTTAAAGATGGAGATACCTTTTATGAGCCATCACAAAGCGGTAAAAGAAATTGCACGTTTGAAAAGCATGTTCAGCGATACAAAGGTGGTGGAAGTAACGGGGACGGTGGGGAAGACGGCGGTCTGCGAACTAATCTGCCAGTTATTGAAAAACAAGAAGGTGAAGGTGCTTTCTCATACCAGTTCCGTTACAAGATTCCAGTCGGCAGGGGCAGAGGTGCAATTCCCCAGAATCGGCGGCGCACCTGCGAACGTATTAAAAGTGATGCGCATAGCGAAAGAGAAGAAGTTGAAGGCGGAGATTGTGGTATTTGAAATTTCGCTGGGTTTAACGGGAATCGGCGATGTGGGCGTAATAACGAGTTTGGAGGCAGATTATAGGATTGCCGGTGGCACAAAAGACGCATCTGCAGCGAAAATCGCCTCGATACAGAATTACGCATATACAGACGCAGAAGAAATAGAAGGCAGAAACAGAAAAAGTGCCGTGATAGTCCTTCCAGATAGTTTCGCGGAAATGCAGGAAAAGCGAAAAGAGGAACTGAAAGGGTTCAATACGAACTTCTTTGGCACCACGGCAAAGGCAAAGAACCTGTGGTTAGATGGTACCGAGCACAAGGTCTTTTTCGACGGGTTGAAAACGGTAAATGGTGATTCCGTAAGTGGCGGGATGAAATTCCATTTTGAAGCGGGTTTCTACGGGGACTATTACAGGAACTGTTTAGAAGCGTCGTTTTGCACGGTTTTGAGTCTTGGCATTCCACCAGAAAGGGTCAATACGGGCGACATTTCCGCAGTGAGCGGCAGACTGAAGGTTGAAACCCGAAAAGGGCGGTTTTTGATTGATAATTCCAATTCGGGCACAAAATTGACGTTCCTCGATGAGATAACGAAAATGGCGCGGCGGTATTCAGATAAGATGATTCTGATTGCTGGTGTGGAGTCAGAGTACGTGTGTGAAGGCGTGAACGAGGAAGAACTGAAAGAAGTGGTAGCGAATGCAGCCAGGGATTTCGTTGAGATAATAATCGTGGGTGCGGAGTTCAAGGATAAAATAGAAGGTAAGACGGTGTTTTTTTCGGATACGCTGGATGCGGCGTTGGAGAAGGCGGTTAGCGATTCAGAAGAAGGTTCTGTGATTATCTCTAACGTGAAGACGTGGCGGTGATTATTGGCTGAAAGCGGTACGGTCTAAAAAGCGAGTGATATAACACCGCGGAGAGCGCAGAGTACGCAGCGTTTTTAGTTACTCAGTCACGTACGTGTACGTATATATAGTAGTTGCCCAATATCTTGTGGTATAAATTCTAAGCACGAAACTCTAAATCCTAAACAAACTCCAATATCTAAACTCAAAATTCAAAACGGACCTTCCTTTTGGGATTTTGGATTTTGATATTGTTTAGGATTTGGTGCTTAGGATTTAGGATTTCCCACTCTTTATTGAGCACATCCTATCTGCCGATAGAAACAAGTTTTATGTCAAAGACCAACGTTTTCCCTGCGAGTTCATGATTGAAATCAATTACAACGTCTGTATCTGTGACATTAGTTATTGTGGCGGTCTGCCCCTGCGAAGTGCTGACCTTTTTCCCCACTACGGGCGTAATATCCGCACGTGTCAATTCTGCGACAGGAATGGTTTGGACCATGTCCTCACGGTGGACGCCATAAGCTTCTTCGGGCGGGATAATCAGCGTTTTATCATCACCTACCGCCATACCCACAACACCGCTGTCAAATCCTTTGATCATCTGACCTGCAGCGACCGTAAATCCAAGCGGCTGGTAATCCCTTTCCTGGTTGTATATCCCTGCTTCAATTGCATCGTCTTTTATGCTCGTATCAAAAACAGTGCCGTCTTGCAGTTTTCCTGTGTAGTCTACCCGAACATAATCGCTTTCTTTAACTACTTTTACCTTTACCTGACTATCCGTACTTAGGCATCCACTCAATAGAACTACAACGACACCAACAAGCAACAAAAACAATGGTTTCATTTTCATCTGCGTCTATAATTTATTTTCCTGTCATTTTCCATTCATGAATTTTTGTGTGTGCTTTGGATTCAATAAGCCAGAGGTCGCGGAGCTGGTCAGGCGTAATGAAACTGATAGCCGTGCCTTGTTTTCCCACGCGAGCCGTCCTACCGATGCGATGTACGTAACTCAGAGGTTCATCTGGTATGTCATAGTTGAAGACGTGACTGATGTCAGGAATATCAATGCCACGAGCTACGACATCCGTACAGACGAGATACGTTACTGTACCCTGGCGAAGTTTTCCTATTGCTTTCTCGCGTGCTGCCTGGCTGAGGTCGCCGTGGATTCGTGCGACAGAAAACTTACGGCGCCTGAGAATATCGTAGAACATCTCAACCCATCTCTTTGTTTTGCAGAATACGAGTGCTTTTGACGGTTGCTCCTGTTTGACAACCTTGAAGAAGGCATCCATCTTTTTCTTACGGTCTACTCTGACAAAGTACTGCTGGACGTCTTTGACGGTTAATTCGTCTTCATCTCGGCTGACAGAGATGAATTCCGGGTCGAGCATATACTTTCCAGCCAGCAAACGAACCTCTTTGGGCATGGTAGCCGAGAACAGCATTGTCTGCCGATTCTTCGGCGTGTTTTCTAATATCTGCTCCATATCCTTGATGAATCCCATGTCAAGCATGCGGTCGGCTTCATCGAGTACGACCGTTTCTGTTTTGTTGAGCCTGAGCGTTCCTCTATCAATGTGGTCAATTATACGGCCCGGCGTGCCCACAGCGACATGAACACCTCTTTGAAGCCGGTCTATTTGTGTGTTGATGGATGCACCACCGTATATCAAAGCCACACGGATGCGCCGACCACCTATTTTCTCAAACTCGGCGGCAACTTGGATAGCGAGCTCGCGAGTCGGCGTCAAGACGAGTGCCTGAACAAAAGAAGCATCTGCCCGTACCTTTTCTGTTATTGGTATGACAAATGCGAGGGTCTTGCCCGTACCTGTCTTTGCCTGCCCGATTATGTCCCGCCCCTTAAGTGCTAAGGGTATGGCCATCTCCTGAATGGGCATCATCTCTTCGAAACCCTGCGAGCGTATGTTTTGCAGTATGTCCATCCGAATGTTGAGTGCGTTAAATTTTGTCATTGTACGTTATAGATACTACATGAGAATTGAAACATATAAAAGGCAAATTCAGTTATAGTTATTCCGAAAATTATTAACCACCAGATTACACAACACTTTTTCTTTTTTACAAAAA
>QBUL01000117.1 GCA_013180605.1 Candidatus Methanophagaceae archaeon GoMg1 | reverse complement strand
TTTTTATTCTACGAGGGTAGAAGTAAACTTGGGAAAGGGGATATAATTGCCGATGAATCCGAAACTAAACGAGAGCGAGAAAGAAGAAAGGAAGAAGGTGCTTGTAACAGACCATATCTCAGAAGAGGGGATAAAAAAGCTGCGTGAGTTTGCAGAAGTTGACGTTGAATTGGAACTAAGCAAGGAAGAATTAAAGGAGCGTATTGCGGGCTATGATGCCCTGACTGTGAGAAGTGGCACGAAAGTGACGAAAGAAATAGTGGAAGCAGGAGGCGAGGGTAAACTAAAGGTGATAGGCAGAGCAGGTGTCGGTGTGGATAACATAGATGTGGAAACCGCGACGGAAAAGGGAATAATGGTTGTGAATGCGCCGGCGGCAAACACTATATCTGCGGCGGAACACACCATTGCAATGCTGCTCGGGCTTTCGAGGAAAATACCCGCGGCGAACGTGTCACTGAAATCGGGGGTATGGGAACGAAAAAAGCACATGGGTGTGGAAGTAAATGGGAAGGTATTGGGCATAATAGGTCTGGGAAGAGTGGGGAGTGAAGTATTGAAAGAGCAAAGGATTTGGGAATCCCCCTTTAGGTAAGTATGCTCTTCAACAAGAAATAGCTTACCACCTCCTGAGATAATCTGCAGGGTGTTGCCTTGATTTACATTGACTTTCGGGATGAAGTCGGTTTTGATTGTATATAAAGTATAGGACTATATTTATATACGCACTACCAGTATGGTAGTTGAAATGGCGAAGCAGATATTTAAAAATGAGGTGAAGAAGGATGGAAACCGTATGTATCCCATGGGAGAGATATGAATATCTGATAAAATGCGAGCGATTGGTGGATATGGAGTTTGAAGAGAAGTTCTCTGATGAGTTTATAGCAGAGGTCAAAGAGAGCGAGGAAGCATATGCGAGGGGTGAATACATAGAAGTAAAGAATAGGAGAGAAAGGGAAAAGCTTTTTGAGTCCCTATGATTATTTCACCGATTCCGGCATCATGACTATGTTTACAAATAATCGTTGTAATTATTTATTTATCTTCTCTCCTTCCCATGACTGCTACAAGCACCATCTACCTCTTCCAACCCCTCATTCTTTATTTCGCTTCCTGAACCAGCATATCCAAACAAGCCGACATAATTAGTAGAAGGTCTGTTTATATACAGATGAGTTATCTTGTAGCCCTTGCCGTCAAAGGTTCCGGTGAATTTGTGGTTCCAAGTTCCAATTGGCATAAACCCTTCCCCGTCGCCGTAGTCAAAACCAGAGCAGTTAATGTCATTATGGCTAAATAATAATCACCACCCAAATTATTGCGGATATTCTGCAGTTCCGTGCAGGTTGTTATTGCTGTTTGTGCCAGCGCGGGCTGTGGGAGGAACGCAAGCAGCGCCGTCACGACTAAAATCGTTAATACTGCTAATCCCAAAGCAAGTATTTTCATTTTTGCGCTCTCCCTTTTTGGCGGATGCCGCTTCTTCCGGCACAAAACGATAAGAAGAAATGATTTAAACTAAGTAAGATTATACGAAGGATTATAAATAACTTTCGGTTTATTTTTAAGGCGTGTGGTTTGAGATTTTAGGTTTGAGAAGTTTTGAGGGTTACTGACACCTCACACCTCACACCTCCATAAGTACCTCAAAAAGGTTTTTATATTGAGATAAAGATAAATCAAATGCTGCCTGAACATGTTACGAAAAGGGATTACGAAAAGGAGTGAGAAAAGATAAGATTTAAAGATGCATTCGTATGCGAAGCATTCAGAAAAATACATAAAGAATTATGATTCATAAGAACAAAACCCCCGTAGCTTTCTGGCTCGATTATGACTTCTTCACCGAAGAGCAAAAACCGATAAAATGCCTGACCGTCATACTGCGGACGGTGGGCTGTCAGTGGCGAAAATGCACGATGTGCGGATTTTGGCACGAATCCGCAGACGTAACACAGGAGGATATTCTGGCTCAACTTGAACGAACATTAAGAACCAGCCCGGAAGAGGATTTTATACTCAAGATTTTCACTTCCGGCAGCTTCCTCGACGAACGAGAGATTTCAAGCGGAACGAGAATCGCGATAGCCGAGCTGGTGAACAACAGGCAAGCGATAAAGAAACTGGTTGTAGAGACGAGACCCGAGTTTATAAACGAGAAGAAAATCGGCGATTTGAATATCGTTGAGCATCTTGAGCTTGCTATCGGGTTAGAAACCGCAGATGATTTTATCAGGTCGAAATACATAAACAAGGGTTTCTCATTCGCCGATTATAAAACAGCAGCGAAAATCGTGCACGAATGCGAAGCAACCGTAAAGACGTATCTATTGCTTAAACCTCCTTTTGTATCCGAGAAAAAGGCGATAGAAGACATTATAAAATCCGCTGCACTCGTCGCTCCTTATAGTTCCATTATCTCCCTGAACCTCTGTAACGTGCAGAAATACACCCGCTTAGAAGATTTATGGAGAAAGAGGTATTATAGACCACCGTGGCTCTGGAGTGCTGTCGAGACGGTAAAAGAGATAAAAAAAGGAAACGAAAATGTCGTGGTGACGTCTGACCCCGTGGGTGCGGGGCATATCCGCGGACCGCATAATTGCGGTAAGTGCGACATGGAAATAACAGAAGCGATAAAAGAGTTCAACATAACGCAGAACTTGAACGTGTTAGAACGCCTTGCGGAGATAGATTGCGAATGTAAAGAAACGTGGCATGCACTGCTAAAATTTGATGATTTTCTGTTTGGGTCTAATATTTAGGGTATATGAAAAAACTCGCGGTGTTAATTATTTTTTTATTTACCTTCTCTTTTCTTTCCCAATCTCGGCATCAACTTCGTTTTGACCAGCCACCCGAACCCAACCAGAATTAATATCGGCAATGCGTAGCCAACAAGGATTATCAATCCTCGTACCACCGACACAAACCCTCCAAATGCAGAGCGAATAGCATCCCTTATCCCCCAGCTATGTGTTATCGGCTCCGGCTCATATAATGAAACCGAAATCGTGGCAAGCTCGACCCTGTTCTCGAGATACTTTATCCGCCAGGTAAGGCGTTCGATTTCAGTTCGCACACGCCATATTTCGCGTTCAACCTCAAGAACTTCCTTTGTATTATTCGCCATATCCAGAATCTCCAGTAACCTCTGCTCCTGCCGCTCGGAATTGTTAAGCCTCGCCGTCAAATCAATATATTCCTCTGTAACATCCTCTCCGGATGTATCTTTTGATTTTACATCGCCAACGCACGCTATTTCATCGATAACTGCGATGAACCTATCTGCTGGTGTCCTGATTGTGATGCTACCTCTCTTACGCCCTGTATCGGTAACATAGGAGTGCGAATCAGAAATAAACCCATTTGACCGTTCTACAATATCAACAACTGCCTCCGAACTCGCTTGGAAGTCTTTTACTTCGATGCTTAACGAAGCCGTTTGTATTATCTTTCTTTCAGTATCTGTATTGGTATATTGTGATTCTGACGTTTCAACGGACACCGTTTTTTCCCCATATTTTGGCATTGCTGTTTCTGGCGCGGCCCGCGGTACGGGCGTGGGCATTGGCATGGGCATTGGCATGGGCATTGGGGGCTCTGGTGGTAGTGCGAATCCGCCACCTTCGCCCATTGGATACCCTTTCTGTTGTGAATAATCGGTTGGTCCTGCTAAATACGGCAATGTAGAGACCATAAAACCCGCTGAAGCTGCTAATATACAAAGCACAACGACAACCGCTACTTTGGTGTATTTTTCCATTTTTGTTTTATTACCTAAAACTCCAGTTTGTTTTTTACCCTTTATAAGCTTTTCGATAGCTACGAATCAAGCGGTAGTTATCTTATTTATTTTCTATTTTTATCCCTCATTTTTTCTCCCTTTCGTGGGATTTCTCAGTAATATTAATTTCATTTTGTAATTTAATTACCTTTTGGATCATTCTTAATTGTTCTTGGTCTTTCACTTCCTCTACGGACTTCACTGTTTCATTATTTAAATAAATGGTGATTTTGTATGGTTTTCCTCCCATCATAACAAATTCTTCCCCACAATTTTTGCTCGTTCTATTTCCAATTACTACGCTGTACGAGTTCCCATCGATTAATTTCCTCACGCTCTCATCTTTTTCAGCTACTCTAAGCAATAAACCTACCCAATCCACCCTATCTGTCTTAACGTCCACAAATTTTTCTATCGTGGGCAGTTCAGACCACCCCGAAACCTCGTATTTTACCTCGTCCCATACCTGCACCTTGTTAAATTCGCTCCTATCAACGGAGTAGACGTTACACTCTCCTTTTTCAACACCGTTGATAGGGTCCCTGGAACTTACTCTTATGGATGCAAAATATCTAATTTTGTCATACTTAATCTCCATTTCGTCTTCCAACGATTTATTGATGAAAACATCTCCTTTTTCGGAAAAGAACTCCTCATAATCCTTATCCAGAACCAGAACCTCTGAATTAAGGTTCGTCGTGGCAGTACTAACCAGAATCGTAGAGAGTGTATTACCTTTTATTCCCTCAACAGCCTTATGGCCAACCACGCCTTCGACAATAACGGGCGATAACGCAAGTTTATAAACTAACAAACCTGCTATGACTACCACAAGAACTAAAATCCCAAGAAGTAATCTTTTGTTTTTCATTTTTTTTCTTCATATTTCCATGTTAATATTCCTTCTAACAGCGTTCATTACAGTTCAGTCATAGCACAGCAAGCGCCGTGCCAACTTAACCGTTTGCCATCCCTCTTTCAAAGGAACTTCGTAGGTGAAAGGATCCGTAGGAGTTGAGCCAACACTAATGTAGCTTAAAATATTGTTTGTCCCGTCATCCATCGCTAAATCAATGCGCAAAGTTGTGTTTGCAGTTGGGGCAAAGACCCATACTTCATAGACCGTCCCCCATCTCTTTGTTTTGTTTATCCCCTGGAACATGCTGACATTGTAGCTGTACAACCACCCATCTCCTTCCTCCCAACCTTTATATCCACATTCCTTTTTAGCGGACAAAACGCATTTCCCTTTTGTGTGCACTTCTAATGCTTTACCATGCGTGGTGTCCACGATTTTACAATCCGCTGTTCCATCAACCACTTTTAACTCGTTCATAACATCTGCAACTTCTCCAGTTGATTCATTTATGGGCACAGGCAGAAAAAATGTTGTTTCTTCTTCCGATATGCCTGTGTCAAGCATTACTTCATAGCTAATTGCCGTTTTCCCTACACAACCTGACAATACCGAAGCGCCAGTGATAATAACTCCTGCTGTTAAAATTGCTATGCCGATCCACAATCCTTTTATCTTCCATCTCTTTAGCTTTAGCCTCAATTCGCCTGGAACTTTCCTCTTGTTAATCCTCAACATGGCAAGGGTGGTGAGGATACCCAGGGCTATGCCAATACTTCCCAGAATAAACGGAATACCAAAAAATGGATTCAATAAAGGTGGAATTTGTCCGTAACGCAAGCCAGGTATTACGAAAAGGGCAATAAAAATCAATCCCGGGCTTGAACACATCAAGGTTATGATTACTCCTATCGAAATAGGACATACAACCTCGTCTGATGCTTTCCCATAGTAACTCAAGTGCAGATAGGAAAACACTGTGACCAATATGATTCCAGGAAGCAAAAGAACCGCTTGAATTGGCAAATATCTAAAGGTACCCGGAAAGCCAATCGTGAAGAAAAGATATGCACCTACCGTGAGAAGGCTAAGGATACCTCCGTATATGTTCGATGCTTTCAGTATCCTAAAAAGTGGTTTTTTGTTCTTCATCATGGTTATCTCCTTCTCCGGTATTTATCAACCAAATATCCAATTACCGCTCCGATTAAAGCCCCGTAGCCGAGAAGCATAAGCAAAACAAACGACTCGATGGGTATATTTGGAAATATGGTATTTAATGGAAAAAATGTCGTTATAACAAACACGAGAAATGGAAGGAAAACAATTCCTCCAAGACAGAGTAGAATCAGGGTATATTCAGAGGGATACAACTCCCACACGTGTGGTACTATTATATGAAAGAATATAAACCCTAACAAACCCCAAATTGTTCCAACAACTGCGCCAATTTTCCATTTTCCCATCATAATTTATTATACCTCCTTTCTTTTAGAATGGCCAATTCCCTCCCTACGGTGGTGGTATTTCACTCACACATCCGACAAAAAGCTCAATACGCTCAATATTCTCTCTATACTTCAAGTGCAGCTCGAAATCCCTTGTTTGTCCACTCTTAACATAAGGGGCAATCATGCCACATACAGGGCCCGGATCAATACTGCCTCCAATCTGCTCCCCTTCCGAATTAAAAGCATGTGCAGCTATGCATATGTAATAATCTCTACCGTACTCATTTTTAATAGTTCCAGCGATTACAATACCAATATCCCCTACGTTAGCAGCATTAGGAGGGCAAATATCTTTTAGTTCTAGAAAACAATATTTTAGACGAGAATCGTTCAAAAGTATTTTTGATTTGTTCCCTCCGTAAGTGAAGTATTCATCAGGTTGTGGTGTCAAATTTAAATGTGGGATGTCCATCATCGTAGGCACTTCTTTAGCAGGTTCTATCTTCGTAGATTGCCAATCGCTTGGTGGTAGCGACTTTCGAGGGTTAGTGAAGATCTTGATAACCGCTCCATTCTCTAAATCCACGTATACAATTGCAAAAATCCCAGGGAGTTTTGGATTGGGGTTCACGTTCATACTAACTGCTGGGTATGCGTGGAAAGAACTTTTACCCTTATGGCTACTCTCCCAGTACTCAACCCTTACCTCCTGTATCTCATATTCTTTATCACCGATCATTTCCAAAACTTCAGTGTCGGCCAAAGCTATCCTTAATACCTCTTCCTTTTGATTCTCCGTCAAAGAAGCCAATTCCAGCTCAAAATTAATGCAACCTCCTTGTGCTTCCTTCCTAACCAAATCCACCGGTACTCTAAGGGCAATTCCCAAAACCCATGGTAGTTTTTGCTTTTGGGTGAGGACGTAAACCATACACATACCACCACTTTCATTTTCTGCGGAGAGTGAGATTACTTTATATATCTCATATCCCTCGTCCAGCCATTTCTTTACCTCCTGGTCATTTATAGCCAATTCAATTGCCTCTGACTTCTCCCCTTCTGTTAGTGTTTGCACATCAGAATAAGGAGGGATAGCGGGTGTCGGTGGTTGTGCTTCTACTTCCTGTGGAGTCGATTTAAAAACCTCGTCAGATATAAAAACAATGTAACCCACTGCCCCTATGAGGACAATCACTAAAGCCAAACTTACTGCTTCTACTAAACCAAGTCCTTGTATTTGTTTCTTTTTCATCGTATGTCCATCCTCATGAATTTTATGTATGCAAATGCAAAGAATACGGCTGGTAAGATAATGAGTGCAAAGATGTTCTTCCAGACCTTTTCGAGTGATTTCTGGATGCTCGTTGTGTCGCCAGGGGTGTAGTGTGAGCCCCAACTGCCGCCATGCACCTCGGTAACATACGGGTCAGTTAACGATATCGAGACCGCCATATAATTGCCATCTGGCGAGAAGATCTCAAACGCATCTCGAATTGCCCATTTTTTATCATTATATGCCTTTCGCTCTTCTCTGTATCGCTCCCATTCCTCTTCTTCCTCTTTATTCATTGGTCCTATCTGCTTGATGACTTTTCCTGACTCGTATATCTCTATATCCTCTGGGGACTGAAACACAGGCGGTTCCGGTCGTTCTCCAACCACGCTTTCTGCAACCAACCCTCCAATCATCGGCATGGCGAACGAGAGCGCGAGGACGATGATGAGAGCATACATGAGCGCCCTTCCACTGTCCTTTGAAACCGTAGATGCCATAAGCGCAATCGAGAAGTACGTGAGAAGGCACAGGACCGTAACAGCCCCGAACAATACAATCCTCCAGAACTCATCGAGGTCGGGCACGATGCTGAATATGAGAAGCATTGCAAATAATATGAGAAATGCAATTCCTACTGAAAGCACAAGTGCTAAAATCCCGCCAACTGCCTTACCGTTGATTATCTCATCTCTATATACCGGATGCGACAGCAGCGATTTTAACGAGCCCCTTTCTTTCTCCCTCGTTATTAAATCAAATCCTATCGCAATCGCAAGTATTGCACCAAGTAGTGACATCACAAAATGCAGCCTTTGGAATATAAGCAGTATAGAAGGCTTTTCTGGCATCCACATTGTTACAGGAACTTCTTCCTTAATCTGTGATACTTGCTCTTTGTAACTTTCCAGCCTCATGTTGTAGTGGTCCATGCCCACATGCATGGAATACGCCGAAATAATGAGGAACAAAGCAAGAATGAGAATGAATTTCTTGCTCGTTAGATGGTCAACGAACTCCTTCCTCGCAACGTTAAACAATCCCTTTGCTTCCATTTTTATTTCTTTCTTCACCTTCTCCCGTACTTCCTGAACATAAAAGCCAAAGCCAGTATCACTATAACGATGATCACCACGCCATAGAGGGCTACATTAGACGATTCCTCGACAATTATTCTAAAATCCTCTTCCTCTTCCAGTTGGTCGCTTTTAATCTTCACCGTCACCTTGTAATCGCTGGGCGTAATATCACCTGGAGGCGTTATTTTCATCGTAAAAGTCTCGCTCTCACCCGGTTTCAAACTCGTCACCTCTTTGGGGTCTATCGTTGCAGTCCAGCCCTCTGGAGCGCTTATCTCGGGTTTTATATTCGTTATCGTACCGCCCTTACCTGCATTTGAAGCGGTCAGCTCGATAGAAGCCCTCTCACCCCTTTTTACCTCGTAGCTGAGCCTGCGGGAATACAACCTCATTTTATAGCTACCCCTGACTTTTAACGTAAGCTCGAGCTCATACTGCCCCGTAGAAGATTGAACTAAGCTTGTAAAGTTATATTCTCCTACCTCCACATCGTACGGGGGAACAAACTCCAGATACAGCGTTTTTTCTTCTCCTGAGCCGATGAAGAGCTCAGAAATGTCTTCTTTCCCCTCCACCGTCTCCTTATACCGGGAATACCAATCCTCAGGTAATCCGTCAATGTCTAATCCATACGTATCGTCCGCCTTACCACTATTTTTTATCTTTAGTTGATACACGGGATTTTCTCCAACCATCGCGGTCTTAGAAGGCGATTTGCTCGAAACTTCCGCATAAAACTCTTTTTGTTCCAATGAGATGATACCAATGTCCGTCGTTCTTCCTATCCTTATCTTAAAATCCTCTGTCTCCTTTGCATGATACCCTTCCTTTACTATCTCTGCCGTATATTCTCCTTTTTCTAACTCCAGTTCTATCTTACCTTCTACGGTTGTCTTTGCATAATCCACAAATTTATTCTTATTGTAAACACTAACCGTGGCACCTTTGATACTGTCCCCGTCTTTGTCCGTAACAGTCAAAGCAAGCGTCCCTTTCTCTCCTTTATGCGTTTCCGTTATTTTAACGTAAAGCGTAATGCGTCCGTCACCGATATACACGTGTATCGGAGATTCTCCAACCTTTGCATCTCCTGGTGTCTCGACAGCGAGTGCTACGGTCTTGGTGCTTCGTTCTGGGAGCAATGTCTTATACACTTCCTTCTCATCGTCCTCAAAGTTTATGTCCCAATTCTTTGCTTCGCGGTATGCCCACCATCGCAAATTGTAAGTGGCGGTTTTACCATGATTTACGAGCAGCAGCTCAAAAATAGCGGTATCTCCTGCTTCTATCATCTGAGCCGGGAAATCGCACCTTATCTCCACTCTCTTCCCCACACCTTCTATTTGCGCTGCCGCCGGAGAAAGAAAAAAGAGCGTGAGAAAAAATAAAAAGAGAGTAAGGATTGGCACTAATTTCCTCTCTTTTACTTTTACTTTTGCTTTCATTTTATCCATTTTTCACTTTGCATTTTGCATTTTTTTTTACCGTATATCCATCCTCATGAATTTTACGTATGCGATTGCAAACATTATCACCGGAAAGACCAGTAAGACGAGTAGATTCTTCCACACCATTCCCAGAGCTTCGAGGATACTCGTTTCAGCTCGTGACCCTGTTATCATCGTCGTCGAACGTGAACCAAAGGATACAGTAGATGATTGAAATCCCGGATTGAGAACCGCAGAAGATACTTTTTCGAAATTGCTCTTTGGATCGCCTATTGAAAACATCTCTTTCACCTCTATCACATTATCCCACCATTCCTGGAATTCTTCTTGTATTCTCTCCTGTTCTTCTTCGCTTATGCCGCCTTCGGATTCATTTATCCCGTGTATCGCCCTTCCGGGATACTCAGGCATTTCTCCAGCGAGATGCATACCGACGAACGAGCCTGCTATGGGCATGATGAATGAGATAACAATGAATATCACAAGCGTGTACGTTATTGCGCGGGTACTGTTTTTCGCAATCGTTGAACACATCAGTGCGATCGCAAAAAACGAGAACATAAATAACAGCGTAAATCCCATAAAGACGAAAATCCGCATAAATTCGTCCCCGGTCGGCATGATCCCGAGCATCATTAGAATTCCTATTGACAATAACGTCATAACCAGCATCGCAAACCCAAGTGCACCCATTCCGCCGAGCGCCTTACCATTGATTATCGTATCCCTGAACACAGGATGCGATAACAACGACTTCAGAGAACCGCTCTCTTTCTCCCCGGAAATCAAATTGAAACCAATCGCTATCGCCAGTATCGCATAAAGAATGCCAAACAACATACTCATCATCTGGAAAACGAAAAGTATCGAAGGTTTTTCTGGCATCCAACCTGGGGGCATTACCTCTGGATGCTCCTCTATTTCTGCCGTTTGTTCTTTATAGCTATCCAATTGCTTATTATAGCTTTCAACGCCCTGATGCATCGCCAAAAGCGAAATTATCATGAGTATCGCAAGAATCACTAAGAATTTCTTGCCCATTACGTGGTCTAAGAACTCTTTTTTTGCCACTACGAATATTCCAGCCATTTACTTACCCCCTTTTCCTTTATAAACCGATTCCATGAAAACATCCTCTAACGTTGGCTCTTCTATTCTCAGCTCCTTAATTCCAACGTTGTTTTCAAGCAAATACCGCGATATATATTCTCTTATATCGGATTTCGCTTCTATGACCGCCCTTCTACCTTTGTATTCCACGTTAATGATATTTTCATGTTCTATCGCGGGCAGATCTTCTGTTGCTTCCACGATAATCGTGACGGTCTTCCGCACGTCTAATTTCGTCTTGACTTCATCAAGTGTGCCGCGTTC
>QBUL01000118.1 GCA_013180605.1 Candidatus Methanophagaceae archaeon GoMg1 | reverse complement strand
TCACTATGATATACCTTCGATTGGGTCACTTAAAGTTCCAACTACCCACATGAAATAGCGAAGAGCCAAATCATTCTTAGATTTTTTCTACCTTACACAACAACGATTTTAGCCCCGTAGACCCGGTAATAGGATCGCAGACTTTATTATCAGTTAAGACGTTACAATTGCTCTTTGCAAATCCATGATACAGACCGACAACTCGTGGGTCGATACAATCTGTTACTTTAGCAGAACACTCGATTCTACCTATCGGCGATTCGACCCCTACAACATCACCATCTTCGATATTCAATTTTGCTGCTGTCTCGGGATTGATTTCCAATAGATTCTCTGGAAATTGCTCGTACAGCTCGGGAATGTTACGCATCATGGAGTGAGAGTACATTTCCAATTTCGAGCCGGTTATCAATATGAGAGGGTATTCTTTGGCTCTGTCAGGTCGAGAAACAAGGCTTTCTGCCGGCTCCATGTACACCGGCAGGGGATCGTAACCCAGCTCTTCCAATCGCTCTGAATATATCTCTACTTTCTTTGACGGCGTGAAGAACCCTTCCATGAACCCTTCATATTTGCGGTACATCTCAGGATAGTCCTTAAATTTCGTCATTTTGAGTATGCTCCGCAAGATTCCACCAAAAAATCCAGTGAATTTTTTGTACAGTAGAGGAGGAAGAGAGATGGTTATTCCTTCTGGATGAGCCCTCAGCTTCTTACAGGTAATGCCAAGTGGCTCTAACTCGTAGTCAATGGCTTCTTCCCTGCTCTTCCACGGGAAGTATTCGGCGTAACCCAGTTTTTTACCAAGTTCACAGATTATCTTCCAGTCTGACCAGGATTCGTATGAGGGTTCAACAACTTTTGGACTGAGCACGATTCGTGAACGGGCATTCCAGCTATGGTCAGCATGGGTGCTGTATGTCGCATAGCGGGTTTTTTCAAGAAAGGTGCAGGCTGGGAGCACGATATCCGCAAGCTCGGCGGTTGGCGTCATAAATATGTCGGCGACTACGAAGAAGTCGAGCTTTCTCAGTGCCTCTTCAACTACATTCGAGTTTGCACAGGTTACTGCCGGATTTGCAGCCATCACAAGCATCGCTTTAACGGGATAAGGTTCGCCATGAATTATAGCATCCCACAAAGCAGGTGTGGCTGCAGTGGGGAACATATGTAAAATCCTGGAGATGAGGCATCTGTTCACTCCTATCTTCTTTTTTAGGGCTTCTGGCGGTAACTTTTCACCAAGGCTTACGTCATTCTGTCCTATCAATACCGGTAACGCGATGATGTTTCCGCCCTTCACATCCAGATTACCTGTTATGGTCATCAGAATGTTGATTGCACGAATGGCGCAGGATGCGTTGGTATGCTGGTCAAGGGCATTACGAGGACTGATGCATGCCGGTTTGGTAGTAGCATACATTCGAGCCATTTCTCTGATGGTTTCAGCGGGAACCCATGTAATCTCTTCCACTTTTTCCGGTGGATAATCCTGGATAAATTTCTTTAACTCTTCAAATCCATTCGTCCATTTATCGACAAAATCCCTATCATAGAGCTCTTCGTTTATTATTACATTTAGCATCCCGAGAGCCAGAGCGCCATCTGTACCGGGTCTTAATTGGGCATGGATATCCGCCTCCTCTGCGTACGCTGTGACCCTTGGATCAATAACAATGAGCTTTGCCCATCGTTCTCTTGCCTTATCGATTGCTATCTGCTGGGGCCTGTTTGTAACCTTAGGATTACCACCCCAGATGATGATAAGGCTTGTATGAGCCACATCTGGCGGCATGACTGCGCCAAAATCAAAAACGAACTGCATAAATATCCTCGGCACATGGCAAACAAGGTTTGGCGTTGATATGTTAGGTGTCCCGATAAGGTTTGCAAGTCTGCTCAGATAAGAGCTGACATCGCCACTATGATAATGACCATAATGGAAGTCTATTGCTTCAGCACCATATTCTTTCTTGATCTCGTTCAGCTTATTCGCGATTGTAGTTAGGGCTTCATCCCAGGATATTCTTTCCCACTCGCCTTCACCTCTTTCTCCTACTCGCTTCATGGGGTATTTTAGTCTATCCGGCGCGTAAAGTACCTCCCTCATATATTTTCCTCTCAAGGTTAGCTCACCCTTGCTTTCAGGGTCCGTAGGATCGCCACGAATCTCAATAACCCTATCCTCTTTGACACTGACCTTCATTTTACATTGTGAGTGAGCGTCCACGTCACTGACTATCGTTACTTCCTTTACTTCCTCTTTTTTGACATTCCTCATCTTTTATACCTCCTTTTTACAATCTACTCACAATCCCTCTGCATACTGGCTGATTCTCCTTGCAAAGCAGAATCTACTCCTGTGGATGTACGAAGGTAAACTTGGAGAAATTGCCTGGCTTTTCAATTCTTCCTCACCTCTTTGAGTCAGTTTTAGCTTGTCTCCAACGGTTTCTACTAAACCCTCTCTTTCCAATATTGAATAGATCCTGTCATAATCATCCTCCTCCAACATCACCGGAAATCTTCTCCCTAATCCTCTTTTGAGACAATTGAAATGCTCTTCTTTCCTCATCTTTCCCAAGTTCAAAAGCCAAAGACTTGCCCATACTCCATTATACGTTAGCTTCTCAACGTTTATCTTAATGAATCGGGAGAACTTTTCTAATTTTGGATCTTCGCCTTGCTTGAGCTTTCTCGATTCATAAATGAGCTCATAACCTCCAAAGAATATGAAAATAACAAATTCCAGTGCTGATAGCCCAACGTTTGCCCATAAAGAATGTTTTGCACACCCTTCTTTAGAAATATATTTTGCGTCATATTCTTCGAGCGCTTTCTCTTTGCTATTTAAAACCTCCAAACCCCGTTCGGTTATTTTATAGCTGAGATTATCAATTTTTATCAGACCATTGTCTTCCAACTCGCTTAAACTGGTCTCTATTAGTTTATTATTTAGCCGCCAGTAACCCAGATATAGGTCTACAATCTTATTTATGAGGGTTTCTTTATTCATAGCGCTTCTTCTCAGCAAGCGCAATATGTACCATTTAATGTTTTTCTTTACTTGAAAGTCCCAGATTTTTGTTTTCATTTCACCTTTGTAAATAAGAATATCCTCGCATGTCTCCATGAATAAATAAATCCTCCCCTTTCTACCTCGGCAATCAATTTTTTCGCTGACCCCCGGGTCTTTTCAAATGAAAGCACACCCCCATCCTTTAAAGTACGTTGTATTTCAGCTATAACATTTCCCAGTCCGCCAGCGATGTACTGAAGACCGAAAAGGAAGGCAAGGTCAATGCTTCGGTCGGGTAGCCCGGTATCAGATGCATTTGCAAGAATAGACTTGATGTTTTTTATTCCCTCTTTCTCGATTTTCTCTTTAACTCTTGCTATTGCAAGCGGATGTACATCTACCGCATAAACAAAGCCTTCTTCTCCCACTATTCTTGCCGCAGGAATCGTAAAGAATCCCGGACCACAGCCAACCTCCAGTACTTTTTGTCCCTGCTTCAGTCCCGCTGCTCTCAGTAGCTTGTAGGGATTTCTAAAAATCGGGAGCAGTGGATTGTCATGCATCAAAGATATTATTCTGAAAGCAAAATTTGACATATGGGGGTCAGAGCGACCAGCAAAATTTTTATTGGTCATTTTTTCATTCATACCTCACCGCTTCGACAGGGCTCATCCTTGATGCCTTCCTCGCTGGATATAACCCGGACAGAACTCCTACGAGCACTGCAACCAATATTCCGCCAAGCAAAACTTCTGGTCGCACAATCGCCGGTATCCCTTCTCCAAGTGCCGCACCTATCCCAATGCTTATGACGTTTGCGCCAGTGACACCCAATACACAGCCCAAAACGCCACCCACCACGCTCAGCATGCCCGACTCAAGCAAGAAAAGAGAAAGAACATTCCTGTTTTTTGCCCCTATCGCTTTCATTATTCCTACCTCATGCGTCCTCTCCATCACAGACATCAGCATCGTGTTCATTATGCCAATAGAAGCCACGATAAGCGATATAGAAGCGATAGCGATTAAAACTGCTTGCAGCAGCGTGAAAATAGTTTTTAACTGATCTATAACGCTGCCCATCGTCATTGCGGACGTAAAATCATCCAGCTTATGGTTCTCATCTATTCGCTCCTCTATTTCATCCGCTATCTCCTCCGCTTCCCCTATGTTTCTCACCCTCACAAATATCCACGAAATACCATCGTTACCAAGAATACTTTTTGCGTCCCTTCTCGTCACGCGTATCTCCGAATCGAGCTCCGATTTGAATCCTCCCTGCTTCTCTAATATACCCACAACCCTGAATTTGCTCCCCCCTATCTTTAGCCTGTCGTTGACCCTGATCTCTTCATCAAAATAGTCCTTCGCAATGCTATGTCCAATCAGGCATGCTTTGTGGTCGTTATCTCTTAAGAATCTCCCTTCTTCTGTCTTCACCATGTCCCCAAATACCACACCGACATCTCGTGGCTCAATACCAACAATGCTCACAACGGTCTTTTCCCCGCGGTATTCCACCTCTTCCATACTGCTTGCCCCTGTTGCAGTCTCCTTCACGCCCCCTATCCTTCCCACATCTTTCAAATCACGCTCGTTAAAACTGCCAAGTTCTACATACTCACTCCCCAAGCTCGCTTTACCCGGCAATACCATTATCAGATCCGCCATCTCCACCAATTCCCCTGTTACTGATTGCTGAAAGCCATAGCCCACGGACATTAAAGCGATTACCGCCGCTATCCCCACTGCGATGCCCAACAGAGTGAGACTCGTGCGAGCTTTTCGCTCCTTTATATCCCTGTACGCCAGCAGAAATATATCCTTCATTGTTCGAGCAATCTCCCATCTTTCATCCTTTTTACTCGCGGCGCATGAGCTGCAATCTCTGTATCGTGCGTCACCACGATTACCGTCCGTCCTTCGCGATTCAAACCCTCTAAAATGCCCATTATTGCATTTCCCGTCTCGCTATCCACGTTCCCCGTGGGTTCGTCGCCGATGATGATTTCGGGGTTATTAGAAAGCGCTCTTGCAATAGCCACTCGCTGTTGCTGCCCTCCACTCAGCTCCGAAGGTTTGTGATGCATACGCTCACGAAGCCCGACTTTTGCAAGCAGTTCCGCAGCCCTCTTCATCCGCTCCTCGCTGCTCACACCTGCGAAGAACATAGGAAGCGAAACGTTTTCCAGCGCATTCAAAGAATGAATGAGATTAAACTGCTGAAATATGAATCCTATCTCCTCACGTCTTATCTCTGCAAGCTCGTTCTCGTTAAGCGAGGCGGTATTCACACCATCAATGAATACCGCACCGCTCGTCGGCTTGTCCAGGCATCCGAGCATATTGAGCAGCGTGGATTTGCCCGAGCCGGAAGACCCCACGATAGCGAGAAATTCACCTTCTTTTATTTCTAAACTTACATCTCGCAGCGCCGGAACCTCTATCTTTCCCATCCTGTAAACCTTGCTTAGATTCTCCGCTCGAATCATTGTACCACCCTCCTCCTGTGCTTTACTCTCACCCACACGACTGCAACAACCGATAACAGGATTACGGGAAGTGCAACGAAGGACATAGACATAGCAGGTAACGCATCCTTCTGCGGCTCTTTTACTTCTATACGCACTTCGTAACCCGCTGTTTCGTATATCCTGTCGGTGTCTATATCCCGGAACGCCAGTTTGAACGCAATTCTGTTTTCGCCTGCATTCAGTTCGCTTGTATCAATGTCAAAAGAAGCGGAAAAGACGTCCCCTGCTTCCATGTCGCCGATAAAATATTCTGAAGGCAATATCCCCACTCTTCCCTCTCCGTTGCTCACAGGCACTACGGATACCGCTTTAACGTCCTTTGGCATTCCATTAGCCACGTCAAAGTCTATCTTCGCAACTTCTCCCTTCAAAACCGACTTCGGCGCATCCACCAGGATAAGCCTTACGTCTGCGTTGTTCCTTACGAATACAGACGATTTGAGCTCGCAGCGCTGTAAATTCTCGCCGTTTTTGTACTCGACTTCGAACGAGATGTCTTTAGTCCCCTCAGAAAGTGGAGTAAGGGTAAAATTCACCTCTCTCTTTTCATACGCCGCTAAATTGCCTACGAAGATTCGCTCTGGCATGAATTCTAGCTCATCGCTTTTTGCTTTTACGAGCACTTTCACACCGCTCACAGAATTAGGTCTGTTATTCGCTACCACTATCGCTATCTCCTTCGACTCGCTGAGCGAAATCTTTGAAGGAACGTCTTTCTCAAGTATCTCTACGCTACTGCTCTCTACCTTCACAGGTACTGGAAATCGCGCATTTTCGCCATTATCCACTTCTATGCATACTTCAGGGAAGTAAGTGCCTTCGCTGGTATGAGTAGCGGCTTTTATCGGTAAAGAGATTGTTATGCTTTCACCGGGTCCTAAAGCTCCTACGTTGAAGTACTCAGAACGTTGAAAGCCTTCTCGCAGCCATTCTATGTCCCTGCTTCTGCTACTCAGCCTTATGCTTTCTATTTCTGCATTTATCGTTGATGTCGTCGTAGTAGAAGATGTGTAACTCGTGGTAGTGGTTGTCGTTGTCTCAGTCTCTGATGATTGTGTGTCCATGTTTTGTATTGTTACGGTAATGGTGCCGATGTCGCCGGGCATCAAAACTTCCGGCTCCACTTTGTAGTCCGTAATCATGACCGCAGGACCATCTGCGGCTGATACTGCGGCTGTTGCAAGCAGCAACAAAGATGCTACCACAAAACCCATTGCAACGATTTTCTTTGCTCTTATCATTTTCTATCGCCTCCTTTTGTTTCAACAAACCAATATCTCGATCTAAGATGCGCTGCTCCGCGTCTAATTATATCGCGGATTGCATCATTTCTGCAGCCATAATATCCCTCGCTAACGAGTTCATCTACATTTTCTACTTCTTCTACAGGTATTTGCATTTCTACCAAACTTTTATCATTCATTTTTTCCCATTTCACCTCCTTTATTTCCTACTTCCAAATTACTCCACACATTCACAGCCTTCCCCTCATCTGGGTCAACCAGAACAGAAACAACCACAGGGTTCGCTCCAAACCTCGTCCACGTAACGCTGAGCAGTGTCTTTGGCAAATAGAACTTCTCCGCAGTCTCTGGAAGCACCCTCCTAACGGTTGGCGTCACACTTTCCAAACTGTTTGTCCTCATCAGATTCGCAGCATCTTCATTCTGAAGTGCTACCGATATTGCCATCGCTCTCTCGCTCGGCGGTATCGCCTCCAGCACGTATCTGTTTTGAACTAACTGTTTACCCGCACCATAATACGTGAAATCAAAGACATCCTGGCATTCGCACGCATCTGAGAAGCAGATGACTGTGAGGTCATGGTCTTCACCATTCTTTATGGCTGAGATGTTCACCTTATCATACTTTATGCCTTTATACGGCGTTATCCCGGCTAAGACCTCCGATACAATCTGCGTTCTCGTTTCTTCGTTGAGTTCCCTGCCTGAAAACTCTACTGTCGTGGACAACCCCGAATCTAAATCGGGTGCAGGCTTAAGCTCATTCTCGAGTGCCGTTAGCCCAAAATAAGCGCCGACGGCAGCAACCACTACAACTGCTGCAATTACCGCCACGATTTTCTTTGCACTTACCATTTCTTTTTTTATCACCACCTTTCTCCTCGCAAAAAAATAAAAAAGGAATGAGCTTTTCGCTCATTCTCCTATCTCTATTGTGTACTCAAATCTTTCTGCGTTCCTCGGTAGTATCTCCAACGCCCAGACGCCGCCAGTTGCGTTAGTTATCTCGTATGTTTCGCTGTACTCCGTGCGCATCGCGTGATACATTCCTTCGCTTGACGCTTCCCACGGCGGTAAATAATCCATGCCCAGACTTATCTCTCCGGTTTTCACCGTTTTTGATGGCTCTGGTGTCAGTTTCCCGCCTTCAGGAGTTGTCAGCATTAGTGCGACATCGAAAGAAGGCTCTTCGTTTTCTTCCACTCCTCCACCATATCTATCGTATACATGCTGTCCGGCAGTGACCACAACGCTGACTTTCTCTCCCTGTTTCACCGTGAAACCTTCTCTGAACGGCGTTGTAGGCTGTTTCCATACTTCTAAGCCAATGTGCACTTCCTGGTCCCATCGCTCTATCGAAGGGTCGTCTATGTTCAGGTTGATGTTGCCTTCGTACCTTCCTTTCGCATCCACTGGCACTTTCACGGTCACCTTTACCGTTGCCTTCGAGTTCGCCTCCACTTTCGCAGATGCATCTATCGTCAGCCAGTCCTCGGGAATCATATTCTCGAAAGGTCCACCCCATCGCTCTTTGCCACCAATTTCCGGACTTATTGCAATCGCTTTGTCGCCTTTGTTCTCAAACTGTATCTCATACTCCTGGCTCTGTCCCGCTTCTACCCTGTCATGTATGTGTCGCGGCTGTACCACTATCTTCGGCGGTTCCCAAACTTGTATTGATAGACTTAGCGAGTTCACGTACACCGGGAACGGTGCTGGATACGGTGTTGGCATCGTATCATTTGTGAATACGACCTGTGCGCTGTAATGACCGATTTCCGCATCTTCTGGTATTTTCACTGTAACGGTGTATTTTTGCTCACCGTCTGCATTTATATCTGCGCTACTTGGTTCAACTGTTATCCATTCTTCTTCAAGGAAGTACTCGCCAAACGGTTGAACCTCAATACGTGGGCTTGTGGATACTGCCTCTTCGTCCTTGTTTTTTACCTTCACCGTAAACTCTTTTTCACCGCCGGGTTTTAGCTCGAACCACTCGTGCTTCGGCGAGATTTGCAATATTTTGTAATCCGCTTGCTGCTCTTCTTCGCTTTGTTCGGATGCTTCTTCCGGCGCAAGCTGTGGCGATGATGCCTGACCCGCAACACCTGCCTCTAACCCTACCACGATAGCTCCGAGGTTGAGTACTGGTTGCGGCGGCGCTGCCTGACCGGCGACAGCGGCGACTGAAAAAACGCCCAGGAGAAACGCCATGAGCACAACCAATGCTTTTGCTTTTGTTTTTGCTTCTTCTTTTCTCATCTTTTCCTTTTCACCCCCTCCTTTTTATATCTTATAGTTCGCCTTTTTTTCAACGAACCTGTTTATAAATATGCAGGTATCCCTATTTAAGGTTTTCGGTTTTTTGAAAAACCGAAAAACATAAAATAGGGTAACACCAAATATTAACACATTTGGCTATTTATCGGTAAGTCTTACTAAAAACAAATAGTCTATTTAGGATTTGGAATTTCCCAAAGCAGAATTTATAGGGAGCTACTTAATCACTCCATTTATCCAGCGTGAAAACAAAAGTACTTCCCTTACCCAGTTCGCTCTCCGCCCATATTCTCCCTCTGTGGGCTTCGATTATCCCCTTGCATATCGCAAGTCCAAGACCAGTTCCACCTGCTTCTCTGGTCAGCGTGCTGTCAACCTGGTAAAACTTGTCAAACACCATATCCAAATCTTCTGGCGGGATTCCAATCCCGGTGTCGCTGACCTTGACTTCCACCTGCCCGTTCAACTCTCTGGCTTTCATGCAGATTTCTCCGCTCCTCGGCGTGAATTTAATAGCGTTATTGAGGAGGTTTATGACCACCTGAGTAAGTTTCTCTCGGTCGCCCTTAACCGAAGCGAGGCTTTCTGATAGTTCGACATCCAGTTTTATGCCCTCTTCCGAAGCTGCCTGCTTCACACTTTCGATAGAATCCGCAATTACTGAATCCAATGACACTCTTTCAAATTTAAGTTCCATTCTGCCTGATTCTATCCTGGACAGGTCCAGCAGGTCATTAACAAGGTTTGTCTGACGGTCTATATTCCTGAGAATAATGTCCAGCATTTCTCGCTTCGTCTCTGTAGCGATGTCTGCCACTTCAAGCACCTGTGCTGATGTCCTCATGGCGGCAAGCGGTGTCTTGAGTTCATGCGATACCATAGAAACGAAGTCAGATTTTAATTTGTCCAGTTCTTTGAGCCGTTCATTCGCCAGTAGAAGTTCCTTGTTCATTCGAATCATGTCACCGGTTTTCGATTCTACCTCCGCTTCCAGCGTTTTGTTCCACCTGGAGAACATCACGATTAATCCAAGGCTTCCACCCAGGATAATTGCGATGACTGAGCCTAAAAAAATCATTTGCTTGGCATAAACCGAACGTATCAAATTGTCAACCTCACTCGCGGGTACACTTGTAGCCGCAGACCAAACACGGTCACGCCAAACAACCGGTGTGTAGGCTACAATCCTGCGCTCTCCTGTGGATTCGTCAAAATAATAGCCAGTTCCCTCTCTTTCTTGCATCTGCTCCCGTAAGATGTCTGCGTATGACGAGTTATCGGTGCAAAAACTGCCGATATATTTTTTGCCGAGTTCTTCTTTATGTGCACCATCATATAGGGATCGTCCGGATCTGGTGATCATATACACATGTCCGTGCCCTTCAGGTATGACATCGGCAAGGAATTGCTCAGAGATTGTGGATATTTCTATGATTCCAAATACAACACCCCTGAATTCATCGCCCGAATACACCGGCACCCCGATGGTTGATCCAATTCCGCCCTGAACCAGTAGCACTGGGTTGGTGCTGTAAGTCTCCCCGCTGTCCTTAGCACGATCAAACGATTTGTTTTTGTTTGTTGCATATAAATCGAGCCCGATTGCCGTATTTTCCACGGGGTAGCCTGTTACTATCACGCCGGTGCTGTTTACAAACCCAATGGATGAAAAACCACTTGGTTTGTGATAAAAGGGTATAAAACGCCGTGTCATATCCTCTGGAGACATGTCTGAGATATCTGCTGCCAGTACCTCTATTAGAACGGTCTTTTCTTCAAGGAAACTCTTGATTCCCGCCGCAGATTGTCTGGTAAGCAACAATTGCTGCTCATTGAATTGTTCCTGAACTATTTCCTCCACTTCTCCATGGGTCTTGAAACCCAACGAAGCTACGATACATATAAGGATGATGCAGATTACCAGAATAACCACTCTGTTATCTCTCTTCACTCTCATATTCGTAATTGCCTGATGTTTTTCTTTTCCGTAAACGCTTTTCTTTTTCTAAAAAAAAAAGGTTTATTAAGGAGCAGTTCTGCGCAGAACAGCCTTTATCCTCGCCTTCAATTCATCTAAGTTAAACGGCTTTGTAACGTAGTCATCTGCACCTATTTCAATGCCTTCGATTTTATCAGAAGTCTCGCCCTTTGCAGTGAGCATAATTATCGGAATGTAACTCGTTGCTTCTTCCTGTTTCAGCCGCTGGCAGACCTCGAATCCATTTATCTTGGGCAGCATCAAATCAAGAAGCACGAGGTCGGGAATCTCAGCCCTCACCTTCTCCAGTGCCTCGGCGCCGTCTTGAGCTTCGACGACATTAAAGTCCTCCATTTCCAATGCCCTCTTTAGCGGTAACAGAGTATCCAGTTCGTCATCAACTATTAGTATCTTGGTTCGGGTGTCGGAAAGTCTTCTAATTCTTTCCTCCACTTCGCTTTCTGTAATGCCCAATTGCTCTGCTATCGCACCATACGAGGGCGTAGCCTCTTTTTGTAGCATTTCAACAATTTTCCTATCATTGTCGTCTAATTTCATTTTTCCTCATCCGCCGTTGTGCCTCCTTTTTTCATTCTTTTGTTTTTATTTTAGTTATTGCCTTTTATTTAAAATTATCGATAACTAAC
>QBUL01000119.1 GCA_013180605.1 Candidatus Methanophagaceae archaeon GoMg1 | reverse complement strand
TAATTTTTGATAATCGGACGCAGATGAACGCAGATAATCAGGATTTTAAATATAAGGTTTAATTGACGGAGGAGATTAGTAGAATCTTCTATCGTGTTTATAATAAACAGGGTTATGGTTTTCTTGAAGTTAAACGTAAGGCATTTGATAATTTGAGGAAATAGTTTTCTGCGTAAATCTGCGTAAATCTGCGTCCTAAATAGGTAGAACTTATACTTTACATCTATACAACAAGAAAATAAATCGTTGACACAGATTAATGCAGATTAATACGGACAAGATGAAAAGAGCAAAGCCAAAGCCACATTTCAAAATTCACCGCAGAGAACGCTGAGTTCGCAGAGGGAATTAGGATTTATGATTTTTCACACTTTATTAAGCAACTGTGTGGTGGAGGAGTATATATCGGGGCAGAAGGGGTACAAGAAGGGATTGGGGGGGAGGGAGCGCGGAGAAGGTAGCGGGGAACGGTGTAGCTATGAGGAAACCGGGGCTATGCCGATAGGTGTGATAGAGGAGGAGAAGGAAAAAGCACTCAAAATAGAGTATATGACGCTTCATGCTAAACTTTTCGGGGCATCACAAAAATGAAATGCCGTAAACCGAAAAGCCTTTTATACCCTATGATAAATAGGTCGTAAGGGTAAGTCACATGCTCCCGTACTTGAGTTAAGTGCGGGCACTTAAGTACAGGCCTCGTACTTAAGTACGGGGTATAGTGACTTGCGGGATGGCTAAACCATGCTCATGTAGGCAATGGAGATCCAGAACTATATCTTCAAGGCTGAAAAATAGGCGCACATCATAGGAAAATTTATTAGTCATCCAAATACTGTAGACTATAAAGAAAGGATATGAATATCTATGAATAAAGCAAAATAAAGTTGAATTCTCTTGGAAGGAACCATAATGAAAAATGGAAACTGGGGGTATTTAGAACATGAACCGAGAGATTAAGGAAGGCGTCCAGAGTGTTCTGATTAAAGCCCGCAAATCCCTTAAACTGGAAGAAATCATAGAGAATATACCAGAGTATATATCTGAGCTGGATGATTCAAAGACTAAAGAACGTGTGTGGAGACTGCTCATATGCGAAGTCCAAAAACCCGACGGGTTGTTTATTTGCAGCAATGGTAAGTACGATTTACTAAAACGAGTAGATCTTAGAGAGCGTGTTAAAAATGAACTTGAGTCGAACGGCTTTGGTTTTTCTTATGGACAGATCATCAGACCCAAATTGAAGAATAAAGAAGATATCCGTCGGTTTCATGCCCCTGCTCGCGCCGATAAATATGGGGAAAACAAAGATTTCTTAGAGAAGAATGAAGAAAAATTATTAACCTTTTTCGCAAACGGTGATGAAATAAATATTGAAGAATTTTGGCCAAAACTCGAAGTTGTGGAGGCCAACACCCTACAAAGCGATATTTTTAAATACGCTACTTTACTTTGGTCGGTACCGGTCTCACAAGGATTTGGTAGGCGTGTAAGGTTCTTAGTGTGGGACGAATATACCGGCAAATTGGTTGGCATTTTCGCACTTGGTGACCCGGTCTTTAATCTCGGTTGTCGAGATCGCTGGATAGGTTGGGATCATGAAGATCGATCTGAGCGATTATACAATGTGATGGACGTTTTCGTTTTAGGATCCGTTCCCCCCTATAATACCCTTCTAGGTGGGAAATTGGTAGCTATGTTAGCCACTTCGGGTCACGTTCAAGAAATTATTCGATGCCGGTACGAAGGTAAAAAGACTGTTATCCAAGGAAAAAATAAGGATCCTCGGCTCGCCTTACTAACCACCAGTTCCGCTTTGGGCAAGTCTTCTATATACGATCGTATACGGTATAATGATCGTGTCCTGTATCAACGGATTGGTGAATCAGAAGGTTGGGGACATTTCCATCTGAATCATGGCTTATTTGGGGCCCTCCGGTTTTATCTTGAAGAGGTGAAGGAAGGGAAGGTTTTGGGTAATCGCTTTGGAGAAGGTCCAAACTGGAAGATAAGGACGGCTAAAGCAGCACTTTCTCAAATTGGGCTCCCTGGTAACATACTTAAACACGGAATTAAACGGGAGGTTTACGGCATTCCTTTGGCCTGCAACTTTAAAGATTTTCTAATGGGTAAGGAGACCAATCTTGAAAGTTTCGACTTAGCATTCGACGATTTAGCCTCTTATTGGAAGGAGAGATGGCTTAAAGGAAGAGCCAAAAAGAAACCCGAATTTATCAAACATAAAAAAGAACGTGTTTCTGAAATTATCCATTCTGCGGTGATGAACAAGGAAGGGAGTATTGATGAGTGAGGCTAGGATTCCCTATGCACTAGACCCTCGAGGTCGGCCGGTACACATCTATAGAGCTGAGCATAAGCTAAATTATTATACATGTATCGAATGCGGTAGTTCTCTTGATCCTAGACAAGGGGATGTTTATGTATGGTATTTTGCTCACGCGAAGTTGGATCCCACAAGTAAAGAATGCCCTCTACGAACCAAAGAAGGTTTAGAAGATTTACTTCAGCGATTTAGAAAGTCAGATGTAGAGAAATCAGAATCAAATAAACAAATTCGTTTAATTTTAAGCTCTAACCCCTACACAAAGACCGTCAGACTTTTTGGCATCTTACCGGTTTTACGATGGGAGGATCTTGCAAACCCGGTAGAAGTTAAAGATGTATTAAATAGCCTCACTTTTCAAGGTGAAGGAATAATAAGTCCTCTGCAATCGCGGATATTTCATCCCAGTGAACCTGAGGCAAAGGTAGAACTTGATCCAAATGCTGATAAGTACGAATTAAAAATCAAAACATCAAATTTTAAATACAAGTCCCATTTGATAGGGGATTGGAAAGCAGAGCCAATATCCGTTAAAGATGTTTTTTCTGGAGAATCAAACCGAGCTGAACGTCGAAGCAGCAACAGTCGCTTTAGAAACGGAGACACCCTTTTTGTCGTTCAAAATGAAAATTTCCAAGAGAACATCGAAAGCTGTGAAAATCTCGTAATGGGTCCATGGCAAATAATAAAATTTGAGGTTAATGACAAAAATAAAAAACTCATAAATCGTTTCATAGGTATAGATGCAGATACCGACAACTTTTTTGTTGACATAATATTACCCCCTTATGCTACTCCCAATTCCGAATCTCCGATTTCCGGAAAACCTGAGTCTGAGGCCCTAATTGCCGTTACACCCCCCCGAGAGAGAGATCCGGAATTTGAAATCGTTTCTATTCCATTGGGGGAAGAAAACAAAATACTACCTCGTGACGGCAATGGTGTACCACGGATATTCTGCCCACATTTCCCTAGTGAGGGTTCTCGTCGGCTTAGCGTTCATTGGGGTAATGAACATAGAGTGATCAACCTTCATGCTGAGAGTGGAAAGAAAACTTTCCAGAAGCCCTGGATAGAAGATGTGGAATTAGGCCTAGAATTAAGAACTGATGGAAATATAACAAAATTTAATCCATGGAATATTGAGGGCGCAATATCTATTGAATCAGTAAAAGTCAAAGAAAATAGGATTGATTTGAACCTAATAGGCCCTGGAGAATTCAAAATCGATGTCATGGGATCCTTTTCTGAAGAAAGCGAATATAGGGAATTAATCCGTAAATGGGATATGGCTTTGGAGGACGCCAAATCCATATTGGATTCTTGGACAAAAGGGGACTGCAACCGTATCATACTTGACTACGATTCTTTAGGGAGAATAGAATTAGATATTCAGCAGCCTGAACCTCGGCAAAAGAAGTTACCTGATATAGAAATCGAGAGGAGACTCAAGAACTTGGATGAGATTCCAAAAAAAGCTATATGGTCGGTAGTTAGAGAGGTTTATGATGTGCCCTTGGAAACTTCACATGATGAACTACCAGATGGAGCAAAAAAACAAGTTCGGCGGGCATTGATGAAGGGAAGGAGGAAAAATGAAGGACATTGATATTCGTAGATTTGGAAGCGAATTTTTTACTATCGACGAGTCCAACTTACCATCCGATCCCGACACAGTTAAAGAAGCAATAATAAGTGAAGCATTTAGGTTTGCTCTTGACTCTGTGCCTGACCCCCAAGGATCCATACGGAAAATGCACATTCATTCCATTCGTAGGTGGGTAATACAAAAACTCCGGGCTATAATCCCAGAAATTGAAAAACGAGATTTAGATTTATTATCCGATATCCTAAAAGAGTCGAAGGGGCCAAACCTTTTATTTATCGGTGATATTCTCGAACTTTCTAAAGGGTATTATTCACCGGCTCCAACACGAGTTGTGAATATGGATGAGAATAATTGGATTTTAGTTTCAGGCTTACCGACGTACTATTTCACGGAAGCTGGTTTAAACATAAATGTCAAAGGAGTGGGTCGGATAATCAAAAACACAGACAGGTCTGAAATTGAAGAACTCGCTATCCCAATTCAGTCTAAAGAAAGTTATGTTGCTCTAATGGAATTTGACGAAAGTTTTTTACTTAATCTGCTTAAAGCTGAAGCTGGACAAGTTTGGAGACCTGAGCGTGATTGGCAAGGGTATAACGCGAGGGCAGAAGGATTGTGGAGTGTACGCGATAGAGGATTTTTATGGTGGGGTAGCCCTACCAACATCCGGACCGATTTAGGTTTTGTCAGTTTCTGGAGAGGGAAACCCGAATACGGTCCTTATGAGTATTGGTTGAAAACTGAGACCGGGGAACGAGAGTCCATGATTAGTGTTCCATCTCGTTTTTATAAACAGATTTGTTTAATATTTGATGAAATAGGAGGTAGTGGGCGTGTGGTTAAATTTGAAAAATTGGATAGAGATTATCGCCTTAATATAGACTTTAGCCCCCCCAAATCCCAGACTAGGTGGCTTCATGCTGTTGGAGCGAAATTTGAAAGATTTAATGAAGGTAAAATCAACTGGATTGTTCCCTCTAAGGCAGTTAAGTCAACTGCCGAAGTATTCGAAATGCTTTCAGTAAAGACTATTATACAAAATGAATAATAAGGGATATAGGATGGTATCAATCACAAAGGCAGCCTCCGAAATCAAAGATCGCCATATAAAATTCATTGAGGCAAATTACCATCTCCACAACTCGAGGCTAATTGAAGAAAGAAGAAGACTGATGGAAAAGGGAGCCGTGGTATCAGAACCATGGGTGGGCGCGACCCCTTCATACGTACTTGGTGAGCGATTTAGAAATTTGAATCTTCCATCACCCGTTATAAAAATTTTAGAAGGGTTAAATCAGGCAGATCTCGATGTCTACGATCCGCCTTATTTACATCAAGCTAAAGCCCTTGAGGCTTTTTTCTCTGAAGAAAAAGATCTAATTGTTTCGACGGGCACGGGATCAGGAAAAACAGAGATCTTTCTTTATTCGATTTTAGGCCAGCTTGCCTTAGAAGCTGAACGCGGTGAAACAACGAATGTCCGAGGATTTAGGTCCATCATACTCTACCCGATGAATGCTTTAGTAGCTGATCAAATGTCCCGTTTAAGGCAACTTCTGGGCAGTGATGTTGGTGCAGAAGAATTAGAGAAGAGATTTGGACGGCGTGTCCAATTTGGGATGTACACAAGCAGAACGCCCTATCACGGAAGGTACAACATTGATAAAAATGATCGACAAGTAAAACCTATAATAAATTATTATATTAATCTTAAACAAAATGATATAGAGCTTTTCAACGAGTTAAAATCAAAGGGGCGAGTTCCTACAAAAGATTTAGAAAGGTTCCGAAACTTTAGGAAGCCAAGGGATTCACAGTTTAGGACGCAGCCCACGGACACTGAACTTTTCACACGACAAGAGATGCATTCTCCAAATGAATACGGTGGAACCCCTGATATCTTGATCACTAACTATTCTATGCTTGAATACATGCTACTTAGGCCTATAGAGCAGTTTTTCTTCGAGCAAACGCGGGAATGGCTCTCAAAAGACGAGAAAAACCAGTTGACCTTAGTTTTGGATGAAGCACATTTGTATCGCGGAGCACAAGGGGCCGAAGTTGCTTTACTCATACGTCGTTTATTACAGCATTTGGGAGTTTCAAGTAACAGAGTCAGGTTTATCTTGACGAGTGCCTCTTTGGGCAGCGATGAAAAAGCAAGGGAAATCGCTCCTGCATTCGCAGGCGGTCTAACATCTTCGCCTCCCGAGAAGTTCGAAGTTATTACGAGTACAAAGGAATCCTTTGGAGAAGGGTGGATTGGAACAAGAGAAGAGGCGGAAATCTTCGCAAGCTTCGGATACGATTTGGATTTAGGTTCTGTTCAAAAGCTTGCCACCGGCTTTAATTGGGCGCAGCCTGATGAATCTTGTGATAGTGATGCATTATGGAGATATTTAGGTTTTTATCTCAAAAAACTCCCTATTTTCCGAATGCTTTGCAACGAATTAAGCGACCATCCATACCCAATACAGAATTTGAGTGATTTACTATTTCCCGATCTGGAGAATGAACTTGCCCTTGAAGCAACGGCTAACCTCCTTTTCCTTGGAACTAATGCCAAAAATGAAGATGGACAGAGTCTTCTACCAGCGAAACTCCACATGTTTCTACGAGGCCTTCCGAAGCTTTATGCATGCGTTAACCCGGAATGTCCAGAGCGGCGAATAAAAGATCCTAATAACAAACTTCTCGGGAAAATCTACACAAATCCCCGGTTTATATGCGACTGTGGAGCTAGAGTATTCGAACTTCTAAGTCATAGAACGTGCGGGGCTGCCTACATTAGGGCATTCCGCCATAAAGATTTCCAAGAGTACCCTATGTTCCTATGGACCGAGAAGGGTGAAGTTGAAAACTTGGAAGAGGTTCACATTCTCTTAGAGGAACCTAGATCCGACCCAGATCCTGAAAATAACGGTGTACCACTATCAGAAAACACCCCTTCCCGTTATCTGGATATTTACACAGGGCACCTATGCCAAGAATATAGAGAAGATGAGCCAGACAGATTTATTAAAGTCTGGGCACCTGGTGAGAAACAAAGACCTTCAGATCCTGAATGGTCGTGGAGTTGGACACGTTGTCCCGCTTGCGGTATTCAAGAAAAAAGGCGACATGGCCAAACAAAAATCATGGATCTTGAGACAAAAGGAGAAGAAATATTTGCGAATTTAGTGAGAGAAATGTTCCATTATCAATCCCCTATAGAAGGAAGGGAACATTTGCCCAATAAAGGGAAAAAAGTTCTGTGTTTTTCTGATGGTAGACAAAAAGCGGCTAGATTGGCAAGGGATTTACAACAAACCATGGAGAAGGATTCTTTCCGAGAAGTAGTTGTAGACGTTGTCAACTCACTACCGGAGGGAACGAGTCTTAATCATTTATTCCCTGCTCTCAGTGTTTACACTTATAAGAATAATATAGCTTTTTTCGACGACTCTGACGAATTTATCGTTAGTGAAGGTTCTGGTTATCCGGGGTCTAGGACGCACTTTGAAAGGGTACAACATAGTTTGGAAACAAAAGTGAAAGACCATGGTTTTAAATCTATAGATGATCTTGTTTTAGATCATTATCTGTCCGAAGATTTAAACAGAGATCGACCGAGACAATACGATTCTGCGTTATTAAGACTTTTGGGGAACGAGTATTATTCGATTTGGGCTACGCTGGTTGGTTATCTCAGGCCTACGGATGAAGTAATGAACCAAATTCGTGAAGCTAATTCTAGTGTTGATCCAGACTTATTACAAGAAATTGTCTTTGAGGTTCTTCGGTTTGCTTGCATTCAAATGGCATACGATTCCAAGATTAGTGATTTGGAAAGGCGGAGATCAAGAGGAGGATATCAAAGGGAGAATGGTGAAGGACTTCCGATAGGTAAATTAATCCCAGAATACTTAATCGATAAAGTCGGGTCTTTTATTACTAATGAACAATGGGATAACTTGCGGCGTTCTCTTTATCGACCTTCAAAAGGAGAGCGACTTTTTGATTTTTTAAAAGATGACCACTATGTGGTAAATGATTCAGCTGTTACTTTACAGATTGCTTTGGAACAACCATTGTATAGGTGCAAAGGATGCCGGCAGTTTTCTTTTACGTTTCTGGCTGGGACATGCCCGAGAAAGAAATGTGATGGCGAACTAGAACTGATAAGCGAAGATGATGTTCACATGGCCGCCCGTAAATCTCTCTTGCGAGACCCATGCAAAGAGGTGTTAAAAGGGGAGCATGAACCATTCACCTTGCGATCCGAAGAACATTCAGCTCAGTTAAGCACAAAAGATTATTCTGAAGCCTTCTCGAAAACGGAAAAATACGAACTTCTCTTCCAGGATGTTCTAATTAGCCAAGTAGAGCAACCAATAGACGTTCTTAGTTGCACAACCACAATGGAGGTTGGCATCGACATAGGGAGCCTAACAGCAGTTGCTTTGAGAACTGTACCGCCGAGACCTGAGAATTATGATCAACGATCTGGTAGGGCAGGAAGAAGAGGGACAGGTTTATCCATAATACTAACATTCGCCGACAACTCACCTCACGAGGTATTTCATTTTGAAAATCCGCATTTGATGATCGGAGGAGTGGCCTCAGAACCTATAATTTACATAGGAAACCGTAAGATAGCGGAAAGGCACATCAATGCCTCATTATTGGAGAGATTCTTTAATCCAGAGGACATCGATTCCAATGCAACTGTTTTTGAATCATTGGGTTCGAGCAGGGATTTCTTCTTAGGTGATGGGAGACATTCTTTAAAGTCGTTTGAGGTCTGGTTGTATCAGGAGATATTAACTGAAGACTCAGATACCGTAAACGAACTTGGCGAATTACTACCTGAACAACTTTCTGAATCCGTTGCTGATAAGGAGAATTGGAGGGCGGAACTAATCAAGGAGACTGCAAGCCAATTCCTGTTGGAATTAAAGAAGTTGAGAGATAAGTCAAATTGGAGTTCAGAGGGTGATGGTAAAGTGGACCTTTTATCCACACTACTAGATGATGCATTATTACCAACTTTTTCTTTCCCTATTGATGTGTGCGATTTTGTAGTTAAAGGTACTGACAGGCAAAGTAAAATCCCGAAGACGTTTTACGCAATGTCAACCGACCTCAAACAAGCACTTTCCATTTATGTTCCTGGTCGCCAGATTGTCGTTGATAAAAAGACATTCACCTCTTACGGCCTGTATTTCCCTTTCGCTTATGACCCCGTGAATCGTGCCAGTGGAGTAGGATGGGACAATCTTTCTTGGCTTAACTATTGTCCTAATTGTGAGACAATTTTAGAAGAAAATCGGAGGGATTTGAGTGAGGAACAAGAGCAATGCCCTGTTTGTAGCTCGGCAATAGCGTCTCAACACATTTTCAGACCTCCAGCTTTTGCCCCAGAAGTCAAACATGGGCGTGAAGCCGCAGAATCTGAAGGATTTGAAGAAAAACGAGTCTATGCAACTCAAGCTAAATTTCCAATCCCTACTTCCAGGTTAGATCAACTAGATGGCGAGTCTGTGAAGCTTTTAAAACATGGTAGCTTGCACAAACTGCCTAATCAAAAGTTATTGGTTGCAAATTTCGGTCCCGATCAAGAGGGGTATCAGATTTGTTCTAATTGCGGGGCTGTTGACAGAGGGAACAATCTTACCAATCCCCATAACAGACCATATCCAATGGATATTCGCGTTAAAGGATGGAATTCTCAATGCTCAGGGAATTTCACCCGTGCAACCTTTGGCTACGAGTTTAACACGGATCTAGCTGTGCTCCGCATCCCATTCAAAAGACCTTTAATGTGGGCTCCAACGGCCCCTTGGTTTAATGTCGCCATTAGGTCTCTTGCCGAGGCACTGGTTTTAGGTGCCTCAAGGGCTCTTGGTATTGATTTCAACGAACTAGCTGGTAATTACAGGATTCGTCCCTGCTTCCCTACAGACGACCCGGAAATTAACGGTTATGTGGAGTTGTTCCTTTATGATACCACACCTGGAGGAGCCGGATTTGCATCAAAGACATTCGAGAGATTCGATGAAGTTCAAACAAACGTCAAATCAATCCTTTCCAAATGTGAATGCAAAAGTTCTTGTCACTCTTGTTTAAGAACTTACAACAACAAATTCTGGCACAATAAACTTAATAGATTCTATGGACTTGCATTATTGAACTATGCCATAGAAGCGACCCCTCCAATCGTGAATAAAGAGAGAACTAAAATTCTTGTAAACCAGTTACGTCGTACACTTAATTTAATGAATCCAAATATTAAATTCGAAAATATAGATGAAAAAAATAATTTCTGGCGGCTCGAACTTGGGTCAAACGTGATCACATTCAATTTACAGTCCTGCATGGTCGAAAGCCAAGCATTAGATATCGATTGTCTTGATGAGAGCATCTCAGACTATGATGTTTTGAATGAACTTCCAAGAGTCGCTCACCAGTTGATTGAAAAATTGATAATGTCGAAATAAACTTCAAATTTTAGCTAAAAGAAGATAAAATCGACCAATTATTAATATTCATCACTCCAAAGTTAGTGCTAACTTAGTGATATTGCATGAAAACGGATTGGAAAGACATTTCCAGAATTTTAAATCTGGCTAGTGGATATGAAAAAACTGAATCGTGTGAATAGCTCGAAAAATTAGAAATGCTAAACTTTGCACCTAAATTTGAAACGCAGAAAGAATATAAAACAATAGAAATTTAAAATCTCGAGCATCCTCATGATGCCTTCGGACTTTTAGTCCGAGGTTCGTGACTTGTATTGTATAGATGAATATAAATATCCGTGTCTTAAATAGATGGATATCATACTTTACATATAACAAGAAAAAATAAATTATAGACACAGATTAACGCAGATTGACACAGACAAGATAAAAAGAGAAATGCCGTTAGCCCAGTCCAACAAAAGAAAGAAAAAATCCGTGTAAATCCGTGTCTTAAATAGATGGGAATCATATTTTACCTTACATACAAAGATAAAATGGAAATAAACGAACTGTTGGAGATTTCGTCTGAGTTGAGGGAGTCCATAAGAACCTATATCTCGGAAAACGCGGACTACGGAGATGTAATAGCGAGGAGGGCGAGGGACGTAACGAGGAAGATAGACATGTTCGCGGAGAGAGCACTGGAGAAAGCATTGAGTTCCCGCGGGCTGTGTGCGAGGATAATATCAGAAGAATTGGGTGACCACATATTTCCAAAGGGAGACGAGCCGAAATTCACGCTTATTTTTGACCCCATAGATGGCTCCACAAATGCCATTCTTGGCATACCGTTCTTCTGCTCTTCTATCGCTTATTTACCGAAGGTAGAGCACCTCACCTTTGACGACATTCAAGCAAGCGTTGTTGCAACTATTCAGGGGCGGACATACTACGCAGTGAAGGGCGGGCACGCATTTGTAGACGGTAAGAAACTACCACGTAAGGTGAAAGGCAAGACAAAACAAGTCTTCTCTATCTACACTTACGGTGCGGATTCGATACCTGAGGGGCTCATAGAATTTCAAAAGAGGAATAAAAATGTGGTGATTCGTGTGCTGGGCAGTATTGCGATGGAGATATGCCTGGTTGCGGAAGGCGTAATGGATGCGGCGATAGACGTGCGTGGTTTAATAAGTGGTTATGACATAGCAGGTGCAATTTTGATTTTGAACGAGGCAGGGGGGATCCTGACGGATTCAAAAGGAAAGAAGCTCAGAGAGGGAGTAGAAAAGACGCAGAATATTTCGCTTATTGCTGCTTTAGAGCCTGAAATCCACAAGAGAATGCTTAGCCTGGTAGTTTAAATTTATAGTCGTTCCCGTAATAAATTGGGACCAGTTTTTACTAGGGCACAATATTCATTTTCAGATAATTCGTAATAAATCTTAATAAAAACATCACCTATTTAATTGTAC
>QBUL01000120.1 GCA_013180605.1 Candidatus Methanophagaceae archaeon GoMg1 | reverse complement strand
ACAGTGCAAGCTTCCCTACCGGGATAGCTCGTTCAATCTCGTCCATTTTATGGGATCAACAGATACTAAATCCTTCATTGTGAATATCTTGTCTCTTTCCCTTTCATAGGATTCTATTGAATTTTTCAGGATTGCTGCATACTTATTAGATTTGCTTATCTTTACCGTATAATCCGAGGAATTCTCAATAAGGGCGATTTCAAAACCTTTGTATTCGAGATATTCCATTACTTTTTTCCTCTCTTCAATGTTATTAACCTCAAATCGGTATTTGTCACGATTATAGTATTCCGATAGCTTATTGAATATCTCTCCATCGTTAAAGAAATATTTGAAGCACCAAATACCTCCTATTTTGAAAATATTAATTTTGCGCTTTTCTACATTTGTATCAATTCCACTCATTTTCTTCCGCTTTTCGCGAGAGCCTCGCTTCTATCTCCTCTACAAGCTCTTTCCCAAATTCAATGACGAAATTTGCATCATCCTCTTTTATATCTGCTTTCGGATCACACCTCGCTTTATTTCTCAGGGTCAATGCCCTTCTTACCTGCTTTCCTATCTCCTTTCGCTCTTGGATTTCTCTCTTATCTCTTTTATCTCCATTGCAATCTTCTTCACAATCTCCCCTTTCCTTCCTGCTTTGTTCACCCGCACTCTTCCACTTTGAAGCCAGTGCGTTTTCGGATATGCTTTTCCTTTTTCCACCTCCGGCTCCAGGTCGAGCATTCTTGCAACCTTTTCTATCTCTTCTATCTTCGGTGATTTCACCGCATTCCTTCTCGACACGATTCGACCTTCTCCCTTTGTCTTACCCGCTGTTAAATACGCAGGCCAGATAACTATTTTTTCGCCTTTTTCGGTCACTTTTACCTCCTTCAAAAAAATGTTTTCAAACCCACCCATATATCCTGTATATTTATACCTAACTCATGCCCCACAACACCAATCCCGATAAACGTTCCAACAATGCTTCCTATATTTGCCAACGCCGCTACAAGAATAACTTTAAACAGCTTGTTTCTCATTAATTCCCGCAACGATTCCACATCCAGCATACGCTTTGCGTCTTCTATCGTTGGTTCTCGAAAATGCGCCTCTACCAAGCCCGCAAACCAACCCGCTGCTAAAAATAGATTTAAAGATGTAAGCCACGCCACGGAGAAAGCAGTAAGCGCCGAAAGGGGATGCCCTCTCGCTATTACAACACCTGCCGCAGATAAAACACCATTTATTACAAACCACAAAAAAAACGCTTTAAGAAGAATATCAAAAGGTATACCCAAAAAAAAGACCGCTAAAAGGATAATCAATAGAGCTATGCCCAATCCGACACCCAACAGATTTTTTATACCAAATCTTCTCTTCTTAGGAATCGAGCATAGCTCATCCCTTGGTGGGATTGACTCCGGATGCTCAAGGAGATTCTTTATTCCTGCAACGTGTCCCGCACCAACTACCGCAACTATTTTCCTCCCTTCTTCCTCTTCCTTGGCATCCGCACCCGCACGGGTTCCCTCTTTAGAAATAGCGTGGAGTTCAAGTTCCCTCAAACTACCTGCGATATAAGCGTCTCGTTCATCCAACAGCGCTGTCGCAGCACCCGGTGAAAACTCCCTCAATTCTTCCATCAACTGTGTAACCACATCGTCATCCGTTATTCTATCCAGCTCTATGTAATTCTTCCCCTCACCTTTCCCTATCCCTATTCCTACTCCTTCCTCTCCCGCATCTTTTGTGCCTCTCATGCTGCCAACCGCGAAAATAATCGAAAAAATCATCTTGATCTTTTCCAAAAATTTCATCGCACTCCAGAACCGCTGCATCGTTACTTGAATAGGTCTATCAATCAATGCGATTTCGCAACCTCTCTCCTCGGCTTTCTTTATCGCTGCCATCATGTCTGCACCGGGCTCAATGCCTAATTCCGCACCCATTTTACGCTGCACGTATGCAAGCAGCCAATGCGTGAGCAATAAAAATGGGCTGCCACCGCTTATCACGTCTTTTATCGAAAAATCCTCCATATCCCCTTTCAATGCCCTGAATCTGCCTTCGCATAGCTCAACAGCAACCACGTCGGGCTCTTCTCTGTCTATTACCTCCTCCACCTCTTTTACGCTCTTTTCTAATATATGCCCCGTGCCCACCAAGATTATATTATTTTGCATTTTTCAATTTGCACTCTGCATTTGCCATTGTATATAAAATGTAACTCCCATCTATTTAAGACACAGATTTACGCCGATTTATTTTAGTTTAACCGTGTTTGTTGATTCTTATCATCTATCTGTGTTAATCTGTGTAATCTGTGGTTAATAATTTTTAATTTAGTTTGCCCTGTACCGCAACAAAGCGGCGACACCACCGAACGCACGCATCAGCTGCGCTCCTTCCTCAAATTCCGTTGATATGACTTCTACATCTGCACCTGTCTCCTCCGCTTTTTCCACTAAATCGTGCGTGAACTCGGCATCAAGCTCTTCGGAAAATAAAAGCGTACCCACGGCACCATTTTCCAATTTCCTCCTCACCTCTTTCTCCCCGTATGCTACCATGTACTCATCATTTACTAATAGCTTCATGAACCGCTCCATGAGCTTCTTCTCGCTCATCAAATCCAATCCCGCGAGGGCATCTTCCGCCTTATCAATGAGCTCATAAAGACCTGATTCATCAGTATAGGCTACATCAAAAGCGCCAAGAATTTTGTTCTGCAGTTCGTAATGCAAGTAAGACCCTTTTATGAAATCGTCCTTCGTTGGACTTGGCCCGCCTATCAAGATGCTTTGTATATCCTCCTGAAGTAATATTCGTGTTGCATGCTCGCCTATTCGCTTATAAAAATCATCTATTGCTATCTCTCGCAACCGCTGGAATCTCAGCGCCGACTGCCCTCCTTTTCTTATCTTTCCGGGAACCGCAGAAGTCAAGTGTTTCCTTGCCTCCACTACCTTCCCTGTTAAGGTGCCTATCGTCGCTTCTCTTCTATCAAGTACGATTAAACCGTATTTTTCCTTCTCCTCCACCATCTCTTCCAGCGGTTCGAGGAAGAAAGAGGAATCACAATGGTAGATATAAGACAGTAGTTTTTCCGGCGGTTCCACGATGAGGGTTTCTATATCGGTCTTGTTTCCTCCTTTCTCCACAGCACCACAGAATATAACCACGCCGTTTTCACCTACATGCACATACTTCAGCTTGGATAAGATAGAATCCAGCGAACTTTGAACATTGGTACGGGTAGATTTGCTTTTTATATTCATTGCTTGCCCGTATTCATCACGTAGATGAGAAGTAACATCCGATACTTGTTTATCTCTCGGAATGTAAACTGACACGAGCTCTGTCCCTCTACCCGCCTTTTTCCTCAGTTCTTCTAATACCTTCCTGAATTCATATTTCTTTATCCGATCCATAGCTTTTTTCTTTGATAAAACTTTCTTTTTAAGAAAGTTTTCTGCGAAGCGTTTTTGATCAAACTTTTTTAAAAAAAAAGTTTGATGCGGCAACCGGGGCTCGAACCCGGGTTACAGGCTATTTCCCATCCTTGTAGGTGTCAGGTTTGAGGGCTGAGGTTTGAAGTGTGTAACTTATGGGCTACTTACACCGGACAACTAACACCCTGCACGGCACCCCGCTCATGTTGGGAAGCCCGTGTCCTACCGCTAGACTATTGCCGCTTTATATTTCGACGAGAACTCCTCAAATTCTGATGCAAGTGAAGCAGCAGCGGACTTCACTGCCTCTATCGGGTCCCCCTCCCGCATCTTCACGTACAAAACAGGATTGCTCATCAGTGTATACTTGATGCTATAGGTTGCGATGTCAACCTTTTCATTCTCCAGCAGTTTTGATGATAGCGGGGCTAAAAGCGTGTGGTCTTCACCTTCTATTTCTATCTTTACCTCTTTTTTCTTCTTCTCAAGTATCTTTAAGCGCTTATTTTCCTCTCCTTTATCCATCCTCTAACATCCCCTAAACCACGCCCTTACCATAATCTTCTGATATTTTTCTCGGTTCCACCCTTTTGCATTTCTCGCATGTCAGTACATCTCCTTTCCTCTTCAGGCGACCTTTGCATTTTGTACACATCGCTTTAAGAACGCCTAAATCCCGTTCCTCTGTGCTAAGTCGTAATGCCTTTGCGTCCAACACTTTTGCCTTTACCACGTCAAGATAACCGAACTCCTGCTGCAAATCGTTTACAAATCCTTTTCGCACATTTGATATGCGGATAACTGCTTGAGTAGATGCAGCAATTTCCCGTTTCTCCTTCCCTTCCACACATGCTATACTCACGAGGGCAACGTTATCTCTTAAATCCTCTATTCTGCCTATAACCACATCCCCCTCTTTGAGCACTGGCGGTGTCTCTACCGCGGGCAGAACCTCTATAGCTCTCTTATCGGTTATGTTAATTGTACCTATCTGCGAGGCGTATAAATTCCCCTCTTCACCGTATACACCTTTTCCCAACGTAAATTCCTCTGAAGTACCCAGGAAATCCCCAGGAACTACAATGCCTCCACCTTTTTCCATTTGATTTTACGCTCCTTTTTCTTCTTTTCTTTTCCCTTCTAAATTGATATTAATTTGGTTCTTCTTATTTATTAGGTAGATACATACATATAATATGCGCGTGATTGGGATAGACCCGGGAACTGCTCGCACAGGATGGGGCGTCATTGAGTTTAATCACAGAACATTAAAACCAATTGATTTTGGTTATATAAAGACAACACCCGAGCAGTCAAACGAGGATAGATTGAGGAAGGTATATGAAGACTTACTCGCGGTGATAAAAGACATGACGCCTGACGTGATGGCGATCGAGAAGCTATTTTTCAATATTAACGTGAAAACAGCGTTAAGCGTTGGTCAAGCACGTGGAGTATGTCTCTTAGCCGCTTCTGTCTCGGGACTTCCTACATACGAATACAATACCTCTGAGGTGAAAAACGTCATAACTGGATACGGCAGAGCGACAAAGAGCGAGGTAGCGAGTAAAATAACGGAGCTGCTTCGCCTGGCGGAGACGCCAAAACCTGACGATGTTACCGATGCCCTCGCTATCGCAGCCACGCATATTTTTCAAACCGACACTTCTAAAAGTGGCGTTTTAAATGTGAATGTTCAGCAACAGTGAGAACGAGATAAACCAGCAGAAAAGGGTTATAAACGAGATATAAATCCAATCCTTTACCCCTTTTAAGCTCGTATGTAAGAACGGATAGACAAATTTCTGCACCAAGACCATTAGAATTGCGATAAGCAGACCATCTTCTGACGTAGGATTTTTTATCACGTAGAATGATATAACACCCGCGAGAACACCAAACAGGAGAGGCGTTAGCGTCTTTATCAACCCTTCCTTGTATTCCTCCTTCTCTTTCTCCTCTTTCTTCATATCCCGCGCTCTTTTGTCGTTCTCCATTGACTCGCACTATCAATTTAAGTTAGTTATATTTATTATTTCAGTTTTCGGTTCTCAAGTTTCAGGTTGACGAACACGAAAACGCTTTATGCATTGCGAACACGCCACCTTAACAAAACACCTTCGTCCATTGGCTCCGCACTTAAAAGCTCCAGCTTTACCATTTCTCCTTCTACGACAAAGCCTGCACCATCCACAAGTGTAGGTGCGTTTTCACCGCCGATTATCAGGTTGCCTACATACGTATATATCTCATCAACGAGCCCCTGCGAAATTAAAGACCAGTTAAGCGTTGCACCGCCTTCTACCATCAACCTACTCACGCCTCGCAGCCCCAGCAAAAAAAGAAGCTTCTTTAAATCCACTTCCCCATTACCACAAATTAGAACCTCCGCTTTCTCTCCTAATCCTTCCCTATCTTCCACAATTGCCCGTTCGGAAACCGCAATTAGTCGTTTTCCTTTGCCTTTGTTTAATATCTCTGCATCAACCGGTGTTTTCGCCTTGCTGTCCACCACTATTCGCAGCGGATTCTCATCTTTCCCCACCTTTCGCCTTTCTTCCCTCCTCTTTTCGGATTTCACCGTTAAAGAAGGGTTATCTGCGGAAACTGTGCCTATGCCAATCATTATCGCATCGCTTCCCGCCTTCAGTGAATCAACCCGCTCAAAATCTTCCCTGCCGCTTATTGTCGTCTGCCTCCTTTCTACCGTGGATATTTTTCCATCCGCACTCATTGCAGCGTTTATAAATACAAAGGGTCTGTCCATCGTTTTTTTTCCCTTCTCGATAAGAATTTAGATGCAATAGCTTTAGGGTTCCTTAACTTATAAAACCACACCATATCATATCATAACACAGCACGCAAATGGGTGAAACAGAAAGGATAAAAAAGGATATAGCGCTTTTTGAAGAGAGCGTAGCCGAGCTGGACTCGTTATCGCGGGTTAGCAATGAGGAAGCGGTGATAGAGCTTGCAAAGGGGTATTACGAGGACACGAAGTATTATCTTGAAAAAGGGGATTACTTCACTGCCTTTGGTTGTATAAATTACGCTCATGGGCTGTTAGACGGGATAAAGCGGAAGAAAGGAGTGAACAAAAAATAAATCATACCATAGACACAGATTAACGCTTGTGGGCTCTGCCCACATACCCGCAAGCCCTGAGAGGGCTTAATTAACACGGCTGAAAAGAGCAGTGCCGTTAAAAATAGTCCCCCCAGCACACCAAAAGAAAGAATAAATCCGTGTAAATCTGTGTAAATCCGCGTCTTAAATAGGTGTAAGTTATACTGTATATACAATCGATTTACTCATCCATTCAAAAATTATTTTTATATTTAAGTTTATTAATATGGTAATTTTTAATAGAGAAAATAAAATCCCGCCTTAACTCAGTTTGGCAGAGTGCGCGGCTGTAGAGTGAATTTTTGACCACCTCCCAAAGGTCACATAACCGCGTGCGCGGACACCGCGATGTCCCCGGTTCAAATCCGGGAGGCGGGACTAAAAGTTTTTATCAAAAACGCTTGGGAATAAAAATGGGAGAAATGAGAGAATTATTGAAAAAATTAGCCGAGGCACATGGTGTTTCAGGCTACGAAGGCGAGATAAGAGAAATCGTAGAGGCAGAGATTAAGCCATACGTGGACGAAATACGGACCGACGGGTTGGGGAATCTGATAGCCACGAGGAAAGGGAAAAAACCATCTGTTATGATTGCTGCGCATCTTGACGAAATAGGGCTTATGGTGAAGCTCATAGAAGACGAGGGTTTCTTGAGATTCTCGACGATAGGCGGGTGGTTTGACCAGACACTGCTCAATCAGCGTGTGGTTCTTCATTCAGAGAGCGGGGTGAAAGAGTATGGCGTTATAGGCTCAAAACCACCGCATAAAATGAAAAAGGACGAGCGTGAGAAGGCGATAAAATCAGAAGATATGTTCATTGACGTGGGTGCGTGCGACAAAGAAGAAGTGGAACAAATGGGGATTTCCATCGGAACGCCTGTTACCGTAGATAGGCATTTTGTAGACATGAAAAACGAAAGAGTTAGCTGTAAAGCCTTTGACAATCGTTCCGGTGTTGCGATAATGGTAGAAGCACTTAAACGTGCAAATACCGACTTCGAGGTCTATGCAGTAGGTACGGTGCAGGAGGAAGTGGGGCTGAAAGGGGCACGAACGGCGGCATTCGGGCTCAATCCCGACGTTGCCCTCGCAATAGATACCGATATAGCAGGGGGGCATCCGGGGATAGAAAAGAAAGACACGACGGTAGAGATGGATAAAGGTCCCGTGATTACCGTTTCCGATGCCTCGGGTCGCGGCATAATAACGCCGCCCTCGGTGCTGAAATGGCTCAAGGAGACGGCAACCAAGCATAATATAGACTATCAGCTCAGCGTATCGGAAGGTGGCACGACGGATGCTACCTCAATCCACCTTACAAGAAGCGGCATACCCACGGGTGTAATCGGTGTGCCTACAAGGTACATTCACTCGCCTGTGGAGTTGTTAAGCCTGAAAGACCTCGATAAATGCGCTGAACTCGCTGCACGAGCCGTAGAGCAAGTAGGTAATTACTTCCAAATAAACTCTTTTCTTTAAAAAAGAAAAGCGTTTTCGGAAAAGAAAAATATCCTGTATTTTGTATGTAGTGAATGACACAAATAAGAATAAACCTCGGCGGCATCGTTCCCTTTTCTACCATAGACTGGCGAGGAAAAGCGTCGATGGTGATATTTCTCAGGGGGTGCCCGTTTCGATGTATCTATTGCCAGAATCATGACCTGCTGGAAGGCGATAACTACGTTGAGATGCAGGAGATAGAAGAAGACATAAACAAAAATGAGGATTTCATAGATGCAGTCGTTATTTCCGGTGGTGAACCGTTCATGCAGCCAGGCGCAATAGAAGCGATTGCCGAATATGGAAAGACACGGTCACTGTTCGTTGGCGTGCAGACAAACGGATTTTATCCTAAAGTTACCGAATCAATGCTAAGAAAGGAGCTAATTGACAAAATATTCCTCGATATTAAGGCGCCGCTGTCTGATAAAAACCTCTATGCCAAACTAACAAAAGTTCCTGGGGTGATAGAACGAGTAAAAAAGACACTGGATACTTGTGTGCGTGCGAAAATAGAACTCGAAGTGCAAACAACGGTATTCAAACATCTTGTCGGTGCAGAGGAAGTGGAACGCATAGCAAAAGAACTGGAAGATGCCGGGGCTGCACACTGCCCGTATGTGATACAACAGGGTCGGGTTGAGCTTGTCCCGGGTGGTGAAATAAAAGAAGAAGATGTATTCAGCCACGAAGAGCTGAAAGAACTCGCTGCAATTGCTTACCACGCCGCATCTCTGAATGAAGTGAGGATACGAACAAGGGAAGAAGGTGAGGAAGTGATTTATAGGATGAAATGAGATAAAACAGAAAACCAGAAAGGAGGAACTAAATTTTGCCCTCATTTTGATGGATTGCAAACAATTGCGGTTTACAATCCCTGGATATTATTAAACTATTAGTTCGTGATAATTCCATAGCAGTAAAGGATAAACTAAGCATGAAGGCAAAGGTGAAGAGGGAGCTAAAACCCCTTCTAATGGTCAGCGAAAGCATGCATAATGCGGACATGTATTACGCCACTCGTTTCCTCGCCCCAGACCCTTTCGTTTTTCTTCGCTTTTCTCGCAAAGGAAAAGACATTCTCATCGTGTCGCAGATGGAATACGAAAGAGCGAGAAAAGAGTCTATTGTAAAAGATATTCGTTCTTCGCTTGCTTATGGCTATAACCTAAAAATGGAAGAGTTCGTTGCCAAAATCCTCCAAGAGGAAGACATAAAAGAGGTAGAGGTGCCAAAATATTTTCCTTTATACACTGCCGATGAGCTGAGGAGGAAAGGCATAGAGGTAGTTCCCGTGGAGGAAACAATAATGACGAAAGAGCGAGAGATAAAAGATGAACAGGAAATAGGTTATCTGAGGAAGGCGCAAAGAGCTACCGAGCACGCAATGGAAATCGCCATAGAAGTTATAAAAAAATCGTCCGTGAAGGGCAATTTTCTTTTAGAGAACGATGAAATTTTAACCTCTGAAAGAATAAAGGCATACATAGAACATGCTTTGTTTGATTCCGGATGTGCATGTGAAGTAGACGAACCGATAGTAGCATGCGGGAAAAGAGCTGCTGACCCTCATTTTACTGGGAACGGCCCTATTTTCGCAAATGAATCCACTATCATAGATATTTTCCCAAGATTAAAGACTGAAAGATATTATGCAGATATGTCAAGAACCGTTCTCAGAGGAGAGCCGGGAAAGGAGATAAAGGAGATGTACGAAGCGGTCAAGCATGCTCAAGAGGCTTCCTTAGCTCTTATAAGGGAAGGAGTAACGTGCAGAGAAGTGCATAATCTTGTGTGCGATATATTTGAGGAAAGAGGATATGGGACGATAAGAAAAAGGAGTAAGAAAGGATTCATTCATTCCACGGGGCATGGAGTGGGATTGGACTTGCATGAGAACCCGCGAGTTGGTGATAATGATTACGAACTACGAAAAGGGAATGTGATTACAATAGAGCCCGGATTGTACGACCCTGAAGTAGGTGCTGTCAGACTGGAGGATATGGTGCTCGTGCGGAAGAGCGGCAGTGAGAACCTGACGAAGTTAGAGAAGAAGCTCGTGGTGTGAGTATAATAAAAGCAACTCTTCTTCTCGCCTCCTCAGCTCAGCACTTTATTGCTCTATCCATCACGAATTGTAAAAACTATCCAATTATATATGTTTGATTGTATATAACATTTTTTATTACAAAATCCGTTGATTTGGCTACTTCCAAAGACCCCTCGTCCAGTTCAATACTAATTTTAAGATTCTTTGACCCAATATCCAGCGTTGAAATGTTTAACCGCCTTATTTTCCAGATTTACGTCCTTGAAATCGTCCGAAAATATGGAACAATCCACTATCGCTAAATATACTATCAGCGCTGAATACACCCCTATTCCAGACCCGAAAAGAAGAAAAATTCTGTGATCTTCTGTTTCACGTTACTTGCCCCCTAACCAAATTATAGTCACAATATCCTCTGTGAACTCTGCGGTTAATCTGACATCGTCAAGTTATGTATTTACCCCTAATTCGCTTTATCGTTCGGATTTAGGAATTTTTCCCTTTATCCTCTCCAACTCCTCTAATATCTCCTCTTCGTCTGCGGACAACAACCCCCTTCCCATTGACGTTTTCATCTCTTTCATTTCTTCTTCATTAATATCCACATACAAAATGTCATTCTCCTTTATTTGCCGTCCAAACGTCGGCTTTTTCATTGAAATTGCCACCTGCATCGCCACCACCGCTTTTTTTATGCTGCCTCCCTTATCCTGTATCTCGTTTATCGCTCCAATCCCGGTACCATCCGATTTTACCAATTTCACGCCGGTTTTTATCTTCCCGCCTAAGACCTCTATACCAAAAATAGCGGGTTTGCTTTGCCTGAATACACACCCGGGCAGAATTTTCATCTTTGCCGGTGTGGTCAGCCTATCCACGAGTTCACGCTTCTCTTTATCCCGCTCTTCTTTCACCCAGGTCTTATAATCTTCTATCAACTGGTAAATAACGTCGCTTATAAACACAGGAATGCCGTTCTCCAGAGCTGCTTCTTTCGCATCAGGGAGTATACCAACGTTAAAGCCCAAAATAACGCTCAAATACCTATCCCCCGTAGTAGTTGCGTCTATTACGTCCCTTCTAGATATGTTTCCGACTGCTGCTTTTTTTATCTTTTCTATTCCTTCTGTTTTCAGTTCCATGGCAAGCGCTTCCAGCGAGCCCGTTGTATCGGTCTTTATGATTATTCCTTCCGGGCTTAGGCTTGCTTCCATTTTCAACTCCGCTGTCTCGCCCTTCATTATTCTTATCACATTCTCGAGTTCATCTTGCCCGGGCCCAGCCACTCGCACCTGCGACCCAGGAAGCGCATTTTCTATCCCTGGAGCTACTATTTTCATTCCTGAAGCAGCATACACACTTTTTATACGAAGAAATCTCTGTTCTGTTCGTATCTCTTGCAAAGCTCTTGGTTTCAGCAGTGCTTTCACCTTTGTTACTATCGGGTCCTCCTCCGTACTTCCCACCACGATTGTATCGCCCACGCTGAGCTTTCCTTCGTATAATATCACGTCAATCGTGGTTCCGAGACCTTTCTCCTCCTTCTTTTCCAGTATCGTGCCAACACCCGCCTCTTCTAAATGAACTCGCAGAACTTTCTCAAAGAATTTCTGTGATAATCCTATCAGAACAAGCAGCAAATCCGCAATTCCTTCTCCCGTCTTCGCGCATACTGGCACGATACCCACATTCATTGAGAAGTCTTTTATCCGGTCGTATCTATCTGCCGAGAAACCTTTATCGTACAGGTCGCCCACTATTTCATATATCCGCGCATCCAGTGCCTCTCTCGCATATCCCGGCTGGTCGTTATAATTGAGAATAAACGGTCTTTTAGTTGAGTTCCAGCCCTTTATCCGGTCTATTTTGTTCAATGCCACCACGAAAGGCGTTTTTAATAATCTTAAGATGTTTAATGCTTCGTAAGTCTGTGGCTGAAATCCCTCCATCACATCCACCACCACAACGGCAACGTCAGCTAAAGCACCCCCTCTTTTCCTCAGAGATACAAAGGCATGGTGTCCAGGGGTATCAATGAAAAGCAAACCGGGAACTTCTATTCCCGTCCAATCCTTCCTTAAAGGTTCACAAATCTTCTTTATCAGCTCTATCGGGATTTCCGTTGCCCCAATATGCTGTGTCACGCGTCCCGCTTCCTTTGCTGTTATTGTGGTGCCCCTTATGTTGTCGAGTAAGGTGGTCTTGCCATGGTCTATGTGTCCCAGTACAGAGAGAATAGGGGTTCTTATTCGCTCCTTCTCTTGTCCTTCCATCTCTTTTACCTCGCATTTTCAATAGAATAGAAATAGATAACTTGTATTTTATTTATAGTCATTCCAGTAATAAATTGCAAATATTGAACCACGAGATTTCACAAGAAACCTTTTCTTAGAAAGAAAAGCTTTACCAACAACTTTTTTATCTTCGGTAAAAACCTTGACTAAAAACATTCTGTTAGTTTTTCTTTTAGCACAGGTTTTCTTTTTTGCAAAAAGAAAAAGTGTTGTGTAATCTTGTGGTTATTAATTTTCGGAATGGCTATATCTTGTTGAAGAAAGAT
>QBUL01000183.1 GCA_013180605.1 Candidatus Methanophagaceae archaeon GoMg1 | reverse complement strand
TGGAATTCACAGTTATTGAAACCCAGTTATGTTGCCCACATAGAGCATCAATTAGATAAATATCTCCTGTTAGATCTCACAGAGCGTTATCGAACTTTGAAGGAGATTCATTTTGTTTTAGAACGGCTGAAAGAGATGAATGTTTTGGACCCTTTTTTACCTTTTTATGGAAGAGTTTCTTACATACTTAGAGGAATGGAAAGCGAGATTGGAGATTATCTTTTATCTTTGCCGGAATATTGTGTCAGCGAAAAGTGCTATTGGTTGAAGGAATTAGCCGCTGTACAAAAGATTGATAGGAGAAATTATGATTTTGAGCGGGTACTTCAGAGATTAAACGATTTGAAAGATACACTGTTAAAAAATGAAAATTATTTGGAAGCTTTGATCGCGGGACTTAATATCAGTGATGAGGCGATATTTCAAAAGAAAAACGAAATTGTATGGCAATCGGTTCAGCAAGCCATAAAGGAATTGGAACGATTTAAAGGTCATCCGGTTGAAGCAGAATGCTTTATTCGAATTGCTTATTATGCTTTTGCCGTTGGACAATATCAGTGTGCTAAAGAGTATTTCAACCAGTTTGAGGAAACAGGGGTTAGCCCAGAGCATTTTGCTGATTGGATTCAGGCATATTATGCTTACTTGATAGTTAATTTGAAGTCTAATTGTTAATATAGATAAATACATGCATTGAAAGATGTGATAATTATAATGCACGAAAAGGAACTGTATCCCGCAGCGGAAAATTTCTTGAAGCTCCAAAAGAATTGCATTGCCGAATACGTTGGCACGAAATTATCACTGAAGAGAGGAAAAAACAGCCTCAGAGCAGATGTGTTCGATATGTCAAAAAGAAAGTTTTTATATTCAAAGGAAGAATAGATTTATAGATAGACATGGCGGTAAAAATACTGGAAGTTCCATTGGTTGGAGATGTTAATGAAGACGAGGCGAGGATAGCTTTAGCTGCAGAGCTTTACAGAGAGGGGAAGATGACATTGAAACAAGCTTCGGATACTGCACAGTTAACTCTCTGGGATTTCCTCTACGAATTGGGAAAAAGGGAGGTCAGCTACACAGACATCACCGTGGAGGATTTACAAGAGGAACTTGGCAAAATATGATCGTTTATGATACTATTTGGACTATAAACTAATCGAAGAAGTGTTAAGGAAAGCTGATGAGATTTAAGGTGTGATTCACAGCATCAATGAGGAAAAGGAGAAAAAAGGAGGCAAAAAGAAGGAGATGGTTGATTTAGAGAAGATGCACGAGAAAGACCTGTATCCCGCAGTGGAAACATTTTTGAAGACGCAAAAGAATTGTCTTTCAGAATATGCTGGAAGTGAGTTATCTCTGAAGCGAGGGAAAACCAGCTTACGAGCAGATGTATTTGGGATGTCAAATCAACGCGAAAAGACCATCTATTTATGCGAAGGAAAAAAGGAACTAAATTAAAAATGTTTTTGGAAGAATCCTCAAACTTTTGGAATCCCTAAATCCTTACAAATTTTCTTTGCCAGAGCATCGTCAATTTCGACGTGTCGAGGCACTGTGGATGTCTTGCCTTTCACTGGATTTCAGTATCAGTTCAACAGCCTCCTTGAGATTTTCACGAGCTTCATCAATTGTTTCTCCTTGCGTATTTGCACCTGGCAACTCCTCAACAAAGGCTATCCACCATTTGTCCGTCTTTTGAAATACGGCAGTAAACCGGTTCTCCATTTTTTTACTCCTATTACTTACAAAACTATTGGAGAGAAAAAATAGGATAGAAAAGTTTTTATATTCAAAGGAAGAATAGGTTTATGAGTATGATAAAATGGAAACGAAATTGAAACTGCCTCACGAAATAATCACGATTTGTAAAGTCAGAGAAAGCGAATTAGATGCGTTTTTAAAGCGTGCGATAGCAATAGAGCTGTTTAGGGAGGGGTTGGTTTCCATAGGCAAGGCATCGGAAATAGCGGAAGTTTCAAGGAATGAGATGATGGATTTGCTGGGTGAGAGGAGAATTCCCTTGCATTATACCGTGGAAGACTTGGAAGAGGATGTCAAAACCTTGCGACGAATTAAGCAAAGATAATATGATTATAGTTTCAAATGCGGGACCACTAATTGCTTTAGCAAGAATTGGCAAGTTAGATTTACTCAAGCAGTTTATGCAAATTTACATACCAAATGAAGTATATGAGCAAGTTGTTGTAAAAGGTGAAGGTAAACCCGGTTCCACCGAAGTGAAAGAATCCGATTGGTTCATAACTAAAGAGGTTAAGAATACGCTTGCTGTGGAATCATTGACCATAGAGTTGGAAAAGGGAGAAGCAGAGGCAATAATCCTGGCATTGGAGTTAAATGCCGAGTTGGTCTTAATAGATGAATCTATTGCAAGGGATATAGCAAAGTCTCGAGGATTAGAGGTTATTGGAACTGTTGGGATTTTAGCAGAGGCGTATGAAAACGGCTTAATAAAAGATTTGAAAAAGTCTTTGGATGATTTGAGAAACAAAAAGGTTTGGATATCCGAAAAGGTTTATAATAGAGTGCTGAGTGGAATAAAAGGGAAATAATCACGGGCGAGAATGGACCGCGATAAAGAGCTTTATGAACGGCAGATAAAGATTGTTGATGCGCAGATTGACAGGCTGGTTTATGATTTGTACTGGCTGAGCGATGAAGAAATAAAAGTTATTGAAGGAATGGAGAGATGAAAATAAAAAGCCTTGGTATTGCTTTGGTAGATTTCGTTGATTCGAAGCAGAAACCAAGTTTGGATGATAAACTGAAAATATTATTCGAAGGAAAATCACCCCCAAAAATGGCACCTCAAAGATTAGGTGGCGGCACTGCATATGTTATAGAAAAATATGGGGGTATTATCAATCCCAAATTTCCAATTCCCGATTGCTTTGAGTCGATAAATATATATGTAATTCAACAGCATCGCCATATTTATGATGTAACTTGTTATGGGGAATTAAAAGAAGAGGTTATTGAAAATTTACATAAAAAAACGCCAAGTGATGGGCAGAACTTTTTAGAGAAGGCGCAAGAGGAGATTGGGCATTACATAACACCCCACCTCATCGGGATGTTTTCAACAGATACGAGTGAGTGGCACAAAGGTATCATTCTATGGATTGCACATCTCGATGAAGTGCTTAGATTCAAAGGGATTGAGTCATGGGCACATCCTATTGTTGCCGATGAGAAACTGGAAGATTGGTTAGATAAAAATTCCTACCCCCTAAATGCAATTAAATTTATCCCAAACCAAATGTCTTGGACCGGTATGTCTCTGGTCTCTCCACAGGTAGTTTTTAGCAGTTACACAGAATTTACAATAATTGGATTTAAAAATGCTCCAGATTTAATAGCTCCAATCATGCTTGACGGTTTGGATACTTTGCTAGCTTTGATTAAACCTTTTCATTGTTCCTTCTTCAGAATTAAACAATTAAATGAGTGGGAAAACAAAATCAACAAATCTAGGTCGCAACTACGTGAATTCAAAAGAAGTGAGAGTATAGAAGTGCTGACACAGAATCCGAGCAGCCTTAACGAATTGATGAATCAATATAACAATTTGATAGATGAAAAAATGGAATTCTTTGAGTTCTCGTCACAAGTGAAGGATGAATTAGACGCATCAGGAGACCTGTTAGAAGAACATAAGCCACGCTTGCAGGAGCAGAAAGAATTAAATCATCTTAATGATGTAGCGCACGTGAAATGGAAAGACACTCAAACTGTTTCTTCCTTCTTCAAAGAGGTGTATTTGAGTGCTGAGTATCAAATAGAGAGATGTGACAAAAAGCTCAGGGAATTAGATGAAAAACAAAGTATAGGACTGAGATACACAAACGATCTTGTGGATTCAGTAACTGCATACGCCAATGTTGGACTTCAAAAAGATGTCAAAAGGTTAACAAAAGGGATATTTGGGCTTACCTTCGTGATGGTCCTCTTAGCGATTTTAAAGATGTTTGGCTTAATATAAAAGAGGAGAATAAGAGGATCATAGATGAGATGATGGAGGAATGTCCGGAAGAAGTTAGGAAAAAGGAGCGCGATAAAGAACTTTATGAACGACAGATAAGGATTGTTGATACGCAGATTGACAGGCAGGTTTATGAGTTGTACGGGCTGACGGAGGAGGAGATGAAGGTGGTGGAGGATAGTGGGCAGGGATGAGGAGTAAAAGTAATTCGAGATACTACAAATGTAAAAGAGCATTTAGGACATCTAAAACAATGCTACAAAAGATTTTAAAAGAGAGAGTAACATACGAAATAGTAGGAATTACAGCTGTCTTTTTGGCAATATGGATATATACACCACAATTACCCACTTTCTTACCCAATGTTTTAGAAATAAGAAATGTTTCGGCGGGAATTATCGTTCTTTCTACGATAATCGGCTCTCTTGCTGCAATATTAGGGATTATTATTGCCATCATGCTTGTTGCTTTTGAAATTTTAAGAAAAATATATTCCACATATGCTTTTAAAAGTTTCTTTCAGGATAAGCATTTGAAAGAGTTATTTTTTATATATATTTTTACGATTATCGTATCTGTTTTAACCCTTGTATCTTTATCAGATCCATTGAGCTCGCGAGACGTTGATCTTATATATTTTTCACTTCTTTTGTTTGTGGGTTCTCTTCTTATCCTATTTCCATATTCGCAGAAAATTATTAGTTCTACTCAATCCAAGAAAAGAATTGAAGACCTAGTCGAAAGAATCGATGACGAAGAAATTGTTTTATTCCGTCTTCAGAATCATTTAATGCTCACTCCGGTTCTTGATTATGGTGATGGTGATTATGATGTGGTCACTCCTCCTATCGAGAAAAATCCTATTTATATTTTAAGAGAGGTCGCGATCCGATCATTGAAGGACGATGATCAAATAATACCACGCTTTATACTTGCCGAATCCACAAAAAAAATGCTTACGGTACTGAAAAATGTTGAGAACTATGATAAATCACGAGAAACAATAAATGTCTTTCTGAGTATTATAAAAAATACTGCAAGTCAAGCTATAAAGTCCCGTCAGGAAGTGATGTTGCATGCAATACTAGAAGCAATTGAAGGGATTCATTCTTTTTGTGCTGAAAACAAACTACCTTGGTATGTAGTAATTGAGTTAAATGATGCATTGATTGAGATTAACGAAGAAATGATGAAAAGTGATTTAATTAATGTCAGTCCGCGTGGATTGCATACCATTGAGCGAATTATGAAAGAGCATCTTGAAAAAAATATACCGCTTGAAGATGAAATCTGGTTACTATCTGCAATGGATGATAAAAAGGTACAACATGATACCAATAAAGATTTACAATGGCAAGAGGTAAGTGATAGCTACATCCGAATGGTTTCAAACCTCACAGAAACTGCTATTGAGCTACAGAAGAGCGAAGTTGTTAATACTGGTTTGTTTGTATTGGAGAATATTGCATCAGTTGTAATAGATATGAATTTGGGTGACCGACAAAAAACCTTGATCATTCGATGGTGTTATTATTATGTTAAAGAATTAATTTTAAAATGTGTAAAGGAGGGATTGTATAGAAAAGGAACCGTTAGACCTCATTTTTTCGCGATGGATAAAGCATTAGAGAAAAAAGCTAGATATTCTAATATCCCCTTAATTACATTTTCAGATATTTTAATTCAATTAGCACAGAAAAAATCACTTGATAGTTTTATTCTTAATGATTTGGGAACATTAGGACGGGGTTCGATCGGCAAAATTGGAGAGGATGCAATCTATAAAGATTCAGTACTTTTTATTATCAAAGTATTCGATAAAATTAAAAAAATCGCTGAAAAGGATTTAAATGAAGAAAATAAACAAATCTATGTAGAAATTAACAAACAATTGATTTCTTTTAGAAGACTGATGGATATCTCTAAGAAAAAAGATTCTGATGTTGAAATTGCGTTAAACGATGTGATAAATAGTTTTAGTAAACTTGATCAGATAAAAAGTGAATATGAAAAAGACATGATAACATGGGGGAATTAATGCTATTAACCCTACAGAAAAGGCGCAGCACGATAAACTCGTAGCTTTGGTGGATAGCATGCTCGAACTGCAGAAGAAACATCAGGAGGCGAGAATGGAGCGGGATAAAGAGCTTTACGAACGGCAGATAAAGATTGTTGATACGCAGATTGACCGGCTGGTTTATGATTTGTATGGGCTGACGGAGGGGGAGATAAAAATAATAGAGAGAGCATAAGCTATGTTATGCCAACACAGTATCTATGATCACACCTCCTACATTATGGCATTATGCTTATACCTTCGTGAATACACATTTGTTGCAACTGCGACATGGCGGTAATGCGTCTGTATCGTCATCGAGATGCAAATCCTCTCCACAATTGGTACAAATGTATCTGCCTTTTCCGGGTTTTTCACCACACTTATATTCCATTTTCCAATCTAAACCTAAGTTTCAGAGTATAAATGCTTTTCGATTTTTTTTTTTTACATTGCTCAATCCCTGAGGAAGTTACTATTTGGTCGTATTGTATGGATTGTAAACATAAACTTTTTAAGGGAATGGTCTGCTTATAATTTGTATGTACTCTCGGAAGAGGTGAAGATGAAGGTGGTGGAAGAAAAATGAGTATATTTGTTAAACCAATAAACGAGATTGAATTTGAAGATGTGAAAGCATTTTGTGACGAACAGATTGAAGAAAATAGAAGAGTAGAATATAAAAAGGATTTTTCTAGTAAGGATGAGAAGAAACAGATAGCAAAAGAAATCTCTGCTTTTGCCAACACTCATGGTGGCATTATTCTGGTGGGCGTAGGTGAAAAGGACAGAAAACCAAAATTACCAATAGCTGGAAGAGATTATGTAAAGGGCTTAAATGAAAAAGTAACTTCAATCGCATTGAAAAATATTTATCCTCCAGTTTTTCCAGAAACTAAGGTTTGTAGATTTGGTGATAACCTTGAAAAAGCAGTAGTGGTCATCAGGGTGCAAGAGAGCGATGAAACACCGCACACTGTGGAACGTACAACCGGAATCTATGTGCGTGTGGATAGCCAAAGCGAACCTCAACGAGCACCCTTTGAAGAAATTGAATGGTTGATGAATAGACGAAAAAAAGCGGTTGAAAATCGAGAAAGACTTTTGAGGAGAGCAGAAGAACGATTTAATAATCAACCAACAAAAAAGAATTTTAACGCATTCCAAAGTGTTTCTGTAATTCCTGTATTTCCTCACGCGCCGTTGGTTGTTCTCGAAAAATTAAGTGACATAGCAGATAAATCTAAAGTCTCATATTCTAATTGTAATTTTATGCTAACAGGTCCGTATAAAACAGCTCATGAGTGCATTATCTGTGATTCTGTTTACGAATCGGTTCTAAATCACACCGAAATAAATCTATTCGGTCTAATTTTCAGCAAACAAAGCTTATGGGAAAGTCACAACGAAAAAAATGTGTATTTATCTAAAGTTTCGGAGCTGGTGGAATGTGTGCTCAGATTCTCTCTAAATTTTTATAAAGGAGTAGGGTATCGGGGCTTAATATTGATTAGTTTGTCTTTGGAAGGAACAAGAGGATGGTTTTTAACAAATCCCAGTTCAATAAAGTGGTCTGATGATATTGAGCAGTCTTTAGGTAGCTCAAACTTTGATGATTCTATAACACTTGAGAGAAAAGTAACTGTGCGTGAGTTATCAGAACGTTTTGATGAGATAGTCAAGGACTTGTTCAACGAATTTTTATGGTCTTTTGGGGTGGATAACGACTACCAGCGAAAAGAATTAATAGATGAGATGTACAATAAATAAATCAGGGGTTATAAACATAGACTTCTCCAATTCAACAGAAAAAGGCAGCACGATAAACTTGTGGCTTTGGTAGATAACATGCTCGAACTGCAGAAGAAATACTACGATGCGAATATGGACCGCGATAAAGAGCTTTATGAACGACAGATAAAAATCGTTAATACACAGATTGATAGGCGGGTTTATGATTTTTATGGGCTGACGGAGGAAGAGGTGAATGTGGGAAAAAGGAATCTTTAAATATAGATACAACAATCTAACTAAAAGGTGATAACGATGGATTTGAAAGATTTTATATACCTCGATATAGATCGTGTTCGATCTTTTACTTCGCAACTTTTCGAGGGCATTCCTGAGACCATAGATTCAAAAAATGGAAAGGAACAAGATATTAAAGGAAAAATTAAGGGGGGTATGCCTTTTTTGATAAGCGGCGGACTTGAAGGTGGTTCACTGTTTCGCCAAGAAAAAACAGAAACAAAAAGCCTACAACATTATATTTACGTATTATTTGAAGATAGACTGAATGATTTGAAAAAACTTAGTGTATTGAACGAAAAGTTTGATGAAAAAAATTGGGTTGAGGGTATTGTAAGAAAGGGCTTAAAAGAGTCCGAATTTATTAAAATCACAGCAAATGTTAAAATATTCGACTATGAATATTTAGACAATGCATTCAAAATGGTTAAAGGACTTCCGGAGACGGTTGCTGAATTGACTTCGATGAGTTTAACCAAAGATAAAAGGAAACAGAAAAAAAGAGAAACGCTAAAAGAGATGGGTGCTCGGGATTGGGATAGTACTATAAATCCAATATCAAAATTCATGGAGACAATGTACAAAGGTATCATTAGCTTAAAAATATATCCGGTAGGCACTGATTCTGCGCCCTATCTTTTAGGCAGACTTAATAAAAACTACCTGCAATATGACCGGGAAACATTATTATTTCAATACGGTACAGAACCAAATCAAAAGTGGACTATTGTTGGGCAAATATCTACGATCCCTGACGAAAAGGGGATTAATGTAGAAAAACCACAACTAAAGGAGGGATATAATATGCTTGATATGGAGAATATTATGGAATATATACTAAAACTTATGGTAACTACTGGACTGAAATTTTCTGTGTCATATCCTTCAATTGGTATTATTCCACTGGCAATATATAGAGTTTGAAGGTTGTTGAAGACGTTATGCATACGAATGCTCGAACTCCAAAAGAATTATCACGATGCGAGAATGGACCGCGATAAAGAGCTTTATGAGATGTAGATAAATATTGTTGATGTGCAGATTGACCGGCTGGTGTATGGTTTGTATGGGCTGACAGAGGAAGAGGTAATAGAAAAGAATCTTTAGATTTAAATACGAACAATCTGAATGAAAGGTGACATGATGAATTTATGAGAAATGTATTCCCAAATCCAAAAGCTAGAAATCCCCTTCGCGAAGATGAAATTGAAATAATCAGTGGAATGTAAAAGTTTAAATAAACCAATAATTATAGTGTATTCAAAAGATATAAAAAGGAGCATATGTTTTAAAAATCACAAAAGAGGTGATATAACATGTCAATGGACATAGACGTGATAAAAGAAGGCATAAATAGTCTCATACGTGCAGGGTATTACAAAGACAAAGAGAAGTTGCTGGATGAGGCATTCAGGACGATGTTGGAGGTACGACCAGCGCTAAAAACAGAGATGGCGATAGAATTGTATAAAGAAGAGAAAATATCATTGAGCAGGGCGGCGGAAATTGCTGGCATGTCCACAGAAGGATTCAAAAATATTTTAGAGCAGAGAGGGATAAAAAGGATTGTTAAAGCACCTTCAGAGGATAAAATCAAGAAAGGGGTTGAGTTAATCATTGGATAGGGTAATCATTCTGGATGCAGACATGGCAAGTGCATTCGCAAAGATCAAGCGATTGGAATTGCTAAAAAGATTGTTCTCAAAGCATCGCATTGTAATAACACCGGAGATTTATGAAGAGCTAACAGTTTCACTGGACTACGGATATACATTTCCACGGGATATATTCAGATATTTTGAGGTGCTATATCCATCGAAAGAAGAAAGTGTGGAATATCAAAAATTGCTGATAGAAAAGAGAACGTTGGGAAAAGGAGAGTTGGAAGCAATAAGCATTTGCAGGCATAGGAGATACATATTCTCTTCGATAGATGCTGCTGCGTTACGATTTGCCGAAGAGAATGGCGTTGAAACAATAGGAATATATTCCATACTCAGGTCATTACGGGAATCCGGTTTGCAGTCGAAAGAAGAAGTCAGGGAGATTATAACAGCGATTGAGAAGAAAGATAACACGAAGATAAAAGATGTTGACGCTGTATTCGGGTGATTTAGAAAAGATGCGTGTAAGAGATTTGATAGGAATAGAGATTTTGTCGTGATTGAAACAAAGAAGGGAAAAGAGAGCGACAAAGTTGTAGGTCAGATTCAACGATACATGGGCTGGATTAAACGAAATTTAGCAAAGAACGGTGAGAGCGTCAGAGGGATAATAGTTGTGAACGAGTTTGACGGCAAAGCAAAATGGCTCGATTACGCAGTTTCTGTTAACGACAATATCCAGTTGAAGTACTACGAAGTGAAGTTTGTAGTGCGGGATGCTCCGCCAGGTAATCCTGTGTCTGGAAAGTTTTAATATATTTAACATCGAACATAGATTCATGCATGGAGGAAAAACAAAATGAATAGTATTGGTGAATTAATGGCGGACATAAAAAAGAAGGACATCGTTCTTCCAGAGTTTCAAAGGGAATTTGTCTGGACGCTTGAACAGTCAAAGCAGTTGATGGTCTCGCTTGTTCGCAAATATCCTACTGGTAGCCTTCTTTTCTGGAAAACTGAAAATCCGCCCGAAATAAAGAATCTCGCGGTGGATCGGGAGAAGTTAGGGTCAAAGGCGGTAATTCTTGACGGTCAGCAAAGGCTAACAACCCTCTATCTTTTCACTCAAAATGAAATCCCACCGTATTATGTAGAAAGGGACATTAAACACGATCCAAGGCACCTCTATTTCAATCTTGAAACGGCACAATCGATTTTTCTAGTGAAATCACTATACCCCCTAATTTTACCGCAGAGGGCGCAGAGAACGCAGAGACATTAGAAAAACCAAGCGGAGTTTGGAACACACTTAAACTCTGCGCCCTCTGCGATCTCCGCGTTGATAAATAACTGGTTTTTTCGATTGTGCCCTTGAAACGGGTGAATTTCTGTACTACCAACCCCTCTTGATGGCAAATAACCCTCTATGGGTGGAAGTTATAAATTGCTTCAACCCAGATAATCCAATCAATGTCTTCGAGATTGCAAAGCAAGGATCGCCCGAAGGTGGGGATCCTCTCGGACTTGCCCAGCAATACAACGACAACCTTACTAAGCTGAAAAATATATTAGAGAAGGGATATCCGGTACAATACGTGCCACCAGATGCATCTATTGACGATGCGATAGATGTTTTTGATCGCGTTAACAGTTTGGGCACAAAACTCACCGATGCCGAACTCGCACTCACACACATGACAGGGAAATGGCCCCATGCAAGGCGGGTAATTAAAGTGAAAATAAAAGAACTCGAAGGAACGCATTTTTACTTTGATCTCGGATTTCTGGTAAGATGTCTCGTAGGAATTGTGGAGGGCTCTTCGAGACCATCCACAAAACACCTGCGAGTGAATTAAAAGATGGATGGGCGAAGCTCGAGAAGATTCTCAGTTACCTCATTGCCATCCTACCAAAGCATGCATTTATTGATTCAACAGAGGATTTGAATTCAACAAATACCCTTTTCCCATTGGTTGTGTATTTATCCAGAAATGGTAACAGGTTCCCAAATGAGAAATCGAAAAAATCAATAAACAGATAAGTAGCTTTTTCGGCAATTCTGTAACAAGAAGATGATTACATTTTTACAGGTAAATATTATATTATATGTATAAAAAGATATACATCAGAAGTGGAGGAACAAAATGACGGGGACAAAGACATTGCATGCCGTTTTTGATGGTAAAGTACTGAAACCCGAGAATGCGGCTAATTTGGAACCAAATGTTCGTTATCTTGTAACCATCGAGCGTAAAGAAGAAACAGGTAAGCAGAGCCTTTGGGATGTACTTAGCGAGTTCTCTGGAACGGTTGAGGGACCAAAAGATTGGTCAGAAGAGCATGACCATTATTTATATGGCACACCACGCAGGCATGGAAAGGGACAAAAATAAAAATATGAATGGCACTCGTTTTTTTCTCGATACTGCATATGTGCTGGCATTACTCAATCCAAACGATGTCTATCACGAGCAAGCCAAAGCACTACTTCCTTCGGTGCGTGTTGCTCACGAGGTGTGGATAACAGAAGCGATATTACTTGAAATAGGCAATGCACTGGCACGTTCAAATCGGTCTACTGCTGTTGCCTTCGTCAATAGCTGTTACGCCACCCCTAATGTCAATGTCATTTCAGTAGATCGTACACTGGTGCATCGTGCAATAGACTTTTACCGGAGCCGAGAGGATAAAGAATGGGGATTGACTGACTGTATTTCATTTATTGTAATGGAAGACCATGGATTAACGGATGCCTTAACGACAGACGAGCATTTTCAACAGGCAGGCTTCCGAGCACTGTTACGGGAAGATATGTAAAACAAGAACATAATAGCATATAACGCGGCAAGACGAGGATAAAGAAGTTAGTGCATTTGCGGATATGATTTAAATGGAATAAAGTTTAAATCATGAATTACATATTATCAATCGTTGCAGTACAAAAAAGTAAAAAGTGTTAGGTTCAAAAATAACTTCCGCTTGAAACAGTGTAATCTTCTCACTTTCATTTTATAGATGCTTTCACTACCAATGCCTTTAAATTTAAAATATAACCGTAGATGCCTTGGAATCGACTGGGTGGTTAGAGCTTCAATGACGTGGAGCTATGAAGAGCAAAAAAGAATTGTCCTTCAGAATACGCTGGAACTGAATTATCTCTGAAGTAAAAAATGAGAACAATAGACTGGAATGAGGAAAAAGATTCGGTAAAACTAATAGACCAGACGTTACTGCCCGCAGAATACAAGATATTGGAGTGCAAGACATTAGAGCAGCTGATAGATGCAATACAGCGATTAAAGGTGCGGGGTGCACCCGCACTGGGCGCTGCAGGTGCGTTCGGCGTTGTTTTAGCATGCATACGCGGGAACAGTAAGAAAGATATAGAAGATGAAGTTGACAAACTAAGAAACGCGAGACCTACTGCGGTCAACCTCTCCTATGGCGTCGACAGAGCGTTAAACGCTGCACTGCTTGGAACGACTACGCAAGAGATGAAGACGTATGCGCTGGAAGAGGCGCAAAGAATAGCCGACGAAGACGTTGCGGTGAACAAAAAGATAGGGGATTATGGAAGTGAGCTTCTGGAAGATGGCGATGTCGTATTGACGCATTGCAATGCCGGTCGTTTAGCTTGTGTTGACTGGGGCACTGCACTGGGCGTAATAAGAACTGCGATAGAAAAAGGCAAAAGAATAGAAGTAATAGCGTGCGAGACAAGACCGTTGAATCAGGGTTCGAGAATAACTGCTTGGGAACTGCTCCAAGACAAAATCCCGGTTACGTTAATCACCGATAGCATGAGTGCCGCCGTGATGCGAGAAGGTAAAGTGGATAAGGTAATAGTAGGAGCCGACCGCGTGGTTAAGGAGGGAGTAATAAACAAAATAGGGACTTATATGCACGCAGTAGTAGCGAAAGAGCACAACATACCTTTTTACGTTGCCGCTCCTCTTTCCAGTTTCGACATGAAGAGGAGTTACAAGGAGGTTGAGATAGAGGAACGGAGCCCCGAGGAGTTGATATTTTTTGGTGGAAAGCAAATTGCTCCGCTTAATGTGAAGGTTTACAATCCTGCATTTGACTTCACCCCTTTTGAGTTGATAGCGGCGGTGATTACGGAGAAAGGTATCTACACAAAAGTAAGCAGCATCTAAAAAATTGTATCTTGAACTTGAAATCATAAAGCTTCTTTTAAATACTCTAAAGATTTCTGGTAGATAATAACATGGTAGAAGACACTGGCAGTGTAATGGGAAAGGGGTTCGACACATGGAAAAATAATTTGACTATTTGTCTTCCTTTTGTGTTTAGTGCGATACTAACACACATAGTGGCAATTATAATCATAGGTGCTACCATACTGGCGATAATTCCTTCTTTGCTATCTTACATTACCAAATCCGCTGAACCATCGCCTGGACTTATTCTTCAGCTTCTGCCTCAAATCATTCAAAGCATGGGCATAATTATAATCGCCATTATCATCACTATAATTTTGTGCATGTTGATAAACGCATTTTTCTGGGCTGGGGCTATCGGCATGGCGAAAGAGGCGACAGAAACCGGACGCACCAACTTCTCTCACATGATGGAATATGGAAAAAGGAAGTTCCTAAGTCTGTTCTTCACTGACATTATCCTTGGTTTGATATCTTCTGTTGGTATTGTTTTTCTGGTCCCAAGCATTTTATATATTCTTCCAAAACTAAGTGCCTTTTCAGGGTTCCCGCGTGTGGAAATGTTTACGACATTTGCAGTATTTGGACTGGGTTTTTTGGCTATGTTTCTTTACATCCTGATTATCAGTATCATATTTGCACTTCCAAGATATGCCGTTGTTATAGGCGATTTAGGAGCAATAAGAGGTATTAAAACAGGATTTAAGATGTTTATGCGTAACAAAGTCGCTGTCTTATTGCTATGGCTTATTGTTTTTGCAGCAAATATGGTCTCTATGTCTTTTGGCTTTATAGAATATATCGGATGGGTACTAAGCGCGATACTCTCAGTTATTATTATTTCTCCCTTAACCGTTATATGGTGGAGCAGATTGTATTTGAGCATGGCAGAACCTACTGAACCTACTGAAAAATTATAGATTTAGACCTGTGTATAAAGCGTATAGGTATAAAGAACTTAACATGGGGCTAAAAATGAGTGAATACCGTGAAGCAATAGATATTGCAAAGGAATGGGGTTTGTATAGGGGGTTTGAAGGGATATAAACGAGGGATGAAAAAAAGGTCAAAGGGGAAGATGCGTTGAAAGATTTAAATATTAATCTTAAAGAAGCTACAGAACTTTATCTGGAGGAATTCCCGTTAAAGGAAGAGAGAAAAACCCTCCTGACAACATTTGAGGTGGGTGTTAGTACCAAAGCTTAGGAAGGTCTCTGGAGATAAAGTAGTCAAAACTCATCGCTTCTTTTAGCTCGCGGATTTTCTGCTTAAAACTATCCGGTCTTTTCTTGATAATCAAAATCACTTCTGCTATCTCATTTTCAGGTATATACGGCGGAATGTTTATTTTTATTTATCTCATGATCTTTGGATACCCTTACTATTTTTTTTTGATTGCTTCCCTGGTTTTATTTTTGCTGCATTTCACCCGATTATCTTATATGTGCAAGCGCAATAAATAAAAAGGTGGCACATGCATAGCGTAGAAACGTATGGACTGAACATAAAAATAAAGGGTGAAAATAAGACCAAAGTTTCTTTTCTCGTGGATACGCTCTATTTCGATGGGTTAGTTGTGTGGAAGATGCGAAAAAGATTTATGATTTATATCACAATAAATTGAATAATCACAGTATAAATATGAGGATAGCATGGGGGATTACAGGCTCCGGGGATAAGTTAACCGAGTGCGTGAGTCTCATGGAGGAACTCACAAATAAGTACAACTTAGAGGTTCATGTTTACCTCTCCAGGGAGGGAAAGGCGGTTTTAAAGTTCTACAAGCTCTTGAAAGAAGTTAAAGAGCAATTTCCAAAGGTAAGTCCAGAATTAGGACCAAACGCTCCTTTTTTATCAGGGAAAACTGCCCAACGGCAGTGACCTGAAGTTACGAATCCGGAAAGAGGACGTGGAGAAGTTGCGAAGAATGCGTGGTATCACAGTTTTAAGTCGAGTGGGGGAGATAGAAGATGTAGTGAAGAGCAAAAAAACACCGTTTACACAGTGGGAACCCGCAATTTCTGCTGAAGATGTTTTCTCTGATGTTATAGGATTGAGTGAGATACAGCTAGAAGGTAAAAAGGCGTATTGGCTTGAGATGAGACCAGCCGAAAAAGGCAGATATGTTGTTGTTCAGAGAGATGAAACAGGGAAGCAAAGGGATATTACTCCTTCTGAGTTCAATGTGAGGACTAGAGTCCATGAATATGGTGGTGGGGCATACACGGTCTTTAATAATATCATTTATTTTGTTAATTTCCAGGATCAGCGTATTTACATGCAGTTGGAGGATTCTTCTAAAGCACAACCACTTACTCCTTTGAAGAATGAGGATGGATCATTGGGTAAATATGCCTCTCTAACGGTAAGTCCCGATGGGAAAAAGCTTCTATTCGTATATGAAAAAGAATATAATAATAAAGAGAACGCGAATTTCTTAGCGGTTTTAAATCTAAACTCAGATGGTATATCTGAACCGAGTATCATCGCAAAAGGTTACGACTTTTATGCTGACCCCATCTTCTCACCAACAGGGGATAAAGTTGCCTGGCTCCAGTGGAATCACCCCTATATGCCTTGGGATAGTACAGAATTAATGATAGGAACATCTGAAAAGAATGCGCTGCATGATGTAAAAAAGGTTGCTGGTGGAAGAGATATTTCTATCTGCTTCCCGCGATTTGATAGAGAAAACAAACTCTGCTTTGTTATGGACAAAGCGGTAGGTTCTTCATCTGAGAATTGGTGGAATCTGTATTGTTATACGGATAAAATAGAGAGAATCACTTCGGAGCAGGCAGAATTTGGTGCGCCTCATTGGGTATTCGGGCAGAATAATTATGATTTCCTCTCTGATAACAGAATAATAGCGAAAAAGGTTAAAGATGGAGTTGATTATCTCGTAGTAATTGACCCTAAAAAGAAATCGCTATCTTTAGTTGAAAGTGATTTATCCAAGTGTAGTAATATAAGAACCGATGACGAGGATAGAGTATTCTTTATTGGTGCAAGCAATAAGAAGGCGGCAGCCATATACTCTCTAGATATGGATTCTAAAAACTTGGACGTTTTAAAAAGAAGTTCGAGTATTGAAATGAAAAGAGGTGATATATCCATGCCTGAGTTCATTACCTATTCCAAAAAGGATGAAAAGCAATCTCATGGTTTTCTTTACATGCCTAAGAATAGCAGATATGCAGCTCCAGAAGATGATAATCCTCCCCTGTTGGTGTTGGCACATGGCGGTCCCACAGCCAGCACACGTGGCTCCTTTTCATTCATCATCCAATTCTGGACATCTGCGGGGTTCGCGGTAATAGATGTAGACTACCGTGGAAGTACAGGCTATGGGCGAGAATATAGAGATGCATTGCTTTCCCTATGGGGGGTGATTGATGCGGAAGACGTGGCAGATGCTGTGAGATACGTAATAAAAGAAGGAAAAGTAGATGGATCTAAGGTTGCGGTTAGAGGAGGAAGTGCAGGTGGGTATATGGTACAGCGAGTTATGACCATGTATCCAGATATTTTTAAAGTTGGAGCAAGTTATTTTGGCATTGGCAATCTTATTACCTTAGTGGAACATACTCATAAGTTTGAATCACACTATATTGACAATTTAATTGGCACAAAACTTCCTGAAGGAGAGAAAGAATATAAAGATCGTTCTCCTATGTACCATTTAGACCGATTAAAAGCCCCAATGATTATTTTTCAGGGGAGTGATGATAAAATTGTTACACCAGATTGTTCAAGAGAAGTAGCCCATGCACTCAAAGAAAGAGGAATTGAATATGAGTATGTTGAATATGAGGGGGAATCACATGGATTTAGGACTAAGAATAATAATGTTGATTCACTAAATAGGGAATTTACATTTTATCGTAAGATATTCAGCAAGAAGTTGTCCGAGAGGGTAAAGGGAAAAAACAAAGAAAGGAGGCGTTAATGTTTAGGCTTGCACCAAAAAGGGGAGATTGGTTAGTTAAAAATCGAGAAATGTAGCCTCTAAAGCAATAGATTTATCAATTGCAATTTAATTGTTACTGCCAACAACCTTTGGCATGAAAATACAAAGTACTTTTATACCAAAGAAACGTGTATTTTTAGTAAAGGTTTTTGCGGAGCAAAAAAGAGTTATGCTACGAAAAGAGGAGATAGAGCATATAGGATGGTTGGCAAGGATAGAGTTGAGTGAAGCGGAGAAGGAACTATTTGAGAAGCAGTTGAGCTCGATATTAGATTATTTCGCCGTGCTGGATGAATTAGACACTGAAGATGTAGAGCCCACATATAACGTAATTGGCATAAAAGACGTGGTAAGGAAAGACGAACCGAAGGAGGCATTAAGCCAGTCGGAAGTGTTGCGGAATGCACCCAAGAAAGAGAAAGGGTATTTCAAAAGCCCGAGAATGCTATGAATAAAAATACTCCCTCACTATCTTATTATTCTTAGGGCATCACATAGATATTCATATGCAATGGTTTATCCTCGCTTTTTTGGCTTCAACCCTATGGGCTGTGGTAGTGATAGTGGACAAGTTCGTTCTGACACACCATATCAAAGATGCTTTTTCCTATCAGATTTTCCTAACAGTCACTCTGATACCTGCCGTTTCGGTTCTTTTTATTTTCTCTTCTTCCAATTTCCACTTACAGAATTATCTCTATCTCTCGTTTTATCTCATGATTTTCGTAATCGGAATGATTTTGGGTTTACTTTTCGTTCTTTACAATAAAGCACTTCTGATAGAAGAAGTATCAAGAGTAACACCACTATTTTACATATCGCCTCTTTTCGTCCTCCTTTTATCCTCTTTATTCCTTGGTGAGAATCTGTCCCCGAAAAGGTATCTGGGCATAGGGCTTCTGGTTTTCAGTGCATGAACTTTTTCCAATCTTTCATGCTTTACCAAAACCCCCTTCCTCATCTTTGTCATCCCTCAAGGCATTGGTTATCCTCTGCTATCTCATGCATATATGCCCGCATCTCTGGCGTTCCATAATCCTCATCCAAATATCGATAGTTCGAACCCTTATCAGCGTTCTCGACATCATCAACCTTTTTCCCTTCAAAGTATTCCTCTGCAACCTTTTTTACTATATCATGCACACCCGATCCTGATTGCGCCATATCCTTCTCACGATACGCTGTGTACTCAGGCACACCAACCCTCGCTGCTACATTCCTGTGAACCCATTTCCTGGTCGAATCCTTGCTATTCCTTATCTTAAGTCGTGGAGAAATTCTCATTGCACATTGTACAACATTTCTATCCAGGTATGGAACCCGTAACTCAATGGAATTTGCCATTGTAACTTTATCTTCCCTTTCAAGCGTATCGTCATAGGCTAAGTCAATGTCTTCCCATAACTTGTTGTGAAGTTTCAAGAACCCGTCCTCGTTTACAATGTCCTTATACCACCAGTAACCTGCAAATAACTCATCCGCACCTTGTCCCGTGAACATTACTTTTATTCCGTCTTCTGATGCAGCCTTCGCTGCAAGATACATTGGTACTGCGACCTCTACCTGAAGGAGACACTCCATCTCGGTAGATTCGATAATCTCTGGCAGTATCGTCTCCACTTTTCGCTCATCAATATGAATCACGCTTAAATTCAATCCCAAATCATTAGCTACCTTTTCCGCGTTCTTTACATCCTCAGAGTCTTTTTTGCCAACACAATAGCATCTTAAATCCCACCCGAAATCCGATATGAGCTTTGCTATCAATACCGAATCCACACCGCCAGAGGATATCATCCCGACCTTATCCATGCTCAATCCCCTCAACATACTCTCCACTGTGTCAGTTAATGCACTCTTATACAAAGTCACTGCTTCATCGAAATCCATAATATCTATCTGTGGTCGCTCGATTCTCACACCTTGATGCATAGATATCCCATCTTTATTTGCCCTCAATATCTTTCCGGGTGGTATACTTTTGATTTTACCTTCAATATCATAAAGCCCCTTCTTCTCAGAGCAGAAATAGACACTCCCATCCTCTTCTACATAATATATCGGCTTTATACCGACCGGGTCCCTTGTGATTACGACCTCATCGCCATCTGTAACTGCGAAGGCATACATGCCGTTTAGCATCTTTACGACCGACTGCACGGTTCTCAGCAAATCGCCATCGTAGATTTCCCCTATCAGGTGCAATAGAACCTCGCTACCGTTATCCTCATCTTCTATTGCATGCTCTTTACTCAATAGTCCCTGCAATTCGTGATAATTATATATCTCGCCATTGAGTACCAGCGATAAAGAGCCATCACAAGACCGGAATGGCTGTATCGCATCGTCGCCTCCAACGACGCTCAGCCTTGAATGCCCAAGACATGCTCTTGCCTTTTCACTGCTTTCCAAATTGCTTATCTCGCTACTCGCTTGAATCTCCCCATCCACATACAATCCATGCGCATCAGGACCTCTATGCTCTGTCTTTTGGAGCATATCGGTAACGATACGTGTCGGCACTTTTTCATCAGAAAAATAGCCGCATATCGAGCACATAAATAATAATTCATTTCTTATCCACCCTTAAATAGGTTATTTGAGGAAAAATAAGATAATAATGTGATTTTCTGAAGATTCGGCGATTAATGACTGTTTAGAAGCGCAGCACCATTGCACAAGAAGAGGAAGAGATTTTTTGGTATCTCATCAAAGTATCTCCTGAATCCACGCAAAAACATACGGTCCATTTCTTCTGCGTTTCTCGCGGTTATAATTACGATTGGTATTCCATTCTCAAGCAACGATGCCAGCATCCTGTACATATCATCTGAAGGTCTGGACTGCCCAGCGGATAGGAGCGTCCCGTCCATATCAAAGGCTGCTGCCTGATAAGTCGCTTTAAACTGAATGAAAGGCATATCCATCGATGCCTTAATTCTTGAATTATCAGATGATACAAAGTTCAATCGCTCCAGCACCCAAAGAGTTCCAGCAGCATTTGATATATTGAATAATTCATGACTGTTAAAGGTATTGCTATTGGCTTCATCTGCGCGATAGACCGAGAAACTTCCAGGATATGCGAGAAGTTCGTGGTCGTTCCCTCCTTTCTGCCCCTGATCACCGAACTTTGCAATCCTATTTATTGGAACATCGACCATCGAAGCGAATTGCTTGAGCGCATTCCCTTTGTGGATGTTCCTCTTTGCGACTAATATACCGTAGTTTGTGCAGTTTGCTCTGTATCTATCAGCAAACTCTTCTCTTTCCTCCAGTCTTCTGCTAAACCACGAATAATCGATATCTTGGTCGCAGTAAAAGTACAACATAATTCGCCGGTCTTCGAGGGATAAAAATTGGATCGGGTTTATATCTTTAGATATGCTGAATATATGTGACGTTATAGCCCTTACATCCTCACTGCTCAATGTTATATCTATCCAGTCTCGATCATTCAACTGATCTGGCGGTAGATAACCCCGCTCGGTCAGGAAGTTCAAGTTCAGGCTCATGGTATCACCTCAAAGATTGATATGAGCGTGTGTGTAGCCCCCAAACCCTCTGAACAATCGCGTTCGATGTTGCGCAGAAGATAACCCATAGAAGGCTCAAAAACGTCTGCCCTGAAGTCGTCGGTGTGCTCGTATGCCTCTTTATCCTTGATGAGCAGCCCGATATGCTCCAGATCGCTCTTTAACGATTCTGGAATGGCATACGCCTCATCAACTTCAAACCAACTTGGAGCCAGCATATTTAAAAATGTTAGTTACTGAAGCAGTTAATAGTTAAACGAAGTTGTAGCCATGGCCCGGCTCTGCCAACTTCCGGACGAATTTGCTGGCTAACTCGAAGGCGATTGCTTGATCAGTCCCTCTACTTCTGTGAGTAGCAATCATCTCCACTATTGCCTCGTTAGATATCCGATTGCCCAAGCGGCGTAGTGCCTGTTCCAAATTTTCTACCGCCTCTAATGCCTCCACTCGGAACACAGGGACAGCATAGTAGTTAGGAAAGAACATATCAGGATCTTTCAGAATGGTCAGGTTCGGATTGTCCAGCTCTGGGTCGGTTTCAAATCCAAATGTAACATCTGCTTCACCAGCTTCTAACAGGTCATAGCGCTCTTCAAATCCAACCACTTTTACCTGGCTAAAGTGAATTCCATACTTACGCCGCAGGCCGACCAAGCCATCTTGGCGATTGATGGACTCAAGGTCGCTGCAGAATGTGAGGCGCCCTGCTGCTCGGCCAAGATTGGGAATGCTCTCTATACGCAATGCCTTCGCCGAGTCTGTGCGCACGACAATCTTGTAGTCGTTGTGAAGACCGAGCGGACTCAACCAGGCTATATTAAAGCGTTTCCGCGACTCGGCGTCTAACTCGGCGACCACCTGCTCAAGGGAGCGCCCTCTGGGATCAATCTGGAGGAGCATACATCCAGTCCCAGTGTATTCGATGTAACCGTCGATCCAGCCATTCTTAAGATCGGCGAAGTTTTTTAGTGTCCCGCCATTTGGGATAAGCCGTTCACATTTTACCGATGACAACTGTAATTCCACCCAATCCGCCAGAATGTCCCCAAGGATGATCTGCTCAAGGAACTGCTTCGACCCGATCACGAGCTGACCAGCCCGCAGCCTATCGAAGCTGTGAGGATTGTGCCCGCCTATGATCGGAAGTAGCGCTTGTTCTGCAGTACTCAACCGCTCGCCCACCTCGGATGTTATCTGTGTCATACGCCCCTGTTCTTGTTTCAGATCGGAGATATCCTGCATGAACAACCGGGTCGGATTGCGGAACAATAGGATCAGGAATGCTGCGACACATATGGAAAAAAGAACTCCTACAAAACCCAGAATCATTAGCCTCAGGGAAGACGGCAGATTCGCTTGCTGATTTAGCACGTATATAAATAGCCCAAGTAATGCCAAGCTAAGGAAGCTGAGTAGCATGAAAGGATTTCGCACCGATGTTGCCAATTCCTCAATCTGTTTAACCATTTTTTAACTTCCTTAATTTCAATTAACGACGCCCTATAAATATCTTATCTTTTTTTTTATTTTTAAACCTGTATTTCGCACAAGATAGTTACATGCGGTCATAAGTGCATAGTTCCAGTAATAGGTTATCCGCTCGTAATATGCGCTAACATCTTCGGGAGCACCCTCATACGTGTAGTCCATAAACATATCCGGTAAAGGAGCCCGCTCGAGTGGGTAAAATAATCCGTTCACCATCGTCCTCATCTTCTTCAGGTTTGGATTAAAGCTGCTCGTATCTATGTGCCTGCCGATGAAGACAGAACGGTCGAACGCATCGAAGAGTTCTGCTTTAACACCGGCTTCTTGTGCAGCGTCTATCACAAAATCGTTCAATTCTTCTCCCCAGAACTTCATGTACACCTGCTCGTTTACCTTCCCGTCACTGAAGAACGACATATTATAGACGTGCCATGACGGGTCAGCCCAGCGAGATTGCCATTCTATTGAGTACCTGCCCAAGACGTCCACCACGAGAAATGCAGACTGCCCAAAGTTTTTTATGTGCTTGAATATCTTCTCAAGGAGCGAGCTGAAATCATCGTCATTGAAATGCGAGAATGGAACGCCAGAAGAGAAATAGATATTGAATGCTCTCTCAGGGTATTCATCGTGCAGAAAATCGCACTGGCGGGTCGCCACTTTCTCATCACTATTATATCTATCATTCGCAATCTCCAGCAGGTCGTGGTTTATATCGAGACCCACATAATGTTCAATGTCATCTTTATCCAGTAGCTTACAACCATCTTCCTCGACCGGTGCATCCTCATCAAGTATATTCGATAAGAGATGATACCCATACCCGATGCCACATCCAAAATCGAGGATTCTTAACTTCTCTCCGCGTTCTACCAGCCGGTTGACCATCACACGATAATGATCCTGGCATATCTTGTCTTCCCAGCGGACCTTTACCGGATCATATCGAGAACTCCTCATCGGCTGGTCGTAATAGCTTATCGCATCACGTTTATACACTTTATCTTTTTTCTCTTCCATCAATCCCTTTAAAATCATTACCGTGCTAAATAGGTTATTTGAGGAATATTAGGATAAAACACGTTTTTTCTGAAGATTCGGAATATTTGGAAGCTTTAAATAAGTGGCTCCATTATATATAAATGATGGTGAGTAAAATAGATAATAAGATACTTGAGATACTTCAACAGGATGTAAGGACTCCCATATCTAAGATTGCAAAAGAGGTCGGTTTGAGTGAAAATGGCGTGCGATACAGGCTTGAGAAGCTGGAGAAGGAAGGTTATATTAAGAGTTATACAATATTGCTAAATCCCAGGAAATTTGGTAAGAAGCTTCTTGCAATATTCAATCTGGAGGTAGAACCCAAAGCGATGAGGAGCATTTTACCTAAATTGGCAGGGCTGGATGAGTTTATCAAGATATATCAAACCACGGGACAGTTCTCGATTAACGCAATCGGTCTATTTGATAGCGAAGAGAGTTTAACAGGGTTTATAAATAATAAACTTCTGTTTGAGTTCCCAATCCAAAATTATACCGTTGAGATAGTGATGAGGAAGGTTAAAGAGACAGATTATGAAATATAAAATCGTTCTCGTGTTGTTCATCTCCTTTTGATAGTTCATAGCTTAAAACCATTTCGGTTATATTATTTCCTTCACGGACGACAAAACCTTCCAGGTCTATAATCAAGCTTCCACCTAAACTAATTTTCTCATTAATTGAGCCAACGGCATTGGCTTTAAGCACAAATAGGTTGTTTTCAACCGCTCTCGCAATTGGCAAAGCTCTATTTTTGTTTAGTTTTCGTATCGCTTCGATTGGCTCATAAAAATGTGCCGATAAGATGAAGATGGCATCCGCCCCCAGTGATTTATATTCCTATGCAAGCATCGGATCGTTTTGATCCCTGCAGATTAGAACTCCAAACTTAACATTACCTACCTGAAAAATTAAAGGTTCTTTACCCCTTTTAAAATAAGCTTCATCCGAGGAAGTGAGATTAATCTTGTGATAAATATGTCTCCTTCCATTTGTTAACAGGACTATTGCGCTATTAAAACGCTTCTTACGTTCAAAATAAGGTGCTCCCACAATAACGTTCACGGAATTGTGTGTCACCTGTTTTTGAATAATATCCAACGTGTCCATTACTTTATTCTGATTAACTTTAGTAAAATCACGCATATAGCCAGTGATATTGCATTCAGGAAAGCACAATAGGTCTATATCCTCTTTCGATGCCAATGAGATATATTTAGAAATGGTTATTAAATTGGCTTCCATATCTTCATAAAGCTTGACTTGTGCAACAGCAGCCTTCATCATTTCAATCTCCTTTATCTAATTATTATATTTCCCCTTAAAAGTAACTATCTTAAAGGTTGTATAAAGAGTGGTAAAACGTCTTATTCTCTCACTGAACTCGGAAAGAATGCAATTTTTCCATAATGCTCGGCATTTTTTATCCGGAGTCGCTAAAGGAAAGCGTAGAGAGAAAAGGAGTTATCATCAAAGGATTTGCTGTCGTTACGATTTTAATCGGGGTGTATTTAATTGTGTCTTAAATTCTTTTGGATTGAGCTTGAAAACGAGGAGAATATTTTTGGTTGCATATATTTTTAGCGTTATATTTATAATGATCCATCATAATAAGGATATGGAAGGTGAATAGGGCGGGAGGGATTTAAAAAGATGAGCAGGGAATATTGCAAATTATCATGGAATTATACACCAGATTACTCAAGAATCAATATACAATGCGTTGATGAGCGCATCTTCCCATGGTTCATACTTTCACCACCATATCAAAAATCTGTTAAGAGGTAAAACAATGTTAATCAACTCAATTCGTGTTCAAAACTTCCGTTGTATCCGTGATGAAACGCTGCCCTGCGAACAACTGACAGCACTAATTGGGCCAAATGGTTCTGGTAAGTCATCATTCTTACGGGCTTTAGACATGTTCTATACTTCAAGTGCGAGGTATACTGAGGACGATTTTTATGATAGAGACACCTCACAAGACATTATAATTACAATTACATTCACTGATTTGACAAAAGATGAAAAGAAGCTTTTCCAGAAATACGTGGAGGGCGGAAAACTAACAGTCGAAAAAGAGATGAAATGGCCTCAAAGCAAAGGAAACCAAAAATATTATGGTACCAGTCTTCAAAATCCTGAATTCGACTCTTTTCGATCAGCAACGGGGGCTAACCTGAGAAGAGAGTATAATAAATTACGTGAAGACAAATATTCTGATTTGTCTGAATATACAAATAAAGATGATGCCGAGAAAGCATTACAGGCGTGGGAAGAATCTCATCCTGACCAATGCTTGCGTCGGCGGGATGAAGGTCAGTTTTTCGGATTTAAGGAAGTTGGAGAGGCTCATCTTGAGCGTTTTACACGATTTATTCCCATCCCAGCTGTTCGTGATGCATCTGAAGACGCTGCAGAAGGAAAAGGCACACCTTTAACAGAGATTATGGATTTGGTTGTGCGTAGCGTTCTTGCACAACGGAAGGAAATAATAGAGTTGCAGGAAGGGACTCAAAAGCAATACGAACAGATAGTGGACCCGACTAAGCTTGCGGAATTGCAAACATTAGAGCAGGATCTGAGTGATACACTCAAAACGTATGTGCCAGATGCGGGAGTTAAGTTAACTTGGTTAACCGGAGCTGTTATTGAAATTCCGACGCCTATGGCTGATATTAAACTTGTAGAAGACGAATACCCTTCATCCGTGGAACGCACCGGGCATGGCCTACAACGTGCTTTTATCCTAACTATGCTTCAGCACCTTGCTGTTGCACAGGTACCTGTACAGGAGGACATGGATGATAAGGAAAACGAGATGGATGAAGTTCCCAAAGAGCAACCCTCGCTTAAAGTACCAAATCTCATTATGGGAATAGAGGAGCCAGAACTTTACCAGCATCCTAATAGACAACGTCATCTATCAAAAATCCTTCTGAAACTCGCAATGGGAAGCATAAAAGGGGTAGCAAACTGCACGCAGATCATCCACAGCACACATTCTCCACTGTTCGTGGACATAAAGCGATTCGACAAAATACGAGTACTCCATAAAGTCAGGGAAGAAAACAACAAGCCAAAGCAAACTAAAGGGATTTACACGACCCTTGATGAAGTGGCAAAAATCATTGAAAAAACCGACGGAAAACCAGAGGGAACCTACACTGGTAAAACCTTAGAACCCCATCTTCAAACGCTTATGACCCCTTGGATGAACGAGGGGTTCTTCGCTGATGTTGCTGTCTTAGTGGAAGGAGAAGAGGACCGCGCTGCAATACTCGGAGTAGCTACAGCAATGGAGTATGATTTGGAGAGCAGGGGTATTTCAGTTATTCCCTGTATGAGCAAAAACAACTTGGACAGACCAACAGCAATTTTCAGCAAATTGCAAATCCCAGTATACGTGATATGGGACAGTGATTATGAAGGTAAGAATGCCAAACCGGAAGATAATCATAGATTATTAAGACTCTTTGACCAACCAATCGAAGACTGGCCAGAGAATGTGACGGAGCAGTTTGCTTGCTTCAAACGGACTCTCAGCGATACATTACGCACGGAGATTGGCGATCAGTTGTATGATGATACTTTAGAGGCGTGCTGTAAACGCTTATGTCTAACCAGAAAGAAGGATGCTGTCAAAAATCCACAAGTCATTCAAGAAATTATTAAAGAAGCTCAGAAGAAAGGGAAATATCGACGGTCGTTTAAATCGGATGTAAGTTTTTTAGAAAAAATTTCTATGGGTGCAACAGGCACTATCGCAGGTTCAAATACCACGGGTGCTGCATCCGAAAGTTTGGGTCGCAAATGTGGATTGCTTTTGAAGTCAATCAAACTTATCTTGCAACATCATCTTTCCGTTTTCTTAATAAAATAGATGAAAACATGGTTAGAATACTGTATGAGAAAATTAATTCTGATGGTGCGGCTGAAATAACTATCCCACAAGTAACTCAGCTTCGGATTATGGAAAAGGAGGGGGAAATTGAAACTGTCACAGCAAAGTTTTGATCGGGATTTGAAAAGTGGTACAAATCGAAACTTAAATATAACCTGAATTCATAAAGAAAAGGAGAAATAATTGCTTAAATGACTACTTTAACTTTTTAGATCAGCTTTCGCTAAAGATTTTTGTGGATTTGAAAAACGAAGTTTACTCAGAAGATTCCTTTTTTCGTTGACATTAGACATTTTAAGAACATCTGTCCAAGGACTGCACCTCTTCTTCAAAATATCTTGTTTTCCTCCATAGACCCTGCCACTCACGTCGTCCAGTTTTATATAAAGATGATTTAAGCATATATCCCCACTTAATCGATCAAGCTTCTCTACCGGAGTTGGGAAATCACCCAATGATATATAGGGGTGTTTATCTCCCAGTAGAGGGCAATGCTCAACTAACGGAATCATCTAAAACCTGAACTTTATACGATTTAATCGTTCATTCCACGTCCAAGAACTGCTCCAGCATCTCGAGCTCTACTTCCATATTCAGTATTTCGACGGGCTCACACTTATCGTAGATATTCTTCAAGTTCCCCCGCTTCTTAAATGATGCTAGCTTCCGCACTTCTTTTACCTGTTCTTTCGAAAGCTTCTTCGTTTCTATCGCGCCCGCAGCTTCCGCTTTCTTCACTATTTCCACACCTGCTTTGCTTCTCGTTATCACGGTTGACCATCCGAACTCGGAACCTATCGAACCAACCGAGAGGTCAGCGAACTCCGCTGCGAAATCATAGCAATAGCCGCACGCTTCGCGCATGCAGTCACGCATTAGCTTTATCGGCGTCTTTATCTCTTTCCCCGCCTTCGTATGAACGATAAAACGGCCCTTTTTTATGTTGAATTTCTCAACGTCTTCTATGCTCGTGCCCAGCTCCACGAGCTTATTTTCGAGTGAGGACATGTCAAAAGTTTCGGAGCACATCAGCCCGATCAGTAACTTCACGCGGTCCGCACCGACGTCAAATCCCGTCGACATTTGTACCTTGCGCATTCCCTGTATGTGACACGGCAGCCCAACAAGTGCAACGTTTTTATAACCCTGCTCAAGAGCGTCACCAACGCCCGATACCGAAGGGCACTGCGTGTATTTCGAGCCAGCCGTAGCTAATACATCCTCCTTTTTTGTCGCCACGAAAGGTTCGGGTTTCCAATTTTCTGCCGTCTTCGAGACCACCGCGGCGTCTATCTCGCCCTGCTCAAGCAAGTTCACAAGCAATGCAGATACAACGCCACCGTCCTGTGCGTGCTCTCTTACCGCTTCATCAGTCGCTCTCGCGGTTATTATGTCGCCCTGGTAGTACCCCAACAGATTATCGGTTCTTAGCTCGCCAAATACCGCTCTCTCTACCTCAAAGGGAGCAAAGAACGTACGTGGGCAGAAATCGTAGCAAGCACCGTATATCTCATGGCATTTCTTCTTCGTTACCGGTATCTCGTTCTCGTAGGTTATGTATTCTTTACAAAACGCACCACAAGACCCGCAGTAGCAGCACAATCCGTTATATATCACTTCCCGTTCCAAATCCGTTATGTTTCCCTTATGTTTTACCATTCTGAATCCCTACCCTACCTCTTTATACTTACCACCAACTTCCGCAGCATATCCTTATATTCCTCTTCCATCCTCGGCGATATGTTCGTAAAACTCATCCGCGCATTTGGATGATAATACCGGTCAATAGAAACCGCACGCATCAACGGATCAGTTGCGAAATTCTTTATGCACGACAGCATCTGCGATGCGTAATAATAGAGGATGCCATAAAATATCACGAAATCGTAATTCCCACCGCCATCCAGACCTTTCCAGTTCGGGTCGCGTAAACAATTGGTGAGTTCATGCAGGTTGTAATAAGTCACGTTCTCCGTGTACTCCTTTTCTACGAATCCTTTTATGCTGTGTCCCGTTGCAGCAATAGGTATCCCCTTTTTGCCTATTTCTATTGCTATCTCTATAAAAAAATCGTCCCACAGTAGCTCCGAGCCAACAACGAGCAGAGGCTTCTTTGCACTTGTGATATAACTCCCTATCACTTCCGGCGGTGCTATCCCTCCTGTTTCAGGACCCGCTATATTCGCCACGTCAAATGGTATTTCCATTACCATCTTACCTCCTCCCGCATCTTCATAACTATACAATCACCGCCCATCATTTCTTCCTCCTTATCAGCCTTTCTAAATTCGTCGGATTAAACGACGGGTTGTATGCCCTTATCGGACCTTCTACTATCTTCTTCGTCTTCCAGTCTATCTCCCAGCTTTGTTCGTCTTCCAGCTTCTTCAGTAACTCGTTCCGCGTAGCAATGGGCAGGTCGCTCGCAGCCCTCACGAACAGATGCCAATCAGGTGGATACGCGTTGAGATACTTCTGGTTGAGGTCTATGTAATGCGTCAGTTTTATAGACCGTCCACGGTCAGTATCCGAAGGCCGGATGCAGAGCTTTGCCATCATCGGCAGCGCCTCCTCCACCGTTTCACAAGCCACGAGTAAATCCTGCGGTCCCGGCTCCACATAAACCTTCGAACCATCAGTAGCGTCTATCAGCGTCCAATCTTCTTTTATGTCCGGACGACTCAGGAACGCCCTCCGGTATTTCACACCATGAGGACCCACCACTGCGGGAACTCCCAGTCTGTTGAAGCCCGTAGCGATAGAAGCCGCCTTCTGCGACATCGCGCCCCACGCGACGCCACACGCACCTACGCGGCTTAAGATGTAATCCGCTATTTCCTCATAATTGCCACGCAGCGGTCGCCCGGCGAATATACTCGCTACTTTTATCGCTGCACCGTGTATGTGCGCATTGGAGACGCACGAGCCTATGTTCAGCACGCCACCGGCATCGAACCTGCCATGATGCTGCTCATACACCGTTTTCCCTTCTTCGTCCTTCCAGAGCGCACAATCAATCGCCATGCAGCCCGTCAGCGTAACGATATAATTCCGCTCTGCAAACTCCTTCACGATAAGCTGCACCTCTTTTGTACCATTGGGATAATTTCCACAGCCTATCGGTGCGATAATACCCGGAATAGTACCTAAAACAAGGGGGGCACCCACCTCTCTTATCTCACTGTCCCATACGGGTCCCCTCCCTACTCGCATCTTTCCCTTCTCTTCTTTTACCTGCGGATACGCTGCTTTTGTTACCACGTCCACAATCGGGATGTGTTTCTTACATACCTGCTCACATCTGCCACAGCCGACGCAGATGTCGAACAAGTCGGCAAGCGGTTTCACGTTTCCCGCTGCGGCACTTTTATTCGCCTCGCCAATACGAAGCCCGTTAGGACATGCAAGTGTGCAGCTACCACACTGGATACAGTCGTTAACGTAACGCGTGAACTCGGCATCGCTGAGAATGAAGCTTAACGCTTTTCGCTTCTTATCCACTTGCAGCGCAGTCCTCACAGCAACCTCGCCCACCTGGTCAGGCTCGAGTATTATGACTCCGGGGACTCGCCCACTCACCAAATCATCCACTATTTTGTCCGTTTTGTCGTCCGTTCTATTCTCCAGCCCGTGCATTGCCTTGTCGTTCGTTGCGATCATAGGCGACTGAGTGTGCTGGCAAAGTTCTAATACGTCCGCACGGATGCACTGCTCGTCTATCACTACGACGTCCGCAATGCCTGCACGCAGCACACGCAGTTGCCGGCCAAGTGCGGATACTACCTTTGCTTTATTGTACACTCGCGTGGTGTCAATAGAGGTGCAGCAGATGCCACCGAGTTCTACCTTATCGTCAAGTCCGTTTTCTATCAAGTAGACGCCTATATCGGCAGCCGGCGGTACGTTATGCCCTATAACAATAATAACCGGTTTGTTCGTGTCAACTGTTCCTATTCCTACGTCCACCAGCGGAACGTCAGGTCCATCGCCCGCAAAGCTCGTGGGCATGCCATAACACGCAATCTGAATAATATCCGCGGCTTCCTTGCTCAACGAATCAAGCATACCCATGTGCAACGTTTTCGACTCGAAGTCCAGATATGACCCCTCCTGACCGGTGTGAAGTGCGTCTGCCAGTTGAACTATCTGCTCTTCAACGTAACTGAGTACTTTGTCGTAATCGCCTATCGTCTTCGGTTTTATACCGCATACCAATCTTGTTAAGGGCGCTTCTATATTTACCTTAGGTCCGAAATCTATCGGCACGTCACGCCCAAACTTGTTTATCATGTCGTGCAAAAGATGCCTTCCGTGTGCACAATGCGCACTACAGCCTATTAAACAGGCAAGAAGGACAATCCTTCCTTGCTGTGCGTCCATTCTTATTCCGCATGCACCTTTTTTATTCCCCGTGAGGTCACATTTACCGTACGTGCAAAGACAGCACATGTCGCATAGCGGTGCGTAAAAGGGCTTGTATCTGTTCAAAAGCTTGAAGTCCCAGTCTCGAAGCGTAGCTATCCGCGGCATCGGATGCGGGCCCATTGGCTCCCATTCCTCTTCCTCCTCAATTATCTCGCCTATGTTTATCCGCACGTTTTGCAACTCAGGGATGGTAAATATTCCGCCTTTTTTTATTTCTTCCATCTTCCCCTTTTCAAATTTTATTCCCGTATTCTCTTTATTTTAAAGATAGCCTATTTAAGTTTTGCTATTTTGTTCGGTTAAACTTTCTTTCACAAGTGATCATTATAGACACCGATTAACGCAGATTGACACAGATGAAAAGATCAACGCCGTTAAAAATATTCCCTCCCGCCCAATAAAAGAAAAAATCCGTGTAAATCTGTGTCTTAAATAGAAGGAAGGTATACATTATATACGACAGGAAATTAACGCTCCCGCAACTCCTCTATTTCTGAAAGGAACTTATCAGCCAGCTCGCTCAATCTCATCGCCTGTTCGCTCATTTTCCTGAGCGTGTTGACGGAACCCGCGATGAGAAGCCTCAGGATTTGATAGTTCTCCTTCCAGAACAAGAGTCGCTTGAGTTCTTCTTTCCCTATTTCGTGATACCATTCGTCGTGTCGCCAGATGAGAATCATACCCAGGATGCTTACCGCTTCCTCCGCTTTCAGGTCCTCCAATCGTGAGAGTTTGAATGGGAGTTCCGCAAGGATGAAATCCAATGGATTGCTGACAGCAGGTAATTCCGCCAATGAAACACGCACATGCTTCATAATAGCAGGCAACGCAACGAAGAGCTCAGGTGTCCTCACGTGCCCGCCGAAGTATGCGAGAAGCGCCCCTTTGGGTGTTATCATGTAAATCTCAGCGCCTCGTTTACCTTCAGCAACCTGCTGGATTATATATGCCGCATCCATCTCAGGAAGCTTCCGTAGAACGGTTGAATACGGTATTGCCGTGCCCTTTGAGATGGCATATTTGCTGGACTGCCCTTTTTTGAGCAGGTATTCGAGAATTGCTCCGATATATTCGTATTTCGGCATTTTTGTGATATGTTATATTCATTGTTGGATATGAAAATAAAAGGGTATGTATTTATACGTCGAATAGAAAATCTAGGAACATGCCAAATAAAAAAGTAATTGCTTCGATAGCAATAGTGTTAATTGCCGTTGCAGGCTGTGCAGTGTATTTTTATCTATCGCCGGAAGGAAAGGGGGAATTGGGAGAAGAAAAAATAGGGATAAAGATAGGGGTTATGCCAGACGAGGCTACTTTACCTTACTACGTAGCGGCGAGAGAAGGGATTTTCGCAAATCGCGGGTTAGATGTGGAAGTTGTGCCTTTCCATAGCGCTATGGAGCGCGACAGTGCTTTAAATGCCTGCGAAATAGACGCCTGTGAGAGCGACCCGGTGGGGATAATGGTGTTACGAAATGCGGGCTATGATGTCAGGGCCGTCAGTCTCGAACTGCAAGAGACACCGGAAAAGATGCGCTTTGCTATTCTTGCCAGTCCCAACTCGAACGTGAACACTTTAGCGGATTTAGAAGGAAAAGAAATCGCAATTTCTCGTAATACGATTATAGAGTGGATAACGGATGCTTTATTGGGTGATGTAAACGTGAAGAAGATAGAAGTTAAAAAAGTTCCAATAAGGATGCAGATGCTGCTTGCCGATGAGGTGGAGGCTGCCACGCTTCCCGAACCACTAGCGAGTTACGCAATCCATAAAGGTGCTAAACTGATTATCTCGGATGCAATGCTCGATGAAACGGTGAGTCAAACGGTGATCGCTTTCAGAGGCGATTTCATAAAAGAGCATCCATCATGCGTATATAAATTCCTGGATGCTTATAGCGAAGCAGTAGAGAGAATAAATACCAACCCGGAAAATTATCGAGAACTACTCATAGAAGTTGCAAAGATTCCAAAAGAGATAGCCAGTAGTTACAAGATGGTAACCTACATGAAGCCTCAGCCATATCCAAGAGATAGTTTCGCAGAAGTTCTCAACTGGATGCGAAACAAGAATCTGGTGCAGAAGGACATTTCATACGAAGATGTAATTAATGAACGTGCATGATCAAAGCGAAAGACATAACCAAGCGATATCCTGACGGAACAGAAGCGTTACGCGATGTTAATTTTGATATTCGCAGTGGAGAAAGTTGTTCGATTATAGGGCCTTCGGGATGCGGAAAGACCACGCTTTTGCTTATTTTAACAGGAATTCTGAAGCCAACGGAGGGGAAAGCAGTAATTGTTGGGAAGGACATGTCATCACCGTCAAAGGAAGTAGCACTGGTGTTTCAGAATTATGGCTTGTTTCCCTGGAAGACCGTGTATGAAAATGCTTCTTTGGGTTTGGAATTGCGTGGTTTAAATAGAAAAGAACGAAAGGAAATCGTTACGAGTCTTCTAAGCGAACTCGGATTAAAAGGATTTGAAAATCGGTATCCAAACCAGATTTCGCGTGGTATGCAGCAAAGAGTGGCATTTGCAAGGGCATTGGCTTTGAATCCAAAGATTTTGCTCATGGATGAACCTTTATCTTCTTTAGACGCATTAACGAGGGAGAACCTGCAGAATTTTCTGCTGCGGCTATGGAAGGAAAAAAGGATGACCATGCTGCTCGTTACGCACAGCATAGAAGAGGCGGTATTCCTTGGAAGAAGAATAATCGTGCTTTCTTCAAGACCGGGAACCGTAATAAGGGCGATAGATAATGCCGAGATGGGTGATTTAAATTACAGAACAAAGGAGGTGTTTTTCGATAAATGCCGAGAGGTGAGACAGAGCATAGATACAGGAGCTATTTAATTACGGGATTTTTTATACTGGCGATATGGTATCTGCTGGCACGCATCCTGGATTCGATAGCTCTGCCAACACCTTTAGCCGTGTTTTCTGCTTTTATAGCGGGGCTGGCAGATGGTAGTTTAATATCGCATTTGTCAATCAGTGCGCTACGAGTGTTTTATGGGGTTGCATTGGCTTCCTCTCTAGCAGTTCCTATCGGTTTAGTGAGCCACGAAGAGGGAGTGGACAAATTTGTCGCTCCCTTTGTATATTTGCTCTATCCAATTCCTCATATCGTTTTACTTCCTCTAATCATTCTGCTCTTTGGTATTGGTGATTTATCAAAAATAATACTGATAGCCATAATCGTTTTCTTCCAGATTCTCGTAACTACGAGGGATGCATCGAGGAATTTAAGCATAAATTATGTGTATTCAATGCTTTCCCTAAGTGCGAGTAGACGAGACATATATAAGCACGTGATTTTTCCTGCCTGCGTTCCGAAAATTCTTACAGCAATGCGAATAAGCGTGGGGACTTCAATAGCGGTACTGTTCTTCGTGGAGTCGTTTGCAACGAGAAAAGGATTGGGATACCTGATTATGGATTCATGGAGCCGGGCGAATTATCCTGATTTGTATGCCACGATGGTATCAATGGCTTTGCTTGGATTCGGATTGTATATCGTGATTGAGAAAATAGAGAAGAAAGTGTGCAGGTGGGTGTATATATAATATATTCAGTTTAGATTGAACCGTGATTATGTCATATTCATTATTGAATATGAACATAAAGGGGTAGGTATATACAAGTGGAATAAAAGAAGTAAATTATCGAAAACGTCGAAAATGGATGAATGGACACCAGAAAGGATTGAAGAGCTTTTTAAACGGGACACACATGAGCTCGGAACGTTTGCAGATTACATCAATCGGGCGAATGGAAATATCGTCACGTTCGTCATTAACAGGCATATAAACTACACGAATATATGCGTCTCAAAATGCCCCCTTTGCGCCTTTTACCGTGATGCTGCGGATAGCGATGCCTATTTTATGAGCATTGAGGTGGTGCTTGAGAAGGTTGCGGCTGCAGTAAAAATAGGTGCTACTGAGCTTCATATTGTCGGTTCACTCAATCCTGAGATAGGCATAGAATACTTCGAGCAGATTTTCGGGCAGATAAAGAAGAGATACCCACACGTTATCATCAAAGCGTTGACAGCCACTGAAATTCACTTCATCGCGCAGGTTGAGGGAATGAGCGTTGAGGAAGTACTATCAAGGCTGCAAGATGCGGGACTGCAAGCAATGCCCGGCGGTGGAGCGGAGATTCTGGCTAATGAGATACGAAAAGTCATCTGCCCGAACAAAATAAAAGCGGATGAATGGCTTCGGATAATGGCGATTGCACATCGCCTTGGAATAAAGAGCAATGCCACGATGCTCTTTGGGCATATTGAAAAGCCAGAACACCGCGCTGCTCATTTATACAAGCTCTGGAAGTTACAGGAACAGACAGGTGGCTTTGTCTCCTTTATCCCTCTTCTTTTCTATCCTGAAAACACTGAACTCAATGCGTTGGGGCTTGTAGAAGAAAAAACGGATCCTATGGATGTCCTCAAAACGATTGCGGTTTCAAGAATAGTTCTGCGGAATTTTAAGAGCATAAGGGCTTACTGGGTTGCACTCGGCGAGAAACTTGCTCAAGTCGCTTTGAATTACGGTGCGAATGATTTAGACGGAACACTTATGGAGGAAAGGATTACACATGCAGCAGGAGCTAAAACACCGCTTATGCTTACGACAAAAAAGGTTCTGAGCATTGTGAATGGCGCTAACAAGATACCGGCGGAACGAGATACATTTTACAATATCCTGAAGGTGTATTCGTAAGTAACATGAACACAACGATAAAGATAGGCAAATTCGGGTTCGTGAATAACTTCTTACCCTATTACTGGCTTGAGCAGAGAGGCGAGAGGCCGACCGAAGGGTCACCAAGAAAGCTTGTAGAAATGTTTGAAAAAGGAGAAGTAGATTTCGCTCCCGTGCCTTCGTTCTATTATATCAAAAACAAGGATAAATTAAGAAGCTATGAGTTCTGCATCGCCTCGAAAAGCAGAGTATTAAGTGTTGTTGTCGTTAAACATTTCTTTAGAAAAGAAAGCTTTAGCAAAGAATTTAAAGCATACGACGAGGATAACGGAGGTATTGCAGTAACAAATCAAACACTAACATCGCTCAATCTACTCAAGATTATTTTGCGGGAAAAGGTGAGGGGGCGGAAAAAGAAAAACCGGATTGTGCTCGTGGATGAAAGTAAAGCAAGCGAATTACTCAAGCACAGCACGTATGCACTCGTTATTGGTGACGAAGCAATCAAGGCGAGGATGAAGTACAGAGTTGTTATGGACTTAGGCGAGGAGTGGCATGACTTAACGGGCTATCCGATGGTTTTTGGAATTGCCGTATCAAGGAAAGAGCGGGATATGAGTGAGGTGAACAAGGAAGTTATGGAATCAATCGCGTGGGGAAAGAGGAATGCCGAAGTAGTTGTGGCGGAAGCGGCGAAGAAGTTCGGGATGCCCGTGAAGTTCCTCCGCGAGTATTTCAACACGCTCACGTATCAGATAGGCGCGAAAGAGAGGAGAGGGCTTGAACTGTTCGAGGAGAAGTGCTATGAATACGGATTACTTTGAATGTAAGGATTATGTGGAAAAGAACCATGCAGGTGCGGATTTGAGTTTTAAAGAGGCGTTGCATCTATTTGAACTGCCTTTACCTGTTATTGGCGGAATAGCAGATGAAATAAGGAGAACGAAGTGTGGAGAGCTTGTGACATTCGTTGTTGATAGAAACATAAGCTACACGAACCGGTGCGTATCGAGATGCAAATTCTGCGCCTTTTACGCTAAAAGCGAAGAAGAAAGCTATATTTTGAGCAAGGAAGAGATATTGAGGAAGGTTAAGGAAACGGTTGATGTAGGCGGGACGCAAATCCTCATTCAAGGTGGACTGACGCCGGAAATCCGTATTGAATGGTTTGAGGATTTGTTTTCCACGATAAAACGCAAATTCCCTGGCGTACAGCTTCACAGCCTATCGCCACCAGAGATATATTTCATTGCGCGGAACGAAGGGCTAAGCATACGAGAAACGCTGGAACGGCTGAGGGAAGCGGGGCTTGATTCTCTGCCGGGCGGCGGTGCGGAGATACTGAGCGATAGAGTACGAAATGTTATCAGCCCAAATAAGGTCAGCGCTGACGGTTGGATTGAAGTAATGGAGACCGCACACGGAATGGGAATGAAAACAACGGCAACAATGATGTTTGGGCATATTGAACACAACGAAGACATCGTTGAACATCTTTTCAGGATACGCGATTTGCAGAACAAAACGAAAGGGTTTACTGCTTTTATACCGTGGACGTTTCAACCGAAGAACACGGAGCTATACGACATTATAAAGGAGCCGGTATCGGCAACGCGATATTTGCAGGTGTTAGCGATTGCACGGATTGTTCTGCATTCCGTAAAGAACATTCAGGCTTCGTGGCTCACGCAGGATTTTGAGGTGGATAAACTGGCGCTGTTTTTCGGTGCGAATGATTTCGGGGGTACGATACTTGAGGAGAATGTGGTAACTGCGGCGGGGAAGGAGTACAAACCTGCGAAGGTGGAGGATATTGTTAAAGCGGTGAAATCGGTTGGTAGACCGGTAGCACAGAGGAATACGGGGTATGAGGTTTTGTGATGATAATCGGATGATGGTAGGAATGTTATATGACAGTGTGCGTGTTTGCGAAGTGACTTTTGTCGTGACAGTCCTAAAAACAAATCCACCTTCCTTTATCGCATTGTAAACCTTTACTTTCATCTGCTTCTGCTCTTTTGATTGAATTTACTTCCTCGTTTCCTTTTTAACCTTTCGCATGCGGAAAGCCAAATACAAAAATAGAACGCCAAGCGAGAGCAAAATCACGCCGAAGATTAAATACTCTGGTTCGTAGAGAGACACAATCTCTTCTTCTTCTTTTGATTCTGGAAAAGTGCTTTTGATAAACCAATACATCTCAATAATCCCTCCAACAAAGCTGAGTGCCGCGGAAGAAAGAAGGATTATTATCTTTGTCATTTCACATGGATGAAGCAGCCTTCTTCCTTTTTCTGTTGGCTCGTAGTATATCCATTTGTTCCCATTATCGTTCTTCTTCACCAAATCCGTATCAATCAATCTGTCCAAGTTTTCGTGAATCGTGGATTTAGGAAGATTTAACCTTCTTGATAGCTCACTTACCGTCATACGCCTTATATCAAGACTTTTGAGGATATTTGCTCTCGTATCTGATGATAGAACGCCAAGAGTTTTCTTATCAAGTGCTATTTCATCTTTCATGTTGAATAAATTTATCCTTCCATTTTATATTTTTATTAATAGCCCTTTTGTTGGGATTTTAAAATAAAAATTAAAAGAGAGAGGAACATACCTCTCCCTGGCTTTTAATCACTTGTTATCACCTCTCCGACAATCCAGTAAGGTCCTGAACAACGATCACTCGGCAACTCTGCAGAATATTTTGCTATATGTTCATGGGGCATTTCACCGCCACCTCCGCCAAGTTTGATTTTATCTCCAACACGCATTATAGGTTGACCGTTGTCATCAATGATCAGGATTACTCCATCTTCAATGCTTACTGAAAAACCATGTGGCCATACAAGCAAATGATCATCCACGCGGAGACAACCATCTTCTAGTACTAATTCACCAACTAATAGGGCATCCATGTAAGTGGTAGGGTTTGGATCCTTTTGCACTGGAAAAAAAGGAGCAGACGATGAAGTATTGACAGAGTCACCATTTTGCGGTGGTTTTTCAACGCATCCACTAACCAATATTGACAACATAATTATTTCAATCATCAATACTTTTAATTTTAGATTCATTTTGAATTTTTAATACTATTTTAATAATAAAAAATAAAAAGGAGAGAATATACCTCTCACTGTGTTTTAATTATTGTTTCTCTTGTTTTTTCTACTAAATTACGGGGATGTCATCACACTGACGCCAAGTCCGGACTCTACATAGTTGACTGCCATATAGACGGCATCATTTGGATCAGCAGTAGGTGCGCCGTGATGTGTTCCATACGCAGTGTTACTTAAGAACCAGGGACCGCCGCTATCTCCACCAGAAGAAAGATCATCATAGCCGGCTGTGTTGTCAACCCGAATATAAGTCGCTTCAGCGTTTGGAACGGTTGGCTTGAAGTTCTTAGAACTGATGTAACCACATGTATAATGGCTGGTCTTACCATACTTGCAAACATAATTACCAATTGCTTGGCTACTTCGACTTTTCGTCGCGGTGATGTCACGTGTGGTACATCACTCCACCATCGTATTTTATTCGTCACAGTGTACCCTGGTGCAGTGTGCCACTGAATATCATAGCTACCCGCCCAGTTTTCGCTCTGAAATGGTAGATTGTTACCGTTGTATGACTTGGTATTTGAGCAGTGACCGGCTGTTGTGATGCCTTTAGTGATACCTTCCTTTACCGAAAAACCACTTGTGCAGGTACTCAATGGGAGACCACCATAAATGTCGGCTTCGAGTATTCCCATTGCTTCAGCTTCAACCGTAATCACTCTAACTTTATCAGGTAATTGTATCTCATTTCTTTGCAAAGCGTCATCGAATCGGCTCCTATCAGATTTAGTCATATACAACTCAACACTGTTATTAAATACATTGATGTCTGACTCTACAGGTATATCTAAAGCACGGGCAGAAGATATAGCCATGGCTTGAGCCCTTTGGAGGTCAGCTAAAGACACTTTTGCAGTGTTGCGCACTTCAACAATGTCGGCAAACTCTGGGTACTTTTTCAGATATGGTTTCATTGTCTCCTCACCATCGCGAGTAAACTGCACAACAACGCGGAATTCCGGAGTGTGCTCAATCCAAAGTCCAGCAAAGGTTTCTGTCTCATTTGTGGTCAGTTCCGCATCCAAGTCCCCTGCAATGTCTTGAAGTTGGAATCGGAGGATAGCTTCGTCAACACTAACATTCATATTTGATGCATATACTTGTGCATCAAACAATAGTCCTTTCGCAGGGTTTGTACCGTCGTCTTGTCCTTGAGCATTCACAACTGCAAACGCCCCCAGCAGTACCAAAACGGATACAAGGACAACTGGGACAATAGCTTTTAAATTTTTATACATTTGTTTCATTTTCATCTCTTTTTTATTTCACCTCCTAAAATTTTTAGGCATTTATATAGCGCCGCTTATCGCCGCTCACTTAAGGATAGTATCGTTCAAACCCCTGATAAAACTATCGAAAACGTTCGGATTTTCCGAACAAAAAGCAAAGGTTTATATATCCGCTCACACTATCAGTTTAAAGAAGTGAAAAATGAGTACCAGAACTTTCTATTTCATAGCGATATTGATTATTATTGGTATAATTGGCACAAGCATGCTTGGAGTAAAGCTGCTAAATCACACACAAGAGACTAACAATACGCCTGAAGTAGAAAGAATAGATTGGGGACAAAAGGCGAGAGAAATAGCTTTAAAAGATGAGAGAGTGCAGGAATTGGCTGGCGGAAAACCGGTTTCTGTACCATCTGGAATAATATGGAACGAAACTTACGTAGAATTATTCCCTTCAATAGGAGGAAAAATATACAGAATCGGCATAGATTTAAACAATGAGACAGTGAAGTTTATAAAAGAAGAGAAGAATCAAACTACACTAGACTGGATCGAAAAGATAAGCAAAAGTGTGACTGCGATATAAAAAAGAAAAAAAAGAAAAATTTTTGGATGTTTTTGTCCCTTGAACATTGTTTTATTTTTCGCCTAATTTTTCAACTATTTTAGGAAAGAAGACTGGCGGTTCGGGTTGATGTGGAATTGCTACAACAGGCAAGTTGTGAGCGTAATATAGCGGCTCTCCATGTTTCAATAGTTCTTCAACTGTTTCAGGTGCTATATGGAGCTCATCAGCACGTTTTTTGAGTTCGTTTAGGGGGATCTTCTCTATACCATACTTCTCCATCTCAGCCGCTGACATTTTTCCCGGAGGGCCTGGAGTAGTACAAACGAATGTCCATCCAACAGCTACCATTTCGTATCCCGGTCCAAACAAATAATCATCTACAGTAAACTCAACTTCCTGATTCGGGTCTACATCATGAAGCCACCAGAACCAGTGACCAACATCTGTCTGGTCGGGGGAATAATCCCATTCGCGCCACACTGTTTCTCCATCTTGTTTGTCATCGCAAGCACTTAAGAGTGCTGCTACGAAACTGATGGCGGACAACGCAAAGCCGGCATAAGAGTTTATTGCACTTATCGCAAGGGAAGCAACTGCATAAGCTGCATCGTAATAGTCCGCATTCGTACCACTGTGTGGCCATGCTCCTATGTAACGTTTATCCGTGCTTGTCCATATCGCTTGATGCCCCTTATTAACGGTCTCTTTAATTTGTACAGCCTGAATTCTACAAAGCTCTTCTGGATTTCCATCATCGTCTCTTGTCTCTCCAACCCCAGTTATTCTAAAGTTATATTCATAAGCTTCTCTCACGGGGTTCCAAGGAGCTCCGAAATATCCCACCGAGCTGGCGGTATATGCGTTAATCCACTCATATCCTGTATGTGCACGGGCAGAGTCTTTCTTTGTCCAAGTTTCTATCGGTGAATCATATGCATTTACTACCCCTATCGTACTGCTCAATATCAGCACACCTACAAACAAAACCGCAAACCCTTTCTTCTTCACTGTTAATTCCATTTTTTTCCATTTCACCCCCTAAATTTTTTGGGTACTTCTATCATCGCGCCCCTCCTCGGCACTCACTAATCGTATCGTTCAAACCCCTGATAAAACTACCGAAAACGTTCGGATTTTCCGAACAAAAAGCAAAGGTTTATATAAATTAAAAGGTTGACTAAAGCGGAGAGAACTCGCACCTTAAAACTTCGGTATATCACACATCAGTGTCGTATATCCACCCATTTTAGAATGATATCCAAAATTTACTTCGTACACCCCTCCCTTTGGCAGAAGCTTATTCCTCATTATGCTCAGCCTATTTCAACATCAGAATTTTTAATATTTAAAACTTTTCAGAACCTTTTTATATTCTTGCTCAATATTACTAAACCATGATTATAGCACACACACCAGATGCAGATGACGCATTCATGTTCTATGGACTGCTAAGCGGTAAAATCACCGCCAATTTTGAAATAAAACAAGTAGTTGAAGACATCGAAAAGCTGAACAAAAGAGCTTTTAGAGGCGAGTTAGACGTCACAGCGCTCTCAGCCCACGCTTATGCTTTTCTCCATTCGCAGTATCGGATTTTGTCTGCCGGTGCAAGTGTAGGGGACGGATATGGTCCGGTAGTTGTTGCGAACAGGGAAATGGATCCGGAAAGGAAAAGTATTGCCGTGCCCGGGAAATACACCACTGCGAACCTGCTGTTAAAGCTGGCAGTTGATGACTTCCAGCCGGTTGAAATGCGATTTGATGAGATTATCCCCGCGGTGAAGCGAGGGGACGTGGATGCAGGAGTGGTAATCCACGAAGGTCAGATAACCTACGCACAGCACGGTCTTGTAAAAATACTTGACTTGTGGGGGTGGTGGCATGAGAAAACGAGGCTGCCTTTGCCTCTTGGCATTAACGCCATAAAACGGGATATTCCCGAAGGGATGCAACGTGAATTTCTTGTGCTTATGCGAGAAAGCATTCAGTATGCGCTGGACAATGTAGAAGAAGCGATGCAGTATGCAATGAAATATTCAAGAGGTGCGGATAAGGAGCTGGTCAAGAAATTCGCACTGATGTACGTGAATAAATACACGTATGAAATGCCCGAAGAAGTTGTAAAAGCGCACGATAAACTCTACAGGATGGCGGAACGAGCAGGATTTTTTGCTAAACCGCCCTTAGACATCCTTTTTCCTTAAACATATTCATATTTCTGTTTCTTTGTGATATGTTCTATCCACTATTGGATATGAACATAAATGAGTATATATACATATTAGAGAGAACCAGAGTAAAACATAGCTAACAAATTAAGGGCAGGGATGAGGATATGGATATAGATACGGATTAAAAATGTCAGCAGGAGAATTAAGAAACTGGATAGAGAAGCATAAAGACGAAACATTTGCAAACGATGCGGTTGGTACGGGCTGTTTCAGTTATTTGCCCGGCGAGGTCGTGTGGGCAGTCACGAAGAGATGTAACCTGAGGTGTAAACACTGCTCGATTGCCGAAGTGAGTGGAGAGGAGCTTACGACAGAAGAGGGATTTGGTATCATCGAAGAAGCAGCTAAACTTGGACACGTCAAGTTCGCATTCACGGGTGGCGAGCCTTTGCTGCGTGACGACATCTATGACCTCATCGAATATGCATCATCTTTCGACATGCAGGTTGTGATGGCGACGAACGGGACACTGATAACGAAGGAAGTTGCGGAAAAGTTAAAGAAAGCGGGTTTGGAACGTGCCGCGATGAGCATTGATGGGATAGGAAACGCGCATGATGACCTCCGGGGAGTTAATGGCGCTTTTGAAGACGTGCTGCGAGGGATGAAAGCATGTGGAGATGTAGGGCTTGCAACTCAACTTTTCACGATGGTCACGAGAGATAATTACGGTGAGCTACCAAAAATAATCAAGCTTGCAGACGATTTGAGTCTGTGGCGAATCTATCTTATTTATTTGATTGCTGTGGGTCGAGGAAAGCAGATTTCCGATGCTTGTTTATCCACGGCAGAGAACATGAAGTTCTTTGAAGATGTGACGATAAAGCAAAAGGACGTAAATGTATGGCTTAAACCGATATGCAATCCGCAGTATTGGGCTTATCTGCTGGACAATGAACTTGTGGACCGTGGGGATGGGATCGAATTCACCGGCTGCACGGCGGGTATCACTCGATTTCACATATTTCCTAATGGTGACGTAACTCCATGTGCATATCTGCCAGCAAAAGCGGGCAATATAAGGGAGGACGGTTTTTTGGACATTGTCAGGGATTCTGAGATGTTTAAGGCGTTGCGGGCGAGAAAAGTGAAAGGGCAGTGTGCAACTTGCAAATACAAGCAAATATGTGGTGGGTGCAGGTCAAGGGCGTATGCCACTTCGGGTGATTATTTGGCTGAGGACCCGGTGTGTTGGTTGGGGGAGATAGAGACTTAAGAAGGAATCATAAAACGAGAGGAATAGTAATTTATTGGGACCAGTATAGATTTGGTGCACTAAAAATCTAACCGACAATTCCAGTAACA
>QBUL01000121.1 GCA_013180605.1 Candidatus Methanophagaceae archaeon GoMg1 | reverse complement strand
TCTACCTCTGCTTCTATCCTCGTGCTCTCATTGTCTATCTTGCTTAAAATCTCGCTCTCTTTCGACTCTTTCCTCGTAACCACTGCAATGATACCTTGATTTGGCGAAGGTACAAAGGGGTCACAGTCAAGCCGTTCATAATCTATATCCAACCCCAACCGCTCAAATCCTGCTTCTGCAAGAATCACACCATCGTATTCGCCTTTTCTGAACTTTTCGATTCTCGTGTCTACATTACCGCGAATGTCTTTTATCCTTATGTTTGTTTGTCGTGCATCCATGTAATTCAAGAATTGAAACTTTCTGCGCACGCTTGACGTCCCTATCACCGCATTATCAGGCATTTGCTCCAATCTATACGTCGACACTAACGCATCATAGGGCGAATCGCGAGGTAAAACCGCAGACGTATCTAACCGCTCGTCCCTTTCCAGAGGTATATCCTTCATGGAATGTACGGCGATGTCTATTTTACCCTCTAAAAGCAGCATATCAAGTTTTTTAACGAAGACACCCTTCTCGGGCATTTCGTATAAACCCCTATCCGTTATGGCATCGCCTAAACTCCGCACTGTTCGTATCGTAAGCTCATGTCCCAATCCCGCCTCTTTCAATCGCTCACATACTTTCTCTGTTTGCAATACTGCAAGTTTGCTGCCTCGCGTTCCTAAGATCATGATACTTTAGCTATTGGCTATACTTGCATTCTTTTCTAAAGAAAGGTTTGTTATCATCGTTCCCGAGCCCGTTTCGGTAAGCACCTCTTGCAATATCGCGTGGGTTTTCAATCCAATAATATGCGCGCTTTTAACGCCGTTCTCCACAGCAGCTATGCAGGATTCTATCTTCGGTTTCATACCTTCGGTTATAAAACTCGCTTCCAGAATGCTTTTTGCCTCTGATAGGGTCAGTGTCGGTATCAAACTGTTTTCATCGTTTATATCTCGTAGCACTCCTCTCACCGGTGTTAAAATGATAAGCTTCTCCGCGTGCAGACAGCATGCCAGTTCACTCGCACCGTGGTCTGCATTAATGTTAAGCAGGATGCCTTCTTCGTCTGCGCCTATTGGATAGATTACAGGAATATATTCATTTCGCGTTAATAATGCGACAAGTTCACTGTCAATCTTTTCTATGCTGCCAACAAATCCTAAGTCCGGATGTATTTTTCTGGCTGTAAATAAATTGCCAGAAACGGCAGAAATGCCAACTGCTTTACCTCCTTTTTGATTTATACTCCAAACTATTTTTTGATTAAAATCCGATAGTACTGCCTGGACAACTTCAAGCGTATCTTCATCTGTAACTCGTAATCCATCAATAAATCTCGCCTTTAAACCAAATTTGTCCATTATAGACGTTATTCTCTTGCCACCGCCATGAACAACGACCACATTTATGCCTGCTTCGTATTTTAACGTGATCAAATCGGAAATTACCAAATCCATTATGCCTTCATCTGCCAATACTTCACCGCTGAATTTTACCACAAAAACTTTGTTAGCGAACTTCGTTGCATAATACAATGCTTTTTCTAAGTCGTCTCTCACTTTTTCATTTTCCTCCGTTCTCATCTTCACGCCTCCGCCTCGAATTCCTCTACGCTTATCTCTCCTCGTCCTTCGCGCTCCCTCTCCATCAGCTTCTCTACTTTGTATCCTGCTTCGTCTAACTTCGTATTGCAAAATTTGCACAGCTCCATACCTTCCTCGAACATCTTCAGTGACTCTTCCAGCGAAAGATTCCCTTCACCTAATGTCTCTGCTATGCTTTCCAACTTTTTCATTGCATCCTCGAATGTTATTTCTTTTTCTTCCATTTTACATCATCCTTTTTTACGTTTCTTTTATATTTTATTTTTCCTTCTTAAGTGTTGTAAGACATTGTTCAGCATACTTCAAATCAGTGTCGGTCAATTTTCTGGTATTTTAAAAGATTTCATCATTCGAGGTGATGGAATATAAATGAACCCATCCGGGAATATCATTTCTACGGAACCAAGATTTATCTTACTGCAATTACTCTTGTCCAGCCAAATCTTCGTCCAATACCACGTTCCTTCTTTGCGTTCCACTTTCCCCACATAATCTTTGAGGCATCTTTATCTCTTAAAACCCCGAGAACCCAAATTTGAATCTTTTCCAACCACGATAGCGAGTATTTCACGTAACAGTTGGCATCTCCTTTCTCTTGGACTTCTATTTTTAATTATGAAACATAATACTTGGACAGTTTCTTATCTGCCTTTTCCCTCGTAAACTTCCAGTTAATCTTCTTTCTCTGGTCATTCCTTCTCTTGGTCCATGCAACCACTTCCCGGGTCAGTGTCTCCATGTCTCCAATCCGCCTGCCCGTACATTCGATATCCATCATAGCTAATCTCAATTTCCGCAGCATTGAGCCAACTTGCATGCTTTGGTGTGTACTGGAATTCAATCTTGCCCAAAATCCTCTCTGCCTCTTCCTTGCTGAACGTCTCATAAAATGCCTTTTCCTTGTGGGTGTTGAGGTTATCGGTGACCAGCCGGATGACTTCGACATCTGGGTATTCGTCAACGAGCATTTTCACGAACAGTGCGAAATCCTTCATCGTTCTTCTTTTTGTGACCTGCGTCACACGTTTTCCTGCTTTGAATTCGACTGCTACGAATATGTTTGCCGTACCGTTCCTGATGTATTCATAATCGTATTTTTCAGGGCTTCCCGGCTTCATGGGGATGGACCTTCTCTTCTCACCGAGAAGTTGCTTTGGTTTCTCGTCAAGATTGACGAGAGGTCTTTTCGGGTCGTTGTTGAGGTACTAACATGCCTGGCTTAAATCGCAATAGCATGATGGCGATATTAAAACTCGCTTATCGCTGTGATGCCTTCCATAACTACCTTGTATCATTTAGGGTATACGATGGTGTGAGCCTTTCCAATTAGCCTTTTGGGTCATTTTCTTCATCATGTTAATATTTGTATAGATGTAGTAAAAAAACCACGAGATTCCACAAGATGGACCACTAGAAAATTAGCCAACACTTTTTCTTTTCACAAAACACTTTATTTTTAAGAAAAGCTTTCTCGTGAAAATCTGTGTAATCTTGTGGTTTTATATTTCAAAACGGTTTCAACTTGCTTTTACGATAATATTGTCGAAACAACTCCTCCGCCTTTTGCATTTGCGCGGGATACCACCTTCTAAGCTCTGCTATTACTTCCTCGTGCTTCACTTTATGTAATGCAAGCCTCAAAACCCGTAAAACTTCCGCTCTAACGTTCTCATTCTCGCTTTTCCAGTTCGGCACCTCGATAGTAATGCAGAAATCGCGCTCGCTGAATTTTCTTCTCAGTATGGGTGCGATAGAACCCAAGAGAATTCCCGTTCCAAGGTCAACAAAAGGAGGGACACCTATTCTGAGCTCTCGCTCAGGGTCGGTTAGCCGTGAATACGAATGCTCGCTATAAGCGTGCAGCTCGAAATAGAAATGAGGTTTGTAGTTCTCGATGAGCTGAAGCAATTCAATGCCCGCTCTGCTCCGATAATATTCTTCAGATAAAACGTCCACGTACTTGCCGTGCTCGACGAGACAGGGCACGATTATCGCTCTTCCAGCGTATACCACGTCCTTTGCCAACTGTTCAAGAATAGGTGCGGTGTACAAACCTTCTTTTCCGTGCAGACCACCGACAAACAGTTTCGTTGGCCCTGCCTCAGAAGCAGTAAGTCGGTGTAGCTTCATTTTTGTGATATTCCAAAAGTGGTTTTTAAATTTTTAAAGCAAAAGATATAGGTTTCTTTGATCGAACTTTCTTTGTAAAAGAAAGTTTGTTACAATAGTTGCAAATCCTTCGTTATCTTATCCACTTCTTCTGCATTCGCAGGTCCTATTCCTATTGCAGTCACCGTTCCGGGCGGGATTTCCGTCAAACCTGCATCTTCCACGATAGCAACCGGCAGTCCAAGCTTCTTCGCTTCCTTTTCTAATTCGTATATCTCAGCAAGGCTGTTCACCTTCAGCACGACCTTCTTCTGCCCTTGTGCCCTCCAGTTCTTTCTACTCTGCACCGTAGCGAGTTCATAGCTTAATATCGAAGCATGAGCGACTTGAACGGCTGCTTTGCCCTTTGAGAGCTTCAGGTCTTCTCTGATGACGATGCACTGTTTATATTCCTTTTGTGTTTTACTGAATATCTTTCGCATTTTTCGTCTCGCTTAATAATTTTAGCCGATTACTAACATCCGTAAAAACATAACTCCCCACGGCAAGTCGCTCTGCCTTCTGATAATAATCCAATACACGCTCTTTATCGCCTTTCAGAACAAAAACATCTCCAATGTTCATCAAAATTCGCGCTGTTTCTATTCTGATACCCATATCCTCAAAAATTTCCAATGCCTTCTCGTAATATTCTAATGCTTTGTCAAGCTCTCCTTTAGTGAAGTAGATAATGCCTATGTTTCCATAGTCTGTTGCCATTCCTTCTTTTATTCCCAACTCTTCATCCAGTTTCAATGCCGTTTCGAAACATTTCATTGCTTTATCAAGCTCTCCTTTGATTCCGTGGACATTGCCTATGTTTCCATAGTCGGCGGTCATTCCTTCTTTTATCCCCAACTCCTTATGCAGTTTCAAAGCCTTTTCGTAATATTCCAGAGCTTTTTCAAGTTCTCCCTCGTTTTGGTAGACATTGCCTATGTTTCCATAGTCGGGTGCCATTCCTTCTTTTATTCCCAACTCCTCATCCAGTTCCAATGCCTTCTCGAAATATTCCAAAGCCTTTTCAAGTTCTCCTTTGGTGGCATAGGCAATGCCTATATTTCTCGTTGCAATAGATTCCCATTCTTTATCTACACCTTTTGTTTTTCCGAGAAGATGATCCCATGCACAAAGTGCATGCTTCAATTTCCCCCATGTATGAGTTTGAATTCCGACAGAATTAATAGCATCATAATTTTCTGTCAGGTTTACGAGTTCTTCAAAAATGTCGGGTTCATTTGAGACTTCAAGAAGTATGTAGATTGAATCAAACTTTGCCTTAACCTCTTCCACTGCTTCACGATATAACTCCTTCTTATTTTTGAGTGCTATTGGTTGCATATTCCTTAAATACTCTCTAAAAAGCGGATGATATATTCGGTAGAATTTTTCTTCGGGTTTTACAAGAATCCCCCTTTCAATAATATCGTTTAGCGGAATATCTACTTCCTCGCCGCAGAAAGCCGCTATCAAATTCAAGGTCAAAGTCGTAGGCGCAATTGCCATCCTCTTTATAACCCCCTGAGAATCTTCGTTCAATGTCTCTAAAACTTCCTTGTGAATCCTGTCAAGATTATATTTCATATCGTCATCTCTTAAGGTCTCAAGGAACTCAAACATCTCTTTCTCGACGTTTTTCCTATCGCAGATATAAGCAAGCGACCTCGCAACATACGGATAGCCTTTTGGAAGAGAGACAATCCTCTTCACAATCGCATCTGAAAAATTCGGACATTCTCTTCTCACTATCTTCTCTATACTCTTGTCGCTTAATTCCTTCAATTCAACAACTTCATAAGAATCTACACCCAGCTTGTCCTCAGGCTTGTAAGGAGTGGCAATCTCAAGAACGAATCTCAACCGCTCATTCCTACGAGAAGCCACAAAAATAGTTTCAATCTCCATTTCCTTTAATTCATGTGCGTTTTCCACAAAAATCATCTTCTCTTCCGATTTCTCTATGTATTCCAAAACAGAAGGGTCTCTGGGCTTCCAACTTATTCCACCACTAACAATAAAGCCACCTGAAGCACCTGTTAATATTTTGTCAGGCAAGAAAATTCGACTTACCTCACTAGAAAACAATGAGCCATACTCAATATGATGGCACTCTTTTTGATTTTCAAAATCCTTCTCTACGACTTTTATCAGGTTTGTCTTCCCAATTCCCCTTCCCCCTGTTATGACTACAATCCCATTCTTCTCAATTTTTTCTTTAAGCTCTTTGGTTTCTTCTTCTCTTTCTACAAAATTGTCATCGTATTGCAGTTTTAAAATCTCAATCATTGATAATATTAAAAGAACTAATAAAGATAAAAGCAAATAAAATAATCTAATAAAAGAGAATCAAAGAGCGTATGAAAATGGAAAAGACATACAACCCGGAGATAATAGAGAAGAAGTGGCAGGAGAAAGTGGATGATTCGATATACTATTTCGAGGCGTCTTCGGACAAGCCGCCTTATGTTATAGACACGCCTCCACCGTACCCTACCGGGGATTTTCACGTAGGTAACGCATTAAACTGGTGCTACATTGATTTTATCGCACGCTATAAGCGAATGCGGGGTTATAACGTGATGTTCCCCCAGGGGTGGGACTGCCATGGACTGCCGACAGAAGTGAAGGTAGAAGAGATACATGGCATATCCCGACATCAGATAAGCACGCATGAGTTCAGAGAGCTTTGTCAGCAGCTCACCGTGAAAAACATAGAGCAGATGAAGGACATGATGAAGCGGCTTGGCATGTCCATAGACTGGAGCAAAGAGTATGTTACGATGGACGAGCGGTATAAACGGTATACGCAACTTTCATTCGCGAAAATGTATCGTGACGGGCTGATATACCAGGCAGAGCATCCTGTGAACTGGTGCCCGCGATGCGAAACCGCAATCGCCTTCGCAGAGGTAGAATACGAAGATAGAAACGCATATTTGAATTATATTCTGTTTCGTAAGGTTGATGGTGAAAAAGAGGGAGAATATGTGGAAATCGCTACCACGAGACCAGAACTGCTGGCGAGTTGCGTTGCCGTGGCGGTGCATCCCGATGACGACCGCTACAAGACCATCGTGGGTAAAGAGCTGCGAGTGCCGATATTCAACCATTGCGTGAACGTATATGCAGACGAAAGCGTTGACCCCGCATTTGGAACCGGCGTAGTAATGATATGCACGTTTGGAGACCGGCAGGACGTGAAATGGTGGAAATTGCATAATTTACCACTAAAAGCATCAATAGACGAACGAGGGCGAATGACAGACGTTGCGAGTGGTTACGCGGGGCTAACCGTAGATGAATGCAAACGTAAGATGATAGATGATTTGAATGCTAACGGACTGCTTAAGAGGCGGGAGAGCCTAAAACAAAGTGTAGGCGTATGCTGGAGATGTAAAACGCCTATAGAGATTATTTCCGCAAAGCAATGGTTTGTACGTGTGCAGAAGGAAGAGATATTAAATGCATCAAGGGAAATAAACTGGTATCCCGAGCATTTCCGCATTCGACTGGAGAATTGGGTTGAATCTATGGACTGGGACTGGTGCATATCGCGCCAGCGGATTTTCAGTGTGCCTATCCCGGTTTGGTACTGCAAAAAATGCGGTGCCGTGAAGGTAGTCGCAGAAGATGAAATACCGGTGGACCCGTTGACAACAAGCCCGAATTCGCCCTGTATTAATTGCGGTGGAACGGAATTTGAAGGCGAGAAAGACGTGTTAGACACCTGGATGGACTCCTCGCTGACTGCGCTCTGGGCTGCGGGCTATGACCTTAACGACTCAACAGGAATCCCGTATGAACCCGTTGAACTGCGACCACAAGGGCACGACATCATAAGAACGTGGGCCTTTTACTCTATCCTCCGCGCTGTCGCACTCACCGGAAAAATACCATGGCGCACTATCTTGATAAACGGGATGGTATTAGGAGAAGACGGGTATAAAATGAGTAAATCCCGAAGTAATACCGTTTCGCCAAACGAGGTAATTGAAAAACACGGTGCAGACGTATTCCGGCAGTGGGCGGCAATTGGCGGTGCTGTGGGCTCAGACGTGCAATTCCAATGGAAGGACATAGTAGCAGCGAGTAAATTCATGCAAAAACTGTGGAATATTCTCAGATTCTCTATGATTCACCTATCTGATTATGGCTTAGAAGAAAGCTTTACCAAAGAAAAAGAAGAAAAGAATCTGCGAGTTGTTGATAAATGGATGCTTACAAAACTGAACACGCTCATTCTGTCGGTTACGGATTCGATGGAGCACTTCAAGTTCGACGAAGCGATGAAAAGCATCAGGACGTTCGCATGGAACGTGCTTGCAGACGATTACATTGAACTGGTGAAGTTGAGATTATATGGTCGGTCAAACTCAGGGGAGGAAGGAAAACAATCGGCGAAATATGCGCTGTACGAGACGATGAAGATGCTTTCCATACTTCTTGCGCCGTTCATTCCCTTTTTTGCCGATGAAATGCATTCATACATCACGAATGCGAAAGAAGAGGATGAGAAGAGCGTACATGAGGGGAAATGGCCAGAGCCCGAAGTAACGCAGGACATGATTAACCTGGAAGCGGAACGAGAAGGCGAATTAATCGCGGGTATTGCCCGAGCAGTTAGAAATTATAAGTCTGAACGCGGTATTGCGCTAAATGCACCTTTAGGTAAAATAGAGATATACACGGATATGGGAAGTTTGGAGACCGAAGACATAGAGAATGCAACGGCAACGAAAGTGGAGGTATGCGGCAGTACAGACGAAAGTAAAAGAGAGGGTGATATTCTCGATGTGAATGGCACGAAAGTGGTGATAATTAAGTAGACAATGTCCGATTAATTTATTTTATTAAAACAGACAATTTAAGAACATGGCAAAAAGGAAGGCATCGAAAAAGGCGAAAAAAGAAGGAGGGGGAAAAGGTAGAGGAGAAGAGCGAGGGCTTATGTCCTCTGCCGGGTTGATGCGGTATTATGATGTTGAGGAATCCGCCGTAAGATTCTCCCCGAAGACGGTACTGCTCATAGGCGTGTTTATTGGTGTAATGATACTGGGGCTGGAGATATATTACGGTGTCTGGCCCGCTTAAATCAAAGACCATAGAATCATCAAAATCTAAAACGAAAGAATAGAATAGTTTCAACAGAACAATGCAGCGACCTGACGAGAGTATGGCCATGATAGACATAAGCAAGAAAGGGGATGTCGAGCGAGTAGCGACAGTTTCGGGCAGCATAAAACTGAAGAACAGTACGGTAGAGAAGCTAAAAAGCGGGAATATAAAGAAGGGGGACGTGCTTGGGTGTGCAGAAACGGCAGCGATATTAGCGGTGAAAAAAACGCCTGATATGATTCCGCTATGCCATCCTATAAGTATCGAAGCGGTAAAGGTTGATTTCTCGATAGGCGAGAGCGATATAAAAGCGGCCGTATCTGTGAAATCCATTGGAAAGACAGGGGTAGAGATGGATGCACTGCATGGTCTATCCGTGGCATTGCTCACGATTTGGGATATGGTGAAGTCGGAAGAGAAGGACGAAACAGGAAATTACCCGCATACGTGGATAGAGAAGATAAAGGTGGATAAGAAGGAGAAGGGATAAAACGAGATTCATGATGCAGGATACAGGATACAAGTTTAGAGATGCGTAAGGGTTTACCATGAAAACTACGCACAAGATAATCATTGGTGATTCAAGACGGATGAAGGAAGTCCCGGATGAATCGGTTCACCTTATTATTACCTCCCCGCCGTACTGGCAACTGAAAGATTATGGAGATGAAAGACAGATTGGCTTTCACGACAGTTACGAGGAATATATCAACAACCTCAATTTAGTGTGGAATGAGTGTCACAGGGTTTTACACAAAGGCTGCCGTGTGTGTATCAATATCGGCGACCAATTTGCTCGTTCTGTTTATTATGGGCGGTATAAGGTCATTCCGATAAGAACAGAAATAGTCAAGTTTTGTGAAAGTGCGGGTTTTGATTATATGGGTGCGATTATATGGCAGAAAATTACTACTACGCATACAACTGGTGGAGCTACTGTAATGGGCTCTTTTCCATATCCAAGAAATGGTATTCTTAAACTGGATTATGAATTTATTTTAATCCTCAAGAAATATGGGAATCCTTTGAGGGTAAGTAAAGAGATTAAAGAGCAGTCAAAATTAACGCAAGAAGAATGGAACAAATATTTCACGGGGCACTGGAATTTCCCGGGTGAGAAACAGGATAAACATCTGGCAATGTTTCCTGAAGAATTGCCGAGACGGCTCATTAAAATGTTTACCTTTGTCGGTGATACTGTTCTTGACCCGTTTCTTGGAAGTGGAACAACTTCTCTGGCTGCAAAAAATCTGAGTAGAAATTCTATTGGATATGAAATAAACAATGATTTCCTGCCAATCATAAAGGAAAAACTTGGACTAAAACAAAGCACTATTTTTCAAGATGTGACTTTTGAAATAGTCAAGCAAGAAGAACTAAAAATAGACTTTAAGGAAGAGATTGAAAAGTTGCCTTATATTTTTAAAGACCCCATAAAATTTGATAAGAAGCTTGATCCTCGAAAATTAAGATTTGGGTCAAGAATAGATAATTCTTATTCGGAGAGGGAAGAATATCACTCTGTAAAAGAAATAGTCAGTCCAGAAATATTGATTTTAAATAACGGTTTGAAAATTAGATTGTTGGGAGTGAAAGAAAACATAGAAAAGAATAGTGAGGCAATTCGATTTTTAAGGGAGAAATTACGGGGGCAAAAAGTGTTTCTGAAGTTTGATACCGTAAAATATGACGAAGATAATAACTTACTTTGCTATCTTTACTTGGAAAACAAAACCTTTATAAATGCACATCTTATTAAGAATTGCTTAGCTGATGTAGACATCACACATAGTTGTAAATACAAAGATAAATTTTTAGAATATGGTAGGATAAAACAAATAAAAGGGAGTATAAAAAATGGAAGAGAGCAAATGGGTTTGTGAAAGGTGTGGAAAGGAATACGATTTGGAAAAGGGAGAGGGTCGGGTAATTCTTGTTGAGGAAGAACCATTACCGCAAGATGGTAAACTCACTCCATTGGTGCCTTACGAAAGTGTTTGTTATAAATGTGCAGACGAACTTTATGCTATTATGGAAAAATGTAACAAGGATTGTTTGAACTGTGAAGTCACAACAATCTGGGGACTATCTATAAAGGATTGCCTTGAGTTTCAGCTAAAGTTTGATCTTATAGACTATCAAAGTGCTCTATCTCTGGAGGCAGTCAATTTAGATAATATAAAAGGGTTAAGGTTAAGGATCTTAAATAGTTTAGAGGATACAAAAGGATTATTGAGGATATTAAACGGACTCTAATAAAAATTTGAACTCAGGTGAGGAGACAGTGGTAAAAGAATGGATAATAGGTAGAGAAGGTAAAAACCTTAAATTTAAAAGGGAAGCATTATTGAATTATGGAATGAACCGCTGGGGATTAAATAAAGCGCATAGTGTCGGTACGACTTCCGAATTGATTCGTATAAGTTCACCAAGTACATTTGAGGAGTGGGAAAATTATTATTTTGAAAACGCAAAGCAAAAGAAACAAAATGGTATCAGGATAACAAGAGAATATCTCATAGAATTAGGTAGAAAATTGTATATTAAACTATCTGAAGTCGTACAGAATGAATTAGAATCAGTTACAGAAGAGGAATGCATTGCTTACGCCTATAATCTCGTTTTGAACAGGACGTATGAAGGCTATATGGGTGAGATTCAAACAACCTACGGACAGTTACAAAATATCCTTGGCGTCCAGATAAAACCAGCACCAGATGAATGGGATAGGCTCTACAACGTGGATTTCTTTATTGAAATAAGCGGTAAATATATCGGATTGCAAATAAAGCCTACCACCTTCAAACACACATTTGAAGACTATAAGTGGAAAGAGATGCAGGAAACATCTCATCGTAAATTCCAAGAAAAGTTCGGTGGGAAGGTCTTTACTGTGTTCTCTATTAAGGAAGGAAACAAGAAAGTAATCCATAACCCCGATGTTATCGAAGAAATAAGAAAAGAGATTGAAAGGTTAGAAAAGGAATGAACCTAAGCGAAGAGAAGGAAAAGCCGAAGAGAATACCCTGGGACGAATACTGGATGAACATCGTTAATGATGTGGCGGAACGTTCAACTTGCTTGAGAAGGCAAATAGGCGCCTTAGTGGTTAAAAATAACGTGATTATATCAACGGGGTATAACGGCGCACCGAGAGGATTCCCTCATTGTTTGGATGTCGGATGCCGGCGGGATAAACTAAATATCGCATCGGGAGAGAGACACGAAGAGTGCGTAGGCGTGCACGCCGAGCAGAATGCGCTTTTACAGGCGGGTAGAGACGCGGAAGGTGCTACGCTGTACGTGAACGCATACCCGTGCAAGATATGTGCAAAGCAGATAATAAATGCAGGGATAAGGAGGGTAATAATGACGGGGGATTACAGCGATACGGAAGGACTGGAATATTTGAGGATGGCGGGCATAGAGCTTGTTTATCTTTAAAAAATATCCTTAAAATTCACCGCAGAGCACACAGAGAACGCAGAGGCACCAGAAAAATCTAAGCAACGATTGAAACAGTCCTAAAACTCTGCGTACTCGGCGCTCTCCGCGGTGATAAATCACTATATTTTTAGACAATGCAGCCCAGGGGTTTCAAAAAAAGGTGATGGAGCGGGATACGGCGCTTAAATTTAAGAACATTCGAAGTTAAGTTATTTTTATTGACTCCCAGTTCCTTTTCGCTGTTATCGTGTGAGGATGCCCGGGACCAAATTTGTTAAGAAAACTTTTATACGCCTTTTGCGCCAGCTCCCGTGCCTCTTTTAGCTCGCCCAAACCCTTTAGCACCATTGCCAGGTTTGATTGGCTTGTGGCAATGGTAGGATGTCCCGGCTCAAAGCTTTTTTGATTCGATTCAAGTG
>QBUL01000122.1 GCA_013180605.1 Candidatus Methanophagaceae archaeon GoMg1 | reverse complement strand
TTAGGTTTTCTGGTGCCTTTGCGTTCTCCGTGTGCTCTGCGGTGAAATTTAAGGACCTACACACCCCTACGTAACCCATCTAATAAACGACTTCCACTCCGAATAACCCTCTCATACACAATTATCCCCAAGGACACGATAATAGGCGTGAAAAAAGCAGCATAAATAAGTCCAACCGCTGCAATCCTTCCAAAGTCCTGCACAGGCACAAGCGACATCGTGGTAAGCGCTAAAAAACCAAAAATCGTGGTGAGTGTCGCAGTCATAATCGCCACACCCACAGTGAGCGTCGTAGTGTGAAGCGCTGCTCTCGTATCAAACCCCTTCTCCTTCTCCTCCCTGTATCTTGAAATGAAGTGGACAGAATAGTCAGTTCCAAGCCCGATTAGAATCGTTCCTATCATGATTGTGGGCGGTGTGAACGGTATTCCAAGAAGCCCCATCGTCCCGAATGCGTAGATTATGGCGAACAACACAGGTGCAAATGCAAGCATTATCCGCACGAGACTTCTAAAAAAGGAGAACAGGATTGCAAAGACTAGAACAATGCTTATCAGCATCGTTTCCGTCCGGCTCTCTTCCGTCATTCCCTCCATCTGAGAATAGAGAGTAGAAAAACCCGCGTGCCTGAACGTAGCATCGCCAGGCGTCTCCACAAACAGCACCGCATCGTCAATCTCGTGAACCAGCTTCTCATCTATCTCTGTATCGGTCTTTATGATAATAAGCGATGCTGTATAGTCGTCCGTAACAAAACTTTCTCGCTCATCCTCTGTAATAGCAGTAATCTGCTTCTCAAGCTTCTTTTTATCTCTGTGTATCTCACTCAGAAAATTATTTATTCCTGTGACTTCAACAACCCCCGGCACATCCATAACACTCTCTTCAATCTTCTCCATCGCTTCCATTATCTCCGGCGTTCTTATATCATCTGACTGTACCAGAATACTCGAATATTCATACTTGCAAAATTCCTCATCCACAACCATCCATGCATCCTTTAATGGATCGCCCTCCGGCAGCCAAAACTCGTCGTCGTTTCTGCTTGTAATCATGCCCATTCCGGCAAAGATTGGAATTAGCGTGAGTGCGATGATAATAATCGCTACAACTGACCTTTTTAGCGCGAAATCCGCGACTCTTTCCATCGTCCTTGGAATAAGTCTCTGTGTGCCAAGCGCATGCGCGACCCTTGAAAAGTCCAGCTTCCTGGTTCCCCATCCAATTCGCTCTTCGAGCATGAGCAGCGATGGTATGAAGAGAAATACAGACAGTGCGGAGAACGATATGGCGATGAAGGACATGATTCCATACTCCGCGACCATCCGAAGAGGTGCAAGCGCCAGCGAGGAGAAGGCTGCCATCGTTGTTAGGCTTGTGACGAGCGTATTTCGCCCAATCACCATGCATGCTTTGTTCAGCGCCTTTTCATTGCCACGTGCAGCCTCTTCATGGTAACGATGAATCAGATGAATGGAATAGTCAACGCCAAGCCCAAGTGTTACGACCCCAAACATTGACGTTAAGAAGTTAAGCGGGATTTTGATAAAATGCATGAGCCCGAAACTCGCAAGCACTGCGGTTACCACTGGAATCAGGATGACAAAAGGAGTTGTCGGGCTTTTAAAGAGCAGAAAGAGAAGGATAAAAATCGCTATGAATCCAACGATGAGCGAGCTTGAAAGTCCCGCCCTTATCGCATTATCCCATGCATAATGCCATACCCTATCTCCAGTGAGCGTAACAGAAGACCCGCGCACGAGATTCACTTTTTCTGTGGTCTTCTGGAACGTTTCCACCAATTCTGTACTCCTCGGAATCTCTGTTGCATCAAGCTTCACGGTGATGAGCGAATATCTCAACTCATCATTGATATACGGACTACGCAGCTCGAGCGGTTGTGAAAGTATCTCCTCTTTTGTTCTTCCAAGTTCGAGCACGCTCGTAACGCTCTTTACACCCTCAATATCTGATACGGCCTCCATCAGGTCCTCTGTCATTATGAGCATATCCTCCTCAATCACCGTTCTTGCATTGATCCGGTCCACCTCAATTAAAATCAGTACAGTTGTAGTCCCGGGAAACTCGGATTGGATAAAACGAACCTCTTCCAGGTATTTTGTACCCGGATAGAAGTATCCGAAGGCGCTAGTATCTATCTCAGTCTCTTTTGCACTTATAAATGACATTGAAGCGATAACAAGGGCGATTACAATAATTAATAAGTAATAACGCTTTGAAATTTGCGCCCAGCGGTCAAGGATTCTTTGAATCATTCGCTCATCCTTTTTTCTTCTTAAAATAGACAAAAGCACCTGTTAAGGATGCCACCAAAAAACCAATCCCTGCAAGAGGTATGAATCCAGGATTTAAGCTTTCACCTGCTCTTTCTTCTGATGCCACGACCAATCTGAAGGATTTAATCGTCTCGAGCCGTTCATCGCCGTCTGTCCAGATGAGTTTTAGGTCGTTCTCGTAATTATCTGGGATTGTATCCCGGTCCGCTTCAAGCTCAAAAGTGGCGATTTTCTCCGAGCCTACTTCAATATCCCCGAGATAATCTGTCTTTGCTCCTGTAAAGTATGATTTTGTCTTCAAAATGACTTTTACTGATTTTGCATCCTTGTTTCCAATATTTTTGACAGGGACGTTCATTCTGAAGGTTGTACCCCTCGTAATCACCGCAGGCTCAGTTGTAACCTCGCCAACCAGAAAGTCTGCCTGCGGGCTGATCTTCAGTGTGATGCTCTTCTTCAGCGAAAATTTATGAGCATCCTCACCGATGTACTCGATTGTGAGGGGAATGGTATAAGACCCTTCTTCCGCTCCGTCTTCAATATCAAGTGCGAATACAAAGCTGTGGCTTGAACGTGCTTCAATTTCTTCTGTGAAGCCAGAAGTTGAACCCGAGTACGCCTCAACAAACGGACTGTGTGGGTCCATTCTGAGAGATACCGACCTCGCCTTTCCACTTCCTGAATTCTCTATTAAGACCGTTATATTATTATTTTCGCTGTCCTCTCGGAGTTCAAGCGGGTCTGTTGAGACGTCTACAACATCAAGAGTAGTTGTACCCTCCACATTGAAGACGATCGTAATGTTTGTTGACGGCATAGGGGTGGTTACATAGCCCACACTGGCATTGAAATAGTATAAGCCGAAGGTGACCCTGATTGGAATGGCGTATGCACCCTCTGTGATTTCATCCTCTGCTTTAATCGTGATTGGAATCTCTTTTGAGCACCATGCGTTGAGCGAAGAGATGTAAACGGTGGATGAACCGATAAGGGAAATGTGGTCACTGTTCTGAAAATTCAGAGTGATATGGCGGGCGTCCCCGCCGCCCTGGTTCTTCACAGTGAGCGTGATTTCTTTTATGTCGCCGGGTGAAAGTTCAGTTGGTGTGACCTCGGTTATTACGATGTTGGCATTTGTGGCTGCGCTTGATGGTGCGACCAACGCCGCCGTTACGAAAATAAGGATCGCTATCAAAAGTATGATTTGTCTCATAGCATACATTATGTCCCAGCGTATGCCCGCAGGAACTGCGGATTCTGGTAGTTTATTCCTTTCTTCTTTCATTTTTTCTTCCTTTGCTTTTTCCCTAAACATTGTTTTCAAACGATTCACGCTGCACCGCAACCAAGAGCAACTTTCGATGCGGTTTTTGCTTCTCCCTCTTTCAACTGTGCGAAGACATTCAATTGGACGGCGGTCTTGATATTCATTTCGCTTTTCGGGTTTTTCATTATTTCTCCCATCTTTATCATCCCCATTATTTTAGGTTGTCCTAACTAAAGTATGATTGTTAGGGATATAAATAATGTCGCCTAAAAAGACTCGGTTTTGGATAAAAAGCCGAAAAATGTTAGGATTTTGTGGAAAAGGCGCTAATCTCATCATTAAAGTAGGTAATATCACACCTGTTATTTTTTCTTTAGAATATTCCTTTTCGCCCCTTTTATTAAATTCAACTCCAAAACTACACCAAACATAACGGCGGGTATTATTTTCTTAAACCTTTCTGTTCCTCCGCACATTTTTATCTCAATTTTCTCGCCGCAAGAATAAGGCTCCGGTATTGCCGCCCCTCCTCCGCTGGTCTGACCGTAAAGTCACCAAATCCCGATGCTTCCAATGCCTTCCTGAGTTCACCTTCTGAGAGATGATGTGTTAGATAGCCACCCAGTTGTGTCATCAGTTCTACTATCATCTCGGACACGGGTCCGCATTCATCACCTGCCATTGAGAGGTGATTGGAAACAAAAACACCACCGGGAACCATTGCCTTGTTGATCTTCTCAAAGATGTCCTCTAAATGCCCCTTCCATATATACAAAATATGGGACGCGAAAACCAGGTCGTAACCATCGCCAATTGGGTCATTGGTTTCAAGGTCGGCACTGATGGTATCAATACGATCCGCATAGCCCATTTCCGCAACAATATCTTTAGCCACTTCGGCAACTTTGGGCTGATCGCAGATCGTACCCTGCAACATGGGGTTTTTATCCAGCAGTGCCATCGTATAGAAGCCATGACTGCCAGCGAGATCACACATACGCTTTAAGTTTGGGAATTCCGGCAATGAGGTAATAAACTCCGTTACCTCCTGAATCGATCCGCCCATCACCCCCAGCCCCATGCCCTTCATGACCTCGATGTTGAGCCACATATCAGCCTCCGCCTCAGGACTCCTGGCTGGACCGCTCTTTAGTATCTGAGACATTTGACTCATGACCTGACCAAAATTAAGGCCCATGGCAATCATTCCGCCCTGGTAAGCAGGAGAGGATTTTACCAGAAACTCCGCTGCCATCGGTGCCAATGAATAATCGTCTCCGCTTTTTTCCAGTAGCTTCAGTGCCACGAGGGTATTGGCAAATGTTTCAGTGATGTTCTCAATCGTGCCAAGTTTGGCTGCAAGACTGTGAGCGTCCATCGCCCCTTCAGCAAGCGCATCGAAGAGTCCAAGTTCCATTGCGGTGTTTATTACATTAGGTACATATCCCTGGTGTAGCATATCGCTCAGTGGTTGAAATCTTGTTTTGATTTGTGGGATGTTCATTTTTGTTCCCTCCCTTCAGCAACAACATACAATAATGCCATTCTATCTTCTGGATGTTTTATCCTTTCCTCTTTTACAACAGTAAAACCTGATTTATTTATGAAATCCGCAAACTCATCCAAGTTTAACTTATGAAAAACCGGAAGTTGCCCAATTAGTGTAGAAATTGTTAATGCAATTTTAAATTTAAAAGATTCCCCAACTCCAACTATTATAGCAATAAACCGACCTCCTGGTTTTAATACTCGTTTTATCTCGGATAAAACATCTTCCGGATATTTCATATTATGGAGAGCGTTGTTACAAATAACTGTATCAAACATGTTGTTATCAAAAGGAAGTTTATAAGCGTCTTCTACTGAGAATTCTACATTCTTAATTTCCATTTCCCGGGTCTTTTTCTTCGCCTCTTCTATCATAGAAGGAGCAATATCAACCCCATAAACATTCTTAGCCTTTTTAGCCGCTTCAAAACTAACCAATCCTGTACCACAAGCAACATCCAGTATTATAGTACTGTCTGTCTCAACATCATCCGCTATCTTATTAAGCAGCGATGTTTCATAAATTTTCCAGTACTTTTGAATAAACCTATCATATTTTGGACTTAATTTATCCCAGAAGTTTTTCTCTTTTTTAATTCTCTTTTTATCTTTTTCTTCACTCATTTTTGTTCCTCCTTTTTAATTTCCTCCATTGTTTTTTCTCCTTCTTCAGCCATCCCACGCCATGTAACCAGTTTCTCAACAGGTTCTCGATCAGTTCGCATGCTATTAAGTGGATGGTTCCAATCCGGGTAGCCAACGGCAATCCCGACAACAATTCGTTTAGATTCCGTGATGTTTAAAACTGTTCTCACGTCTTTCGGGTAGAATTTAGCACTCCTCTCTTTGTAAAGACCGGTTGGAAACGAGAATACAAGTATATCTTCATCGGGCTCTGGCTTCATCTTGCCCGAGTGAAGTCTTTCTATCATAGCACGATTGAGTTCCCTTAACATCTCTCCTGTCAAAACGATAAATTCACAGGGCTGTGTGTTAGAGCCAGAAGGGGCACGTGTAGCACCCTCCAAAAGTTCTGCTAAGACCCTTTTAGGAACGGGGTCGGGTTTGAATGCCCTGATACTCCTTCTCGACTTAATAGCTTCTAAAAGTTCCATTTTCATTTATTCCTCCTTTCTTATAGTTTTGTTTGAATCTAACATTTTTTCCTTCCGCCCGATGTCGAAGTCCATCGGACCCATAGGCGTATTCAGCGTGCGTGAACGCACGGACTTGAACCCAACGCGAAGCATTGAATCGGCGATGAAACCTTGGTTGAACCCCATATCCTGGCCCATCAGAGCTGTAGGTGTCCAACCCAGCGCCATGATGTCGGGCTTGGTCCGTTCGTGGGTCAGGCCGTCGTGGTAGCTGATGAATACGCCACCTGGATTCAGCGCATCGTAAATCTTCTTCATAAGCGAGTCCATGTCCCCCTTGCCAAAGTAGAGCGAGCCACTGGCCCAGATTAAGTCATATTCCTCACCGATGGAATCATGGTTATAGTCACCGCCCAAGACCTCCATTCGATCCTCCATCTCATACTCCGTGATGAAGATTTCGGCAGCCTTAGCTACTGAAGGTAGGTCAAAAATTACTCCTTTCATGCTCGGATGTGAGGCCACGATAGCAATTCCAATGAGTCCCGCTCCACCTCCCAGGTCGAGCATCTTCTTAAACGACGGGAACTCTGGAAGTTGGGAGACAATATCCTCCACCCTCTGTGCCGTGCCCGCTCGCTCGTAGTTGGCCATTGCTGGCACAAGCTGCGCCAGCATCCCCTCAAACCCCCCAACCGCTTCCGGTGGAGGAGGGGGAGAGCCTTTCTTGACCAGCTTGGACAGGTCGGATACATAGAACGACTGGGCCCAGAAGTTGAATATCTGTCCTAAGAACGTGGGGCTGCCTTCCACGAGAAATGTCTGCGTGACGGGCGTGTTCTGATACAGCCCATTCTTTTTTATGATCATGTCGCTCGCAGCTAAACCGTCTAAGAACAGCCTCGTGTTCTCCGGATGAGTGCCGAGTGCCTCTGCAACAGCCTCAGCCGATCTTTGATCGCTCAACTGGTCGAACACTTTCAGCTCTATGCCCGTCAGCAGCAGTTTCGATTTAATTGGTGCGATGAGCATCCTGTACAGCTCCTCAAAACTTTCATTTACTTCTGGTAACTCCTTCATGATGTTTCCTCCTTTTCATTTCTTCCCGTAAATAATCCCAATTTCTCCCAGCATCCCCGGAATGCGAAGTAATCGCGGGATGTCAACCAGGTAAGCGGTACTGGTAAAATGCACTTCTTCAATCCCCCAGCCGCGAATGGTTTTTAGAAGGTCTTCTATTTCTCCATAAATCTTTTCACTGAGAAACAAATCTTGAAATGAGAATGCACCGCCTTTTTTTACCACTCGCAAGGCTTCTTGAACTACTTCTCGTTTATCCTTTGCATCTCGGACCTCATGAAATACAAAGTTGCTTACTGAAGCGTCGAATTCACCATCGTCGAACGGCAAATCGGCGCCACTTGCTTTTTGGAATTTGGTTTGCTTGCCGACCCCCTCAGTGGTCGCATTATTTTCACATACTTTTAGGGAATAGCTCCATGCTTTTCCCCATGTATCAATTCCAGTAACTTTTGAATTCTGGAATTTCTTCGCTACCTTGACAGCACATGCTCCACTTCCCGTGCCAATGTCAAGAGCTTTTCCTTCTCCGTTCCATGATAATTTGTCAATCATGGCGTGGTGTATATTATGCTGCAACTCGTTACCGTTCTTAGCAAATAGATAATAAGCGCAAGACAGGTAGAAGAACAGAAATAAAAAAAATGCTGCAACGATCCAAAGAATTATTTGCACAAAGAAGGGAACAGGTAAAAATGAGCCTGCTACTAAAATCAATGCGATTCCTAAAAGTATCCACAACATCTTCTTTGGAACCCAATTACCATAATTTACCGATTTGTTATTTTTCATTTTACCATCCCCTTATAAAATTTAATTTCGACAAACTTTGCCATCTTGAACCAATCGCAAAAATTTATCTTGAAGATAGTGGACTTTCCCCATCTTGAATCTCTTTTGATACCATGCCAGTATGGATACCAGTCAGTCACTTCAATATTATCAGAGTATTTGGAAATCTGCTTTGCAGGATTGCCGAGACCAAAATACATCTGTGCCCCTTTATTTCCTGCCTTTTTAATCATTCTATTTCCTAACCGAATGCCCCGTTTTGAAACTGCATCAAAAATCATCTCGCCATTAGGAAACCTCTCTGCCATATAACTAACTAATTCGCTTATTTCTGATTCCTTAAAATATTGGAAAAGACCTCCAGTTAAAAAATAAATTCCTTTTTCCTCTTTATATTCAACATCATCAAACCAAGAAGTATCAAACACAGATTTTACAATGCATTCACTTCTAGAAGTTTCAGGAATTAGTTTTTTGCGAAAACCAATAGCATCGGAAAGATCAAGGTCATACCACTTGATTTTGCCATTATCAATGCGGGAAAAAGTTGTATCTAAACCAGCCCCTAAATTAACTACAGTGGCTTCGGGATATTTTTGGATATACTCTCTTACGGCATTGTCAAAATTCCTGGCTCTCACAAGATAACATAATCCACCATATTCTTTAAACTCTTTCTCAAATTTTGAGAAATCATAAGCGATTTTTTCTATTATTTTATCGGCTTTTGGGTCATCAAGCAATTCCGGATATAACTGGCTGTATTTAGCTCTACCCCATAATGGGATGAGCATTGTTTCCTGAACACTTTGCGGTTCTATTGTTAATTTTTGTATCATAAATAATGTTCTCCTATTTCACCGCACTGGCTATAATACCCCTGGGAATCATAAAACTTTTGAAATAAGTTATATAGTTTTGTGAGAAACCTGCTTCTTGAAACATATCCTGTATCTCTTTTCCAGTGTAGAGTCTCATCCCATGCGTCTCGACATACTTCGAATGATCTTGTCCATCTTCAGCATTCCACCCTATACTGACAACTGCTCTTCCCCCAGGACGCAGCACTCGATACATTTCCTTCAATGATTTCAGGGGTTCTGGCCAGAAAAGGAAAGACGCAATCGTTGTCACAGCATTGAATTTATCATTTTCCCAGGGGAGCCAGGCTGCATCACCATGCCGAAATTCCGCCGTGCCCGCCTCAATGCGCTTTTGGTTATAGTACGATGCCAACTTGACCATGTCTTCGGAGTGATCCACTCCAGCAACGCTGTGAACATGTGATGCAAACGATTTTATGAAAAGTCCAGAGCCACAACTTATCTCCAGAAAATCATCTTCTGGCTGAAGGTTCAGTACAGCAGCTACATTCTTGTATATTCCTTGGTGTCCTATCGCCATAAATCGGGCGGTAATCTTGCCCCGGAGCCCTGTAGGCTTTACACCTTGTGGCAGCGTTTCTACTGCTTCTAGAACTGCTAAAATTCCATCTTTTACTTTTGTGATTATCCCCCTTTTTTCTCCTCCTTTTAACTTCATTCCTTAACCCCGCAGGCAACAATCCAGTTCTTATCTTCAAGCACGTCCACCGTTATTGAGGAATAGCCTGCATCTCCAAGGAATTTCCTGAACTCCTCTGGCAGATGGTAGGTAAAATCGCCCAATCTCGCCCATTTCGTGTTTCTCTTCTCAAACATCTCATGCCTGTAGACTTCGTTGATGAGCACCACAGAGCCGCCCTCTTTCAGCACACGCCGCAACTCTATGAGATTATCAATCAGACTCGGCCAGAAATAGTAGGTCTCAACAGCCGTTACCAGATCAAAAAAATTGTCAGGGAAGGGCAGAGATTCAACAGATGCGTGAAATATCTCAACCCTGCCTGAATCTATGAACTTCTTATTGACCTTACTTGCCACCGCTACAGAATCCTCTGAGTAGTCAATACCATACACTTTTCCTTCTGCAGCCATTTTAGCCAGCGTATTGACAGTTTTCCCACCTCCGCAGCCCACATCAAGAATTGTGTGGTCTTTATTTACCGATACATGGTTTAAACCCCATCCGGCAACTTTATGGCCATAATTCATCCCTCTTGCCATGAGTCTGCCAAAGATTCCAGTTGGCTTCCTGCATTGTTTCACCATCTTCTCCATTATGTTTTCTGTTAGCTCCATTCTGTTAACCTCCATCGGTTTCTTCTTAGTAAACAAACGGTATCAGCTTTTAGCCGCCGCCCCGCTCCACGTAACCAGTTCCTCAACTTGATGACTTCTAATAGTTTCATTTTGATTTACTCCTCCTTTCTCTTAGTTTTGTTTGAATCTGGCATCTTTACGCCTTCCTCCCGATGTTGAAGCCCATAGGAAGTGTGTGGGTTAAATCATAAGAGGTCGTTGCTGAAAAGGTGAACATCTGTCCAAGAAATGTAGGACTATCTTCTACTAGAAATGTTTGTGCAACTTGGGTATTTTCATAGAATCCATTCTTTTTCACTATCACTTCTGGTAACTTCTTCATCTCTATAAAAGGCTCATATCTGGGCGTAAGTTTATCCCAGTATTTTCTCTCTTTCTCTATTCTTATGTTTTCTTGCATGTTTGTTTGTTTCCTCTACAAAAAAGAAAAAGCAAGGAACAGATGCAATGCCTCACATCTGCCCCTCCACTTACGCATCTTTGTCTATTTTTCTTTTCAGTTGTGAACGTCCGTTTTTGCATCTACGAATTCTGATCTCCTTCGGATGTGGTAACCTCATACACTGCAACCGACCAGCCGTGAGCGTCCCCAATAATTACATGCTTTACGTTGTTGACTTCGGTGGGCACAAGGTCGAGATTAAGAGCCGCAACGATGCCCCCCTCATCCAGATTGGCTACACCTACACCGACATGCCCGATGAATTCGCCAGTCTTGGTATACACATTTGCTCCGCTGCCACCGTGGTAGGACACATAAACAAGCCCGCTGTCTGGATCAACAGCGACGTCGATAGGAAAAAGCAGTGCTTCTTTATAGCTTGGGTCCTCCGCCATGACATGTGCTAGTGGTTCAGAGTAGCGCGTGTAGCCCGCTGGCAGTGGTGGTGCCTCAAATTCGCCGAGCCAACTGCCATTCTCTGGATTGAGCATCGCAACACGCCAGTAGCACCCGTCCACCACGTAGAGCACATCGCCGTCCGGGTGCAAAGCCATGCCAACGGGCATTGAAAACTCGTTGGGCTTTGGTGGGTCTGCTGCCAGGTCACGGGTGGGCTCGGAAGCAATGAATGTTCCTGCGCTCCAGACTTCTGTAAATGACCACTCTGATTCAATCTCGTACTCAAACTTTGTCACTAAGCCACTGCCACCCGTAAACCACCCCTCTGTCTTGCTGTCGCCAACGTAGAGGTAGTGCTTGCCGTCTTCGGTGCTGGTAAGAATACCAGTTGGGATCTGGAAGCTCCGGTTGCCGTCTGTGATTGCCTCTCCGGTTGCCGGGTCCTGGGTCAGTGAGGTATTGTAAGTCATGAGGTTGTACAATACGCTGCCGTTCATGTCCATGGCGTAAACTCCTGAGGAGACCAACTCGCCAGTGGCCATATTAAGACCCAACTGGTTGTACCAGATATGCACTGCATCATCGAGTTTTAGGAATGCCCCTCCGGTGTTGCCCAGGTTGACCAGCTCCTGCAGTTCAGTGCCATTTATATTGACCGTCCAGATAGACGCGGGAGAACCACTCCAGGATATGGGAAGCATATAGACCTTGCCGCTGGAGTCGTGGTCTATCCCCCAGATATTTAGCAGTCCAATCTGGTCTGGGAATGACAGCGTCTGTGTGCCAGTGGCATTGTACACAAATATCTGACCAGAACTAGACCAAGACATGGACGAAGCTACCACATAGATGTTTCCCTTTGCGTCCACATCTATCCCTGTTACCATCATGCCCATACCTAAAAGAGCACTAGTATCAACTATCTGCGTGTAGTCAAGCGCCGGGATCAGCGAGGAGACGTTATACTTAATCACTCCATTGCAACCAGTGAAGCTGCTTACGCTCACATAGAGGTCGGTTCCCACAACATCCACATCTCCCGGCGTAGAATTCGCAGGAAGGTTCGGTTCCACATCCAACAGCGTCATGTCTGAAGTATCGTAGACAAGAATCTTCTTCTCGCCCATTGGATTTGTCTCAGCAACGAATAGAGATGTCCCTGAAACGTCCAGTCCTCCAGGCTTGACAAACGTAAAGGCATTCGCCTCAGCTAGCAAGTTTCCAGCAGCATCGTACTTTATTATTCTATACGGCAGCGCCATGTTATGGTGTGTGGGTCCGCAGGCGATGTAGATATTGCCATCTGAATCCACTGCTATCCGCTGTGGGCCGATCTCGGTCTCATCTGTCGGTACAGCGATCAGAGCATTGGCTGTGGTACCATCGTCGCTCACATTCCAGACAGCAGCAGTTTCAGGATTAGCAGCCAAATAGATCTTTTCGCCGTCGGTAGTTAGACCCACGGGCATTTCGATTTCACCAGTGAGCGTATCGCCCTGACTGCCAAAGCGAGCAATAAAGTTGCCATCCATGTCAAATACATTCAGTCGGCTGGTACCGCCATCACTGACGGCGATCATATCTTTGATCACAGCCACATCACTGGGAAAGAGGAGCTGTCCCTCACCCAATGCATCGGGGACCAGTTTATTCTCGAACTTTGAACTAATTGAGGGTTGTGCGCTTGCAATTCCCGTAGCTAACGCAAGAGCTGCCAATAATAAAACGCTTGTTATCACTATAATAGCGCTTCTTCTTTTTATTTCGTTCATTTTTTTCTTTTTCACCTCCTAAATTTTTTAAATTTT
>QBUL01000123.1 GCA_013180605.1 Candidatus Methanophagaceae archaeon GoMg1 | reverse complement strand
GCGATACCAAATCCACGAGGTAATCTCTGTCCAGCGTAGGTTCGCCGCCTGTTATTACGGCTTCTTTTAGCGGTGTATCCTTGTAATAATCGGAGGACGATTTCTTCACGAGGTTTATTAACTGCTCAACACTCATCGGTTCACCTATGGGTTCACGAGCGAGGCTGAAACAACCTTTACACCTGAAGTTGCAGCCGGAAAGCGTAATCCAAACGCGTGGCTTTAACTCCGACAGCGTAATAAAAGGGATATATCTGTGTTCTTTGTTCATTTTGTTATATTTCATACCTATTCGCATAAATGCTTTAAAAAAATGAAGCCTATGCAAAAGTTGGTATAAAAATAAGAGGAAATGAAAGTCTGAGCAAGAAAAATCCGTTTGAAAATTATGATTTATTCGCTATCCGAAAAGGATAAAAAAGGTAGAGGAAAGAAGGAGGGAGTTTTGTGAGTTGTTATGATTGTAAATATTTATATGTCAAAACACATCTTTCATAAGTGTTGACATGAGTAAGAAAAGCGAAATCTTGAAGGGTTTGGACTCAGATGTGAGTTATGTGGCTTTAAGGAGGAGTTTTGAATGATTAATAATAGGATTAAGAGATATTTTAAAAGTTTTACTTTTCCGTTGTATTTGATTTATTTGCTGTTATTCATAGCGATTTTATTTATTTTTAGTAACTACTCACCCCTGTGTCAATCCAATAGAACCGACTGAAGGAATAAATGGTGACCCTCTAAACGCATCGTGAATAGTATCGAGAGGACACGACACCCGTTCTTCCGCGCTGTAGAGATATACCCACGAATAGCACAGAACACCTCCACCCCTTTAGCAGTTCGGAAGGTGCCTGACACCTTCTGTTTCACTTTCATCATACGTACATCGCGCTCAGCCTAGAAGATTGTTGTCAAAAGGCACACTAAAATCGTACATAAATGCCAATACTTCCTGTTTGTGTTCCTTTAAGCGGTCAAGTGGATTTTTGGGCGGAGATTGTTTGGCTCTGCCCCGTTTTCCTGCTTCTTTCTGTGCGTCTTCAGGCTCGTTGAGTAGTAGTTTTCGATCCGGTTGTTCGTAGCTGGTGCACCTTTCACGAAATCAGAAATCCCTTGATATGAGACATGATAAAGCCTCATAAGCTTGTTAATCATGCTTATGATGTCAAAGAAGTCCTCTTTCAACTTTTTCCAGAAGCTACGCTCTTCTTCACAGTTTTTATTACAAGAGGGACAGGTATATCGCCCAATCTTGACGCTGCCCAAGCCTCTTTTCTCGTACGTGTTGTAGCCATTGTAGTTCATCGGCGTGCCGCATTTTGGACACACAGGCGGCATTGTTCTACGAACAATCCCCGTTGGCGTGTACTCGAAATCACTTGAATATCACCCAATACGAGAAATTGTTGTCCAGATTCGTGTTTACTGTTACCATTCCGCTCTAACCTCCTCTCAATGACCTAATCTCAAATGGTTCAAATTCCTAATAATGCCCATTTGTCCTCTATTCCTTCTGTTGTCTCATTCATATCCTTCTTTTTCACCATAAAATGTTGTATAACGCAGGGTATAAATGTTTCGGCTCCATTCGTCTGGAATCATGTTCCCTGTATTTTTAGGATACGTATGTATGATTGGTATAAAAAGAGGGCGTAAATATGCAAAAGATTTATCCCGGTTGCAGACTACGAGTTGTGTTAGGAAGAGGATTATTTGCTTCATCAGTGATTTTCTTCCAGAAAGTTTCTGGATATGGAAAAGCGTTTGTTTGTGATTCTATCACTAGAAAATTAGATTGTGCCATCAATTACCTTCTGGCATCTGGTACAGTAGCTTCGGACTTAGAGCACAAGGCTGCATAGATTTGAAACCCCGATTTGGTTGAGATATATCTACCTAGGGTGGACTTTATTTTATTTTATTTTATTACAATATAATAGCAAAGATTTTATAAATCAAACTTAAAATTTTAAAAAAGTTTGACTTGCCCTCCAAAAAAAATGGCCGGGGTGTGGTAGCGGCATCCCTTGGGACTGTGGATCCCAAGACCTGGGTTCAATTCCCAGCTCCGGCCCTTAAATTAAACGAGGATACTCAAATGACGTCAGAACCAGGAAGGAGTATTGATAGTGCTTGGCGGAGCAGCCGGGGCTGGCTTATCAACGCAGACAGCGCTTTTGAGAAGCTACATCAAGGACAAAGGTGAGGCGGTTATTTCGACAAAGAAACCAACGTCATCGCATATTGGGAATCTGATCAGGTCTGCACTTAAACATGAGGGGGAACCGTCTACGTGGGCATTGCAATTGCTGTTCGCTGCTGCTAGAGCATATCATTTGGACGTATAAGAAGTATGATTTTATTCGTATTAACGCGTGAAAAACGTTTAAAAGGCATATAGCTCACGCTATTGATGCCCACGAAATACTACCGCCAAAGAACAAGCTAGGGTCAGGAGGCAGCTAACTGACAGCGAAGTTCGAGGACTCTACGCTCATTATAAGCTGTCATTCTTGTATAAAACTCGGTGAGTGAAATTGTATTCGCGAATTTGCCCACGCATAGATAATATTCCTGTATGTCCTCCGCAATGAGCGATTTCAACTCGTAAGCGGTGATAGACCGGGTGGCTCTTCTGCACGTTCAGGAAATTGTGCGATATGCTCCGAACAACAAAGAAAAGAACCCTCGCAACGCCCCTTTTCTTTTTTGATAAAATAGCGGCTTGCAAAATTATCTCGGTCCAGAATGAAAAATAGCGTGTGATAATCGTTAAAAACCGAAAATCATAAAATAAATGAGCCCAAATTGGGTATAGAGGATGAACAAAGAGAATTCGGCGATTATGGAAAAGTTGCAGGAAATAATCAGAGAACTAACGGAAGAAAACCGCCGTCTGCATTAAAAAAAAGAAAAGTTTTATGTCAACCCCCGCAAAACACAAAAAAGGTGCAAAGAAGCATTACAAGTGTGCGATACTCACGATAAGCACCTCTAAATACGGGAACAAAGAAAAAGGTGCCACGGACATCGGCGACCTATCAGGCGAAATAGCGAAAGAGCTCGTGACGAAGAACGGGCATGAGGTAGTTTACCATGATGTATTGCCCGACAAAGAAGATAAAATATACGAAGGTATAACAAAAGCTCTGGATACCAGTGCCGATTTCATCATTACCTCCGGAGGCACGGGCTTGACAAAAAACGACATCACGATAGAGGTTATATCCGAGTTCGCAGATAAGCGAATACCTGGATTTGGCGAACTCTTCAGGTTGAAAAGTTACGAAGAAATAGGCACCGCAGCGATTTTGAGCCGTGCTTTTGCAGGTGCGGTAAACGGAAAAGTGATTTTTTGCCTCCCCGGCTCGCCTGATGCGGTTAGATTGGCATTAGAGCAGATAATCATGCAGGAGATAGCGCATATAATGAAACACGTAAGAGAATGATTTACCCGGTACAGCAGAATTTTCCAGTGAAATTACTATATCTTTAAATTTCACCGCAGAGCACATGGAGACCGCAAAGGCACCAGAAAGCATAAACAATGATTGGAAACGCCTTAAAACTCTGCGTACTCGGCGCTCTCCGCGGTGTTAAATCACTATATTTTGCCTACTCCTCCTTCTTTGTGAGCATGCATTACACAAACGCAAAATTTGTTATGGGTATGCGAACTATCCCCTTCTTCATGCTTATTTCTTCTGTGTCCGATATTAACACACCATATTCGGAGTGGTATCGAGTAATGGCTTTTTTTATCTGACCTTCGTCCTTTTTCCCAATTCCCACCTCTACAGGTATTATTTCTCCCGTTCCAGTTTGAAGAAGAAAATCCACACCTTCTTTTTCTGGAGCATAAAAAAATCCCGTGGGCATATTAAAAGTTTCTTTCATTCTGAAAAAATAGGATGCAATGAGATTTTCTGCTAATATACCTATCATTTCCCTATCTCTTATGTCATATACACCCAGTTTGGACATTATAGCGGCGTTAATTGAGGGCGACAGGAAATAATATTTCCACGGTTTTTTTACGACTTTGCCTGCACCACCATAAGGCTTAACACTAAAAACAAGCTGGGTCTTTTCTAAAACATCTAAAATGTTCCTTATCATAGTTGGCGACCTATTCAATCTTGTTGCAAGTTTTGCGTCCGATGTCCCGCCGGGTTTTTGGAGTGCCAGGACTGTTATAATTCGTGATATGGTATTTCTCGTTTCGGTGCTAAAGGATTGTAAAGCAAAGATGTCTTTTTCTATAACTCTTCCAATTACACTGGATATCCGTTCATGCGTGTCTATCTGGTTCATGCGTAACGCAAATGGAAATCCACCAAAACATAAGAAATCCTCCCATTCCTTCTCTACTGGTCGGTCTACGGTTATTAATTTCCTCATTAATTCGTTTGCGGTGCTTGTTCCATGTGCTAAATTTAAATTTTTAGTCGGGCTAAATATCAATCCCCGCATGCTCTCTGCCATCCCCCGTGGGGGATAGAAATTATGTTTTAAAAGCAGGTATTCAGAAAAATTCATTGGGAACATAACTTCTCGTTTCGCTCTTCGCGCCACATCCACGTTCAGCTCCAGATTTAATGCCGAAGACCCCGTAACAATCAAGAAAACCTTCTTGCTCTGGTCAAAAACAATTTTTGCCGCTTGAGCCCATTCCTTATCAAAATGAGCTTCATCAATGAGAATAAAAATCTCTCTGTCCAGATTCACTAATGATGTACGATGAATTTCCTGGATGAAAATATTGATTACATCCACTATTCTTCCGTCTAAATATGCCTTTAACTCGTCTGTCGAGAAATAAAGAATTCTATCCTGCTCTACCTTCTTCTGATGCAGGAGATATTCATAGATCTGAAAAATGACGGTAGTTTTTCCAACACCCCTTAAGCCCGGTAAGACAATTAGCCTATTCTCGATATTTCCTGCCAAAAAATCATTCACGTATTTTTCGAGTTTGATGTAAACTGTCCGGTACTTAAGCTTCTTGCCGTCGGTTCCTGTATAACTTCTTGCTAACGCAGGGGCTTCAGCCAGCTTAGCAAAAACATATTTTATGAAAATGTCTTTATCAATACCTGTCATTTCCTTGTTTATACATTTTAATGTATGCATCTGTACACCTCTTATTTTCTACTTCTCTAATTCCCAAAGCGGCACTCCCCGCATTTGCTCATAAAAAAATTAAGTGGGGTCGGTGCGATTTGAACGCACGATCGGCGAGTCTGGAGCCCGCTGCCCTTCCGGACTAGGCCACGACCCCTATGTCCTATGTCTTGCATTTATAAAATGATATCTCGTTATAAAATATTAATAAATATTCTTCATCCTCGTTCTCGCTTCTTTCACCGCATTGCTCAATATCTCCGTTGTTTCGTCCATCGTGCGTCTATCCACCGGGTAGGGCACGCCGTCCTTCCCGCCGAAGGCAAACGAAAACTTAACCGGGTCCCGCCAGCTCGCGGGTTCGCCGTAAATCAACTCAGAGACAAGTGCTAAAGCGCGCACGGTCGCAGGTCCAACCCCGCGTATGTACAAAAACTGCTCGTAATTCGCCGGTTGGGTATCGTATGCCGCACGAAGCGCATCCCAGTTCACTCGCCTCGGCAACCGGTACACCAATTCCCGCGACCTCTCATCCTCAACTTTGCCCGCAGCGTCTGAACTCAAAACGTTATCGAAATTGAAAAGCGTCTTTTGTCCTTTCTCTATTATCCTTCTTCTGCCGCCGCCAAGCGATTTATAAAGTCGCTCTAATTCACCGGGTGCTGTCTTAGCAAGGTCAACGGACATTCCTCGGCAACCCCTGCTCTTCTTTGCCGTCAAGTCCAGCACGTTCTCGTGCATCACGCCGACAATCCCCTGATGTGGCTCTTCATCATACCTTTCCACCGAAGAAGAGAGCCAATGATACCTTCTTGCGTACCTGTTGCGGGGGTTCATTCCCTGCTGAATCACTGCCCATTCTCCCTTCTCTGAGATGACCATCGAATGATGGTAGAGCTGGTAGTTATCCTGGACGCACGCGTTATCCACCTTTGCCGATATTCTGCTTGCGTATTTTAACTCTTCTATCTTCCTATCACCCAGTTTCAGCTTCTCGGCTATCGAATCAATATCCGACAAAGTATTCCTTGAGGCTTTTCCCTTGCCCCCTGCAATACCAATACCAAACTCTTCCGGGTCTATAACGGATTTCAAAACGCCGCACACGACGGTCGTGGTCCCGCTGCTGTGCCAATCATAAGCTAGCGCACAGGATAGTGATTGAAACCATAGTGGGTCCGCTAATTTCTTTATCGCTCCATCCACACCATATTCCTCTATTATCGTCTTGAACATAGCATGAGCCAAGCTCTTCATCCGTTTTACCAGCCAGTAGGGTGCTGTTCCGCCATGAAGCGGTAAATCCACCACGCCCGACCTGTTCATGCTCGATTCAAACCAAACCTCTTCCTTTTTTACCTGCTGAGGTCTTCCCTCTGAAAACTCGCCCCTTATGCTTTCGACTGCAAATCCAGTTAAGGTTATCGTCAGATGCTATCACGGGATTTGCAGGCTCAACGAAGATTATTTCATACCATTTCCTTTTCCCGTCCTCAGCTACCCAATAAGAATTAAGAACCTCCATATTTGGATATTTTCTCGCCGCTCGTTCCTCAGCAATTCGCTGTAAGCTCTTCCCTGGCGTTATTTTGTGCACGCCCATTCGTTTTGGTCTTCTTCCGTGTTTTGGTCTTGTCTTCCTTCTTCCGCCCCGCCGTACCTTTGCCCTCACCACGATAATGCCCTGTTTCGCTTTATACCCTAAAGAGCGTGCACGGTCCAACCGTGTCGGCCTTTCTATCCGTACAACCGCGGGTTCCCGCCTCCAGCTCATCAATCTACTTTGCCTGAGTTCGCCCACGTAAGAAGCGCCTGGCCTCTTCCATGCATCGCTTATGAATCCATATAAGGACTTAGCCATTTTCGTTTCTCCTTGAAATTAATTACCTGTTACAATGAGAATAAATAAATATAGGAAGAAGAATAAATAAAGTATATGTTATCTCTTTATTCTATCTAAAGCATTACATTATAAAATACGAATAACAAGTTTGATATGCAAGTAGCGCAGTAAAAAGAAAAGGAGAGAGTGATAGACATGGTGGATAGGCTTAAGCCGTTGGACATATTAAACAAATCGTTAAAGTCCCCGGTTATAGTGAAAATAAGAGGTGGTAGAGAATTTCGAGGTGTATTAGACGGATACGACCTGCACATGAACCTGGTATTACGCGATGCAGAAGAGTTGGGTAGCGACACCTCAGTCAAGAACATTATGGGCGAAATTCTGGTGCGAGGCGATAACGTGGTGTACGTCTCGCCAACCGTACAGAAGGAGACGGAAAAAGACAGGGGGAAGGGGAAAGGTAAGGGCAGAAGCGAGGTTAAAGAAACAGGAGAAAAAGGGACATGGTAAAAGGCACGGCTTCTTTTGGCAAAAGGCAGAAGAGGTCGCACGTAATATGCCGCAGATGCGGTAGTCGCTCTTTTAGTCTGCATGCGAAGTACTGTGTGGCATGTGGGTTTGGAAGATCAAAGAAAATGAGGAAGGTATATGGCTGGAAGAAAAAGAAGCCATGAATCGAAAAAGAATAGCTACAGACTCAAGGCGGCCGAGGTAGCTTAGCGGACAAAAGCGCCGGCCTTGAGAGCCGGTGTCCCTTTATCGGGACACAAGGGTTCAAATCCCTTCCTCGGCGTTTTTTTAAAAAAAACCTTTTCTACAACAAAATGGAAGAATACAAATACGAGGATTTATTGGACAGAGTCTTGAAGCAACTACCGAGTACAACGACTGCGGAATCGCGTTTTGTTATACCCGAGCTAAAGGTGTTTATAGAGGGGAAGACCACGATATTCGATAATTTTGATGCTGTTTGTGGCTATATAAATCGTGAGCAGGAGCACGTGATAAAATTCCTGTTGAACGAATTGGGCACGGCAGGCAAGGTAGATGGGAACAGGGTAATTTTCCAGGGGCGATTTTCGAAAGGGGACGTAGAGCGTCAAGTTATGCGATACATGGATGAATACGTGCTATGTGGCGAGTGCAAAAAGCCGGACACGCATATTATAAAAATGGACCGCGTGTGGGTACTGAAATGTGATGCGTGCGGTGCGATTCGCCCTATTATGAAAAGAAAAAGAGGGAAGTAGAATAGTTGTGAGGTCGATTAGCGGTTTAGAGGTTTAGAAGTTTGGCGGGTTAGATAACTGAAAAAGCAAACCGGTAAAAAAACCAAGCCTCTAATATGTTTGACAGCCCTGAAACCTAAAACCTGCTTAGTCTTGTAAAATCCCGTGGTTTTCTATGGTTCTACTTCTATACCTAAAATCCTTTTTGCACCGTAAAAGACATCCCTTGCAATTTCTGCACATCCTATCGCGGCACTATACATAGTTATCGTTACTGTTTCGCTGTTTATGCCCAAGAGCTGGTCTATCCTCTGCTTTATTTCCTCTCTCTCACCCACAGAGCCCGTTAGGAATATTTTACTTGATGGTTGTTCTACGCCATGATAGTAACCGTAATCACGCATGAGAACACGCATCGCTGCAATCTCCATCGCGGCAAACAAAGAGAGCGCATCCATAGCCAATTCCTCGTTTCCGGTGATTGCGTTCGTCCAGTTCTTACGCAAGACACCGGAATTTGAAAATGCTTCGTTTGCTGTTATCCGCCCCTCGTCGATTTCTCTTATCATCTGTAGGTCAATTGGACCTTGATACATTCCTGGTGAGCCCAAACACGCATCTATTGCACCTATTATTTTTCCCTTCGCTACCGACATCGTAACGGTGTTAGAGCTGATGTCAGCGAAAATGAAGTTCTCAAATCCCTTTTTATATATGTGGTATGCAACGCCCACCTTTTCCGGGCTTGCACAATGTGAGAAGAACTTCATTCTGCGGTCTATTGTTTCGCTACCCGCATGAATCCCCGGTATCATTATCGTGGGTATGCCCGCTGCCAATATCGTATCGAACACGTTTGTCCCGCCGCCGACTTTTGCACCCGCGCCTTCTTCACTCTTCACGCCACGATTTCGCACCTTGCTAATGTCTTTTATCGTGGAAAAGCCATCGCCCATCGAATACGTCAGCGCAACCAGTTTTATTTCCTCTGTCTTTAGCTCTAAGCCCTTCTCTATCTCTCTTATAATTCCCTCAGTGTCAATCTCCGCTGCTTTCTTCCTCGACAGCACAAAAACAGATGCTCTGCCTGATTTTCCTTCATTCAACACGGCAAATCGTATTCCGACAGTCCCATGGTCTATTCCTACAAACATAAACCTTTCTTTAAAAAAGAAAGTTAACTTTACCAAAGAAATATTTAAAGTCATTCCAGTAATAAATTGCAAATAACGAACCACGAGATTTCACGAGATTAACACAACACTTTTTCTTTAAAAAAAAGAAACCTGTGCTAAAAAAACAAGAAAAGTTTTCTTTGGTAAATTAATAAATAATCTCGTGAAAATCCGTGTAATCTGGTGGTTAATAATTTCTGGAATGACTATATTTTCTTCTTGCCTTCTCTCTTTACTTCTACCAATTTCAACCCCCACTCTTTCAACATTTTATCGTTACCCTGTGCATCGTCAACCACACCCAGAATTATACATCTATCCCCTTCTTTTAGTCCTGTTGGATGGCATAAATCGCTTTCTTCATAATCCGCGACAGCGGGGTTGAAAACAATCTTAGCGCCTTTTACAGCGTGTTTTGCATCTATTGCCACTTTTAACGGCGGTTCTGTTACTTCTACCACACGCACACCGTCTTCATGAATGTAACAATCGTGCTTTATTTCATCTCTTACGTGCTCTATCCGGTACCTTCTCCCAACCTCAAGGTTCGCACAGGATTTCTTTAATTTACACTCTTCACATTTCTCGGGAAGCCCTAAAAATATGAACTCATCGCCCGCTTTCGCTAACTTTGCGCCGACCAGTGTTACTCTCCTCTCTTTATCCGCTTCTCTTTCTGCTTCTGCGTCTCCCTTTAACCTATCCCATAACCCATCCCTATTCATTTTAATCTCGTGGTTTATACAATTACTCAATTACTCCTGTAACCACAGCAAGCCTTTCTGCTGCTTCATAAGTGAGTCCTGAATCGCCCAGTATTGTGTATCTGCCCGGATTTATCTTGTGGGCTAAGGTTAGTGCTTCTATTATATGCTCCTCCTTTATGCCCAAATCCGTTGCAGTTGCGGGGGCACCTATTTCTTTCAGCACTGCTTTGACTCGCTGCCAGTTCTCTCCATGTAGGTATGTCATCATTATGGTTCCAACACCACATTGCTCGCCGTGCAATGCGGGTTTTTCTGCTACCATGTCCAAAGCATGACTGAACTTGTGTTCAGAACCAGAAGCAGGAGTCGAGGAACCCGCAATACTTATTGCAACACCGCTGGATACTAACGCTTTTACCACTATCCATGCGGATTGTTCATCCTTTTGCTTTATTTCCGTGACGTTCTCCATTATCATATTCGCAGTCATCTCGGAAAGAGCAGCCGCATAACTGCTGAACTCAACGTTTCGTAACCTCTGTGCAAGCCGCCAATCGCATACCGCGGTGTAGTTGGCGAGAAGGTCGCCGCAACCTGCCGCGGTAAACCTGTAAGGTGCTGAAGATATTATCTTTGTGTCCGCGACAACCGCGAGAGGTGCATGCGCCTGTATAGAGACCGTGTTGCCTTTGTCTTTATCCTTCATTGATGCCCTTGGTGACACTATCCCATCGTGAGAGGCGATGGTAGGTACCGAAATAAAAGGAATGCCGAGTTCAAAAGAGGCTATCTTCGCCGTATCAATGACGCTACCGCCACCCACACCGAGTATGAACTTCGCTTTTTTCGCGCTCGATACGTTCTTCACGTGCTCCATGCTTTCTACACTTATAGACGGCACTTCCTCTAAGCTGACTTCGTATCCTGCTTCTCTCAGGATTTCAAGCACCCTTTCTCCCGCTATCTTTTTTGTGTGGTGCACCCCTGTAACGATAACCGCCTCTTTTCCCATTCCCAGGTGCTTGCACACCCTGCTGATCTCCTCTAAGACGCCGTGACCAATTAAAACGTCTCTCGGCAATTGCATCCATTTCACTTTTTCAAATGTTTCCATTATTTGGCTCCACGATAGCTATATTTAAGTATAAGCGACAAATAAATCTTTTCTTTTCTCTTATTGCGTTTTTCATTGTATATAAAGTATGACGTCCTAAGTTCTATTTAAGACACGGATTTACACAGATTCACGCGGACTTCTAAACATATTCTCCAGCAGTAATAGTCGTGCTCCAAGTCTCATGCCAAACAGAGAGTTCCCCCTCACATTCTGCACTCACAACCCCAACGAATAGCGACATCACTATTATTGCTGCAGTTGCTACCAATATTTCTTTTTTTCATTTTTCACCTCCTATTCTTTTTATTTCCATTGCTATTCCAAATGCTGGTATATTATCTCGCTATCCATATTTCTAAATATATTTCACCGACTTATAAAATATGTTACAGCTATCATGTAACAACAAACCAAATTTCTATATCGCACGTTTCCTATAAACCTTGTTCAATTGATCCCGTATCTTATCCATGGTCTGACCACGCACATCGCAGATCCTTTTGATAATCAAACTACTTTCAATTGTAAATACCTTGCCCAACTTCACAATAGACTCTTTATAGAGTTTACCAGTCTTGAAATCCGTTTCTGTTATTCTGTAATCCAGTTCATCCAATATTGGAGGAACATGGGATGTAACAGCAACCAGAACCACATCCCTGTATCTTTTGTTGTACCAGTCCGCAGAAACAACCAGCGCAGGTCGCTTTTTAATGGTGCTTAGATCCGTGAAAGGGAATGGGACCAATACAATATCGCCCTGCTCATAGCTCGTCATAATAGGCGTCCTCTTCATTATCCCAGAACTCAAAAGCACTCTCTGACAATTTCAACCAATCTTTGTTTTTGTCGTTTAATTCTTCTTTAAACAAAACGATAACATTCGTGGCTTTACGAACTGGAACATCTTCGAGCAATTCTACGACTCCGTTACGGTATATCCCTTCTACTGCATATTTCATTGTATATAAACTATAACTTCTTTCTATTTAAGACACGCATTTACACTGATTCACGCGGACTTATTTACGTTTAATATTGTTGATTTTTATCGTCTGTCTGTGTTAATTTGCATCTATAATTTATATATTTTCTTTATTTCCCCTTTGCATTTTGCAATTATATGATTACTCCTCCACCACCTTCAACATCCCAACCTCTGGCTCATAACATCTCCCCTCAACAATAAGCTCGTCAATTACTTCTTCTATCCATTCTTCCATCAATCCCCTCTTCTTCAATTCCTCCGTCAACTTTATACGTTCCACACTACTCTTCCCCAATATTCCCGGCTCCAGCATATCCAAAACCATTTCCTTTGCTGTTTTACCATAACGCTGCCACACGTCCTTTACGGCATCTATTGCCCTGCCCTGCCAGTAATTCAGTTTATCATCATCAATCGCATAGTATTCCATCGCTTGCTTCGCTTGCTTCGCTTGCTTCCACGTGCTTTCAGAAAACCCTTTTCCATGTTTCTCGGGTAAAGCTTTTCGAAGCAGTTCTATCCGCTCCATAGTCCTCCTTGCAGTGCTTATTATCCAATTATTTCTTACGTCTTCATCCACCACTCCAACTTCTTCAACCAATGTTAGAACAGCTTTGCCTTTGTTTTTCCCTGCATCATGCGCACGCAGACGTGGACGCAGATAAGCGACAAAAGCCAGGTGTTTTTTTGGTTCCAAATCGAGAAGAGCTTTATCAGTGTAAATATCAATAGTATCCGTAGGGTCTCTTATTTTTATTTTCGTTATATTCCCGCTCTTTTCTACTTCTTTTATCTCACCAACCCCAAAGAGCCTATTACATCTTGCGCACGTAGGACTAACGAGGAAAGTCTCTTCGTTTTCTTTTACGAAGAAGTCGCTTTTCAATAACTCCTCAAAAAAGACCCTGCAAGTAGGAGCAGGAGTAGAGTCGTGAGCGGACGT
>QBUL01000124.1 GCA_013180605.1 Candidatus Methanophagaceae archaeon GoMg1 | reverse complement strand
GGAAAAGGTTTGGGTTTGAGCCTAAGGAGATAGATGCGGATTCAAGGATAATTATTTATAGCAGAGCTTGAGGACAAGCCTGTTGGCATGCTTGTTGATGCTGCAATAGAGGTATTAAGGATTCCCCTATCTGATATTGAGGCAACCGAGGAGTATCTGGGATGTGTGGGCAAGGTTAAGAACCGGCTCATCTTTTTACTCGACCTGGAGCAAGTGTTGACAAAGAAGGAAATAGAAAAATTTAAATACGTTTGCTATAAATAATAAATATATATCATCGAACGAAAGGAGTGTGAGTGGTATAATGCAACAAGAACAAAAAGGAGTATACAAACTTATCGCAATGGTGGCCCTTTTAGGTGTTTGCTGCTTTCTCACTTACTACTTTCGTGTGCGTGGTGTCTACATAGTTTTTACGCACTTCTTTTACATTCCGATTATCTTAGCATCGTTGTGGTGGAGAAGAAAAGGTTTAGCTGTGGCGATATTTTTAGTATTATTGCTAATTTTCAGTCACTTTTTTATTGGAATGGAAGCGGAGCATATTAATGATTTGATTCGATCCTCTATGTTTATTAATGATCTAGCTCGATCTTCTATGTTTGTGGTTATTGCCCTGGTGACTGCTATGTTAAGTGAGCGAATTGCGAAGATGATTGATAGCCTCAATCGAATTGGCGGTGAAGTAGCGAGGGTAGCAAGGGAAGTAGGAGTAGAAGGGAATCTTGGCGCGCAGGGTGAAGTGCTTGGCGTTGCGGGGGTTTGGAAGGAGCTGACTGATAATGTGAACATGCTGTCTGCAAACCTGGCAAATCAGGTTAGAGATATTGCTAAGGTAGCCACCGCATTAGCCAATGGTGACCTCACACAAAAAATCACGGTGGATGCAAAAGGAGAGCTACTGGAGCTAAAGGACACTCTCAACAGCATGGTTGACAGCCTTAACGCCCTTGTTATCCGGGTGAAGGATTCCGCCAATAGCGTTGCCTCATCCGCTCAGGGCATTGCAGCCTTGGGTACCGAGATGAGCACATCTACAATACAGGTAGCCGCATCAGTGCAGCAGATAGCAAAGGGTGCACAGGAACAGGCACGGAAGACAGAGGTGGCATCCAGATCGGTTGAGCAGATTTCAAAGGCTGCTACTGATGTGTCTGGCAGGGCGGATGAGGTGAACAATGCAGCATCTGCTGCGAATGAGAGTGCTCAGACATGTCGTGAAACAGCGGATGAAGTTGCCGAAAACATGCAGAAAATATCAGAGGTAACAGAGAAAACATCAGCAACAGTTGAGGGATTGACGCAGAGGGCTGTGGAAATTACCAAGATATTGGGTGTTATCACCGACATTGCATCTCAGACAAACCTGCTTGCGTCAAATGCCGCAATAGAGGCTGCAAGGGCTGGTGAGGCAGGTAAGGGGTTTGCTGTGGTTGCAGGAGAAGTGCGCAGGCTTGCAGAGAGCAGCAGAAAATCCGCAGACGAGATTACAGAACTTATAAAGTCTGTACAGGAGGGAGTAGCATCTGCTTCAGATGCAGTGAAAACAATGGCAGAAATTGTAATAGCAGGCATGAAAGCAACAGCTAAAAGCCCACCGACTTGTGATAAAATCTCGTTTACCATGCAGCAGACATTAAATGCAGCCCAAGCGATTGCAGAAGCAGCAGCCCAGCAGAAAGCAGGTATTGAATCTATTGTAAAGATGGTGGAGACGGTATCCACAATTGCAGAGGAAACAGCATCAAGTTCTGAGGAATCTGCCGCATCTGCCCAGCAGCTAACTTCCGCTATGGAACAGCTTACAACTTCAGGTCAAGAGCTAACAGGCATTGCCACAGAACTCCAGAATGTCGTAACAATGTTCAAACTCAGTGGTGAAGCAGTGGATGCCACCAAAAAAAAAAAAACGCTAAGAGAAAATAAATAATGAGACGATAATACATGCCAGAGGAAAGAACGGGTGCTGGTGCAAATGCAGAGGGGACGAAACCTTATGTAATCTTCAGACTTGGAGATAAGGAATTCGGCGTGGATGTGATGAACATAAAGGAGATTGCAAAGATAACAACAATTACGAGGGTCCCTCGCTCCGCGGATTTTATTGAAGGCGTAACAAATCACCGCGGCAGCTTGGTAACGGTAATAAACCTCAGAAAAAGGTTCGGTTTTGAGCCCAAGGAGATAGATGCAGATTCGAGGATAATTATAGCAGACTTTGATGGCAATCCTGTTGGCATGCTTGTTGATGCTACTGAAGTATTGATGATTTCTGTAACAGACATTGACGCAACTGCTAAGAATGTTACAGCGGAGATTTCTAAGGCGTATCAGATAGGCGTGGGCAAGACTGAGAACCGGCTCATCATCTTACTTGACCTAAAACAAGTGTTGGCGGTGAAGGAAGGATGAGAATGATGACACAAGATGCAGGATAAAATGTTCCTTTGATCAAACTTTCTTTTCAAAAGAAAGTTTGTGTTATAAAAAAGAGAGGAACAAATAAGAAATGGAAAAGGGAAAGGGGAAGGGAAAGGAAATGGAAAAGGTAAAGATACTGTTGGTGGACGATTCTACATACATAAGGACGGTTCTTGGCAGCATAATAACCGAGGCGGGATTTGAGGTCGTAAGTGAAGCTGCGGATGGTGAAGAGGCAATTCGGAAATATATGAGCATCAAACCCGACCTGGTATTGATGGACGTTGTAATGGAGCCTATGGACGGAATGGAAGCGACGAAGGCGATACTTGACAAGGACCCTGAGGCGAAGATAGTGATGGTTACGGTGTTGGAAGACAAAGATATATTTGCGGATTTGATGAAGATAGGAGCAAAAGGCTATATCTTGAAACCGTTTTCAAAAGATGAAATTGCAGAAAAGATAAGAGAGGTTATGAGGGAATAAAGGGTGATGCAGGATACAAGATACAAAAAGGGTTGGAAAAGGAAGAGGTAAAGTTGACTGAAATGGTAGAAGAAGGAAATAGCTTCGAAAAAGTGATGCTGGAGCAAATATTGAAGACTGCCGCTTTAAAGTCCATGATTTATTTGCAATTCTTTATTGGCAGGCTGGTTAAAGTCGAATCGCTATCCATCCACTGGACAGCCCAGCAATTAAGAATAGGAAAGGATTATGTTATATCTGGGATAGGGTTAAGAGAGAAAAGAGAGCTGGTTGGAAGTATATACCTTATATTTCCATTCGAAATCGCACACCGACTTACAGAAGACATGTATGGGGAGTTGATTCCTGAGATCTCTCAGAAACACGTTTTAGATATGGTCGAGGAGATGACCAATATTGTTTCTGTTCCTCTTGGTGAGACCCCCTCTTTTCTTTCCCATAATTCGCCGGTCATTCCTTCGGTTGCTCATATAGTCAGCTACGATGAGTTCAAATCTTTGCCGTTAAAGGAGGCATTGGCTTTAGAATTAAAAATGAATGGTGAAATGAAAGGGGATCTATACTTTGTAATGGAGGGAGGGACCGTAAAGAAACTAAAGAGAATGCTGAGAAGGAGGGAGAGGGAATAATGATAAACGTGCTGGTGGTGGATGACTCATCACTGATGAGGAGAATGGTATCAGATATGCTGAACTCGGCATCAAACATACGAGTAGTTGGCACGGCAAGGGACGGCATGGATGCGGTGGAAAAAGCAGAAAAACTCAGACCTGACGTTGTAACGATGGACGTAGAGATGCCGAGGATGGATGGATTAACTGCTTTGTGCTGCATAATGGCGAAAACCCCGGTACCTGTTGTGATGCTCACGGCAATGGACAAAATAGAAACAGACCTTGCCGTGAAGTCTTTTGAGTACGGCGCAGTGGACTTTGTATCAAAACCCAGCAAAACCATTTCTTTAGACATAGAAGAAGTGAAGAATGAACTGATAAGCAAGGTCAGAGCTGCATCAACCGTGGAGGTGAAAAAAATGGTTTTCACGGTGGTGGAAAGAGGATTGATAGAAAAACTGTTAATACCACCGAAAACGGACAAAAAAGTTCTGATTATCGGTGCATCCACAGGAGGACCTCATGCACTTTCAGAAATCATTCCGAAACTTCACAGAACCTTCCCCTTAGCTGTTTTGATTGTTCAGCACCTGCCAGTTGGTTTCACAAAAAGCTTTTCAGAAAGACTGAGCTGGCAGGGTTCTATCGCATTGAAAGAAGCGGAAGAAGGAGATGCCATAAAATCAGGTCAGGCATTCGTTGCACCGTCAGGTTATCATACAGTTGTAAAAAACGGTAGGATAGGATTAAATAAGCGACCAAAGGGGGATGGTATGAGAAGCATAGACGTAGCAATGAAATCAGCAGCAGAAGTATATGAGGACAAGGTTATTGGCGTGCTGCTCAGCGGTATGGGAAAAGACGGCGCAGAGGGTATGCAGGCAATAAAGGAAAAAGGAGGAAAGACTATTGCGCAGGATGAGCTCACAAGTGTTATATTTGGCATGCCGAAAGCAGCAATAGACACGGGTGCTGTGGACAAGGTTGCACCACTGCCTGATATTGTGGATGAAATAATAAGGATGCTATGACACTTTTTCTTTTTTTCTAAAAAAGAAAACATGTGCTAAAAGAAAAAAAAATCTTTGGTAAAGCTTTCTTTTTTAAAGAAAGGTTTGTGATAAGATGGTTGACGTATCAAAATATAAGGAATTGTTCATAAACGAGTCAAGGGAGCATCTACAAAGTATAAGTAGAAATCTGCTGACGTTGGAGAAAGAATCAGAGAACACAGCCGCAATAAATGAAACGTTCAGGTCTGTGCACACACTGAAAGGCATGGCTGCCACAATGGGCTGTCCTGACATGGAAGAACTATCGCATGAAATGGAGAATGTGCTTGACGTGCTGAGAAAAGCAGGGAAAATAGAGAAAGGAACAGAAACAGTTGACGTTCTGTTAGGATGCCTTGACGGGCTTGAAACACTTGTTGAAGATGTCGCATCTGGGAAAACAGTCGAGCGTGATTTAACAGCACTGTATAAAAAGCTGGATTATATTCTGCCGACAAAAGAAGGTGTTGAAGTATCAGTAGCACCCGTTAGGGCAGAAGAGAAAAGGGAGAAGGAGGAGGAGGCAGGCAGGGAAAGGGTAGGTCCTACAATAAGGATAAGCATAGAAAAAATACAGGCATTGCAGAACCTCGTGGAGGAATTATCAATAGCAAAGATGAGGCTTCTCCAGATAGCATCAAAACATGCCATCCCTGAACTCAATGAGGTAACGGCCACAACACACCGGCTCACGTCAGAACTACTGGACAGGGTAATGGAGATGCGTATGTTCCCGGTTGCATACATATTTGACCGGTTTTCAAGAACCGTGCGGGATTTAAGCATGAAAACAGGAAAAGAAGTAGATTTCGAGGTATCCGGTAGGGAAATAGAACTTGACCGTCTCGTGCTTGACGAAATAAATGACGCAGTAATGCATCTGCTTCGTAATGCGGTGGATCACGGGATAGAAAAACCAGGGGATAGGGAAAAGGCGGGTAAAAAGGATACGGGAAAGGTCATGTTGAGCGCAATAAGAGAAGGGAACCATGTTGTCATATCAGTCGAGGATGATGGTAGAGGAGTGGATATAGAAGAAATCAAAAAGATATCAGTAGAAAGAAAAATCATAACCCGCGAAGAGGCATCAAGGATGAGTGCCGAGGACGTCTATGAACTTCTGGGTGCGCCAGGGCTGAGCACAACAAAAAAAATCACCGATGTTTCAGGCAGGGGCGTAGGTTTTGATGTGGTGAAATCAAAAATCAAATCACTGGGAGGAAGCGTCAGAATATCAACAGAAAAAGGCAGGGGCACAAACGTCGAATTGCGTCTGCCTTTGACTACCGCTATTATTCAATCTTTACTCGTTGGTGTGGGAGAAGAAATATATGCCATTCCATTAGATTCTGTCAGGGAAATAGTGGCGGTGGGTGAAGAGGATTTGAAAACCGTTGAAGGAAAAGAGATATTTAGCTACCGGGAGGAACAGGTTCTGCCGCTGCTGAGGCTGAAAAACATTTTTGACGTCCCGGGAAACAAAGATAAAGATAGGTTTGGTCCCGTTGTGGTGGTGGAAAGAGACGAAAAATTGTTTGGAGTTATGGTTGATGCTCTTATTGGTCAGCAGGAAACGGTAGTCAAGCCATTGGAAGGAATGCTCAAAGGCAGGAAAGAGTTTGCAGGTGCAACAATACTCGGCGATGGCTCGGTTGCATTCATCTTGGATGTAGGTGGGTTGATATAGGATGCAGGATACATTGGGTAGATGTGGAGGTATGGCGTTTCAAACGTATAAAGATTTGGAAATTTCTTACATTCGCGTTGGCATCATGTGATGAAACAAATAATCTCTTTTGGGAGTGTCATGGAATCCCTTCTCCCATTTGGTATTAGGATTATATCATAGCTATTATTGTCAAGACCGCATCAATGTTATCAAAGATAAAAGCAGGCTTTTCCGTTTCCAGTTCCTCCTTCGTGTACAGCCCAGTAGTTAAACCAACTGTTTTCACGCCTGCCCTTCGACCCTGGACTATATCGGGTGGTGTATCACCGCAATAGAACGCCTGAGCCGCTGAAGACTTGAGCAGTTCTATCGCTTTAAGTAACGGTTCTGGGTCGGGTCTTATTCTTTCGGTGTCCTCCGCGGTGAGCAAAATATCATACGGGAACTGAAAAAGCCGTATCGCCGCTTCTGCTGATTCCCTATCCTTTGTCGTCACGATTGCTATTTTTATTCCTTTTTCTCGTAGCCGTTCAAGCGTCATTTTCGCTTTCGGAAGTTCTTTTATCATCGGTTTGAATTTACCCCTCATAAGGCTGAGAAAGGCCGAATCAAACTCCGCGGGGTCAGTGTTAGGATATAAAACCCTGAAAGAAATCTGACTGGGCAAATGGATTATTTCCTTTATCTCTTTATCTGCGGGAACTCTCAAACCCATTATCCTCGCTGCTTCCTTAACTGAACTCAAAATCGCTGCGGATGAATCAATTAACGTGCCATCCATGTCAAAAAGACCTGTGTTGATTGTCATCGTATATATTTATAGTATAGCTTCTTTCTATTTAAGAGAGGGATGGGTTTTGAGTTAGTTACCATTTGGGGATTTGAATGGAAAAAATATAAAGATTGGGCTCTTTGCTCACGACACTTCGGGCACTATCACTCATTGACCTTTTCCACTTTCAATCTTATTTTAACATCTTCCGTCGTTTTAAATCTTGCTCAGTCCAGTTAGCTTGCCTTTCAATCATCGTTTTCAATGTTTTTGGAGTAAATGTGTCGCCTGGACTATGAAAGGAAACCGTAACCCTTCTTCCGTCAGGATGATAGTATCGCTGGTGACTACCTCTTTGAGAACGAAGATAGAACCCATCACGAGAAAGGGCAGAGATGATTTTTCGGGCTGTTAAGCTTCGCAACTTGCTGTAATCAATCGCCATAGACGGTCACCAGTGCTCTTGGTTCTGAAAAGACTTGGACTTCCTCTCCTGGCGCTTCTGGTATAGGCTCTCCGTCTTCGATTAATTCTTCTATTATCATTTCAACCACTTCCCTTACATTTTTTAACGCTTCTTCTTTGCTATACCCCCAGGTAGCTCCTCCTTTATCTTCAAGGGCGGGACAATAGGCATGCCAACGATCCTCATCTGGTTCAACCACCACTTTAAAAACATACGTCCTCATTTTTGCTCACCTAAATACCTTATAAACTTACTTGTTTAAATAGAAATGAGTAAAATAACATTCTCCGAAAACTGTCGCTTCTCTCACTCTCTTTATCTCTGCTACAAGATTCTTAAATGGTCCTTTTTATCCCCAACCTCTCCAATTTGCCTTCCGCAGGCACGCCATTTTCATCCCAGCCACGCATACGATAATATTCATCGAGCGTGTTTAAAAACTCTTCTCTATTCATTACTCTTCCATTTACCTTCTCCTCAAAGAACCTTTCAGGCAAAATATCATCCTCTTTACCAAACCCTTCCCTTACATTATACAGCCGTTCCACATTCCATATCCGCTCGCCGGCGAGCATCAAATCCTCTGACGTATAGTCCACACCCGTAACGGCACTTAATATGTTCGCATATTCCTCCTCCCCCGCGCCGAGGAATGCGAATTTGCAGACCACGAGCGAATCAACCGCAGCAAACCTATCCTGGAATATTTTTGTATGCCCGGCTTTTCCCGCAAGTGTATAAGGGTCAATCGCCTTTGGTTTTCGCAGTATCTCCGGTGCGACAAGATAAGCCCTTGTATGGCATCCACCGCGATTGGAAGTGGCGTAGCTAAACCCCAGCCCTTTTACACCTCGTGGGTCATAAGAAGGCAGAGAAAGCCCCTTTACCTGAATCGCCGTCTCCGGCCGTCCTTCTGATGCTGCGAATGAACTCACACCATTGCCAAGCTCTTTTCCAACACCTTGTTTGTCCCCTACCATCCTCGTCAAGTTTACAAGCTCTTCAGGTGAGATACTTTTGTCTCGTAACTCCGAGTAACAGCCCAGAACACCCGCTACTGAGATCGTATCTACTCCGTAATCGTTACAGAGCCGGTTCGCTTCTACAACCGCATCATAATCGGGGTTTTGAATGTTTGCACCCATTAAACCAACTGTTTCGTATTCTGGCAGTTCTCCACCCCCTTTATCCTCCCTTTTACATGCAATTGGACAGGAATAACATGCACTCCTTTTTGGTGCTCGCTCTTCTTCTATGGTCTTTGCAAAGAAGGGTTTGAGATTAAAATCCAATTCTGGCTCTCCCTTTCTGAAATTTGCTACCGGAAGCACGTTCATCCAGCTCGTTATCTTCACTAAAAACGGCGTTCCAAAAACTGACAGCCCTTTGCTTAGGGTGGGGCATGCAATCAGCAGCCGGTTAATTGCTTTCTTTTGCTTTGAAAATTCTGCTCTATCGAAGATTTCAACTCTTCCCGTGCCCTTCACCACGATTGCCTTCAGGTTCTTCGAGCCCATTACCGCACCCACGCCGCCGCGCCCAAAAGCGTGAACACCATCTGATATTATCGAAGCCAAAGGCACAAGTTTCTCGCCTGCTCTGCCTATACAGGCAACGCTGCCCTTCTCTTTTAGAATTCCCGTGGTCTCTTTTACGTTCTTACCCCACAACGCTGCTGCGGATTTTATCTCCACTCTTTCGTCTTCTATTTCTATAAATACCGGGTCTGGTGATTTGCCTGCAATAATTATCGCATCGTATCCTGCTTTTTTCATCGCGGGACCAAACGAACCACCGCAGTTAGAATCGAATATCGTGCCCGTCAACGGCGATTTCGTGGACAGTGAAACCCTGCCCGAGGCTGGTGTTGAGGTGCCGGTTAATGGACCTGCGGCGAATACAAGCAGGTTAGCGGGTGCGAGAGCATCAACACGTCCCGCATCGTACAATATTTTCGCTCCAAGCCCCCGACCGCCGAGATAATCATTAAGTAAAGACTGCTCAGGTACGAAGCGGTCTATTCGACTTTCGGATTCGGAAAGGTCTATTCTGAAGATTTTCTTTTTCCAGCCGTATGCCGTGGCTGCGTTCATGTTCACTTTTTAAAATGATATTATTTGGTGAAAAACAAGTATAAATCAGCGTTTAAATATTTATTATGCCCGAGCAGATAAGAGTGGAGAAGCGGGAATCAAAACGCCCTTTTATAGCAAAGGATGGCTCTGAGATACGGGAATTATACAAATCAGAGAGGATGAGTTTGGCAGAAGCGACGGTTTATCAGGAAACGAAACGCCATTTTCATAAGACTGCTGAGGAAATATACCACATTCTGGAAGGCAGAGGGATTATGGAAATAGAAGGCAAGTCCGAAGAGGTTTCTGATGGCGATACGGTGGTCATACTTCCCGAAGAGAAGCACCGGATTTTTGCAACTAAAAAAGTGAGATTCTTATGTTTCTGTTCTCCTCCCTATTCTGATGAGGATACAGTTTTGGAATAATCGTAAATGACGACATTCAGATACGTTAAGCATGGCGTTAAAAGAAAGCACGGAATTATAGAAGGCATCCTGCCTCTTTTGGAACAAATCTCTGAGATAGAAGGAGTGGAAAAGGTTATACCAGCTTCGATATCCCATTCTCCTTCAATAGGCATAAGGCATCCAGAACTGAGATTTCAAAGAGAAACTCCTTCTGGATTCAAGCTATTGGCTCACAGCAAAAGAAGCATTCAGGAGATATTTGTCGTAGTTGAGAGGTCAAAAAAGGAAGAAGCCAAATATAAATTACTAAAGGATTTGTCTTTGTTTAGCTAACCGCAAGATTACACATAATATAGTCATTCCGCTAAAAAATTGAGGTCGTAAAGTTGTTGGGTGTTATGGCACATCCCGTTTGAACAGAAAAGCTTTTATATACCCTATGATAAACGTATGATAAATATTGAAACGCCTCAGAGCGAGAAACAAATGATAGAACTTCTTGATACGTGGTTATGGGCAGCATTTGTGGTTGTGGGACTTCTGATGATTCTTTTAGAGTTGTTTATAGGCGTGGAGACCGGTTTTGATCTTGTGATGCTTGGCTCTGCGCTGATACTGGGTGGTCTCCTGACGAGTTTTGCCGATTCGTGGCTTATAACTGCCCTCTGTGCAAGCGCCTTCTGCGCGCTGTACGTGAGCATTGGAAGGAAATACATAAAGGCGAAGATGAAAGTGAGCGATACAAAGACGAACATTGATGCAATAATCGGTAAGACGGGAACCGTCAAAAGCAGTATTGGAAAAGATACGAGTGGTCTGGTAAAGATTGGAAACGAAGAATGGCGGGCGAGATCTGAGGAAGGTATTAATATAGAAGAAGAAGAGGATATTACTGTGGTTGACGTGACTGGAGTCACGTTAATCGTAAAAAGTGGAGATAAAAAAGGGGGAAAATAGATTATTGACACAGATTAACGCAGATTAACACAGATAATAAAAATCAACAATGTTAAACTTAAATAAATCAGCGTAAATCCGTGTTAATCCGCGTCTTAAATAGAAGGAAGGTATATTTTATGTACAATAAAAAAGGAGGGGGATAAAAAAAATGGGAATAGGATTTGCAATAGGTGTAGTACTTTTCGTTATTGCAGTGGTTACGTTGCTGAAGGCAGTGACTACCGTGAAACAGTATGAGAAGGGAGTTGTGGAAAGATTTGGGCAATATAAGGAGACTCTGGACCCGGGCTTGAGGTTCATCGTGCCGTTTGTTGATAATATCGCAGAACGGATAGACATGCGTGAGACGGTCATTGACATCGCACCTCAGGCGGTTATCACAAAGGATAACGTAGCGGTAACCGTTGACGCGGTCATCTACTACGTCGTGACAGACCCAAAGGCGCTTAGATATGAGATCGCAAACTTCAGGTTTGCAATAAGCAAATTGGCGCAGACGAACCTGAGAAACCTCATCGGTGACATGACGCTCGACCAGACGCTTACCGCAAGGGATAGAATCAATACCTCGCTTCGAGAAACACTGGACGAGGCAACCGATAAATGGGGTGTAAAGGTGGTTCGGGTAGAGGTTCAGAAGATTGATCCACCACAGGATATCGCAGATGCAATGAGTAAGCAGATGAAGGCAGAAAGGGAGAAGAGAGCAACTATTTTGAGCGCAGAGGCATACAAAGAAAAGCAGATTCTTGAGGCTGAAGGAGATAAGCAAAATGAGGTATTAAAGGCAGAAGGTGATCGTGCGGCGGCAATACTGCGAGCAGAGGGTGAAGCAAAGGCGATTGAGAGCGTCTCGAAAGCAGCAGAGGAGTACTTCATAGGGAATGCGCAGGTTTTGAAGCAGCTTGAAGTGACACAGGCATCTCTACAGGATAATACAAAAATTGTTGTATCGGATCAGTCAAAGCTGATTAACATTCTCGATATGCTAAAGGAGGGGGATAAAAGGAGGATTGTTCCGGTAGAGAAGTGATATTTCACATCGGATAATTGCGGTTTGGAGGGCGTCCCAGAGGCACCAGAAAGCAATGATTGAAACCGTCTTAAAACTCTGCGTACTCGGCGCTCTCCGCGGTGATAAATCGCAGACTTGATTTTTAGACAGTGCCCTTATGGACACCGTCTCAATGAAATCAAGTTCAACTCATATCTCATATTTCCCGGGTCATATCCGAATACGCCCTCCGCAATTAGTTTATCTCCTTTTTGTAATGCTGAGAGGGGAATAGAGCCATCGTCAGACTTTGCTCGTGCCTCTGTTTCTGCTTCCACCCTCACCCTCAGCAGATAGTTACCGTGCTCATCAGCAAGATAAAAAATGTGTTTGTAAACGTTATCTGCGTAGCCCATGACGCGCACTCTTTCTCCTTTATAGTCCTCCGGGTGCATCGCTATCTGCGATATGAAAGCAATATTCTCGTTTTCATTTTCGTTTTTGGTACTCAACTTTTTTATTGCATTCCCGTGCCCCCCGTGGACTACGAGTTCGGGTCTGCCTTTGTATGTCTTCACTCTGCCTTCAACCTCTATCACATCGCCATAGCTCAGGTTCAATTTTCCCACGCTCGTATCTAGCGTGTCAACAAATATCAGCAGTTCTGTTTTGTTTCCTTTTAGCGTGAGAACATCTCCATAGTCTGTGGCACTGAAGCTGGTGATAACGCCACTTGTACGTATACGTTCTCCTTCATTCGTTCCCGCCTCCGCTCTGCATGCAACTTCGTCCAGCGGCACGTAAGGAGGCTCTACAAAAGAAGTTAAAGATAACCCATATAAAATACCGACGCCTAACAAAGAGAAAACGATTACGGCTTTTCCTATATTGTCCATAATCATTCGTAAAGTATGATTATAAATATAGTCGTTAACAGTAGTTCCGAACACCCCCACTTCCGGAAGTTATTTATTTATTATGCCCTTTTCTCCTCCAAAATAGAGGAGTAAAAAAAATGTACCCTTTTGCGCCGATATCTGCTGATGTGGGGGAGAGCTTTATGACACGCTCCAATGTATTTAGTGACGAGCAGAGAATAAGGAAGGACATGCTCAAAAAAAGGCGTTGCGAGGGTTCTTTTCTTTGTTGTTCGGAGCATATTGCACAATTTCCGGAACGTGCAGAAGAGCATCCTGTCTATCACCGCTTACGAGTTGAAATCGCTCATTGCGGAGGACATACAGGAATAT
>QBUL01000125.1 GCA_013180605.1 Candidatus Methanophagaceae archaeon GoMg1 | reverse complement strand
CTTATGGACATGGCAGGATTTCTTTTCATTAACTATCCTTAATTAGGACACTACCGAATTCTGGAACTGGCTCCACATAGCCCACCACTGGCTTTGGCTCAGGTGGCATCGATAATAAAGGAGGTGTATAACTCTGCTTAGCATAAAGTATGGTATCATGTCGTAATTCAGTCCATGAAGCGAGAGAAGTCTGCAACGCCTTCTCTTGCCACGCTCTTGTCTGCATGAACGTTGGATAGCCGTCTCCAAACCCCTTTAACAGCGGCTTTAAAGTGTACAGCCAGCTCCAGTACAAATTTCTATTCCATTCGGTGATATTAAAATTAAATCCGGCAAATTGCGATTTGAGCTCATCTAATTGTTCATCATAGCTCGTGTTTACACCTGCATATTCTGTATCGCCTTCTTCTATTAGAATCGCTTCTGCCATTTCAGAACCGAGCACCGCCATGACATCTAAACCTCTTGGAAAACATCTTGCAGGTCCTGCATCTGTGGTACACATCGTGAAGGGCGTATTGTTGCCCACATACATGCCTACCGCAGGAGAGACCAACTGTTGGAACATGTACGAATCTGGAACGAACCGCTGCCCCATGAATCGCATCCCTTTCGTCTTGTTCAAGCACTTATACAACTTCTCTTTGGTTATCGGCGGATAAACGACACAAACTCCACTTCCTCCGTATATTTTCGGGCTTCTAAGCCTTGCAAGTTCTACCTTCAATTCCAATAAATTATCCTCATCGCTCAGTTCACTGACATTGAACTCCGCATCAAACGCGTTGTTCATCGCATCCCGATATTCATAAGGCGTTAAATCGTCCGCTGTGCCAACGAAGAAAGCACTTACCGAATAAATTCTGTCCCATATCTCCTGTGCGGTTTTACCCCCTATTTTCACATCTGGCTGCTCAGAAGAGATTAAAGCAGCTTGAATGGTTGATATTTTCGCATCCTGCTCGCTTATCAAGGCGTCATCGCCACCTTTAAGCAAAAAAGCCATCCTTCCATACCACATCATCGCTTTAAAATATCTTTTCAGCTTCTCGCTTCGTGTGTAATGCCCCCTCGGTACGTATTGCAAGTAATCCTCACAATAACAGCACGAGCCGCAGATGCAGTTTGGATTAGAATTGAAAATCACACTTGGGTGGAAACCATCGTGTTGCTCTATATTCCCTATCTCTTTTTCAACGTCACCTTTGACATAATCAGGGATCTCAAATTCCACTTTTTTAATAGGCTTGAAGGTCTTCTTATCCCAGGGGTATTTCGTGTTCCATTCTTCAATCTCTCTCTTAAGTCTTTCTTCATCATAACCTTCGGTAGGCGTTTGCAAAAGTTTTAAAGCAACTGCGAAGTATGCGACATTTCTTCTCGCTGCTTCTTTCATTTCCGGATCTGTAAAGTTTTCATAATCTTGAATAGACTGTTTGAGCATCGCATTGCTCATATCAACGAGTTCGCCAAAGAATTCTCGCTCCTCAATGCCTTTGAGAATCTCGTTGAATTGGATATGGTATAGATGAAGCAAGGTATCGGTTGTAACAAAAATAGGAATGTCACGCCTCTTCATGCTTTTATAAGGAGCTACAATGTCGTCTATATTCCCATAATCTATGATTACAAATCCGTTGGTTCTCAATAGTTCTTTCCCTCTTTCACTTAATCGAAACTCAGCATTTATTTTCTCGATGTTTGTAATATTGCTTAGTGGTTGCTCAAAAATAACATGGCAAAGTTTATAAATTATTACTGCATACCCTAATATATGGATAAGCAAGATAAATATGCCCCCTGGTTAAAAGTCTGGTCATCAGCAAATGAGATACAAAAACGTCAGATTGCCGCTGTCAAAGCACTTGAATTAGGATGGGGAGGGATAACTACTGTTGAAACACTTACAGGTATGTCTCATACAACAATAAGAAAAGGAATTCAAGAACTCCAGAATGTTGATGAAATAAAGAGAAAAAGAATTCGAATGATAGGGGGTGGGCGGAAGAAGATTGAAATCAAATATCAGAAAGTTATTGAATATCTTGAGAAGATTATGGATAAGAATACAGCAGGAGACCCTATGAGTCTTTTAAAATGGACTAATAAATCAACATACAAGATATCTGAAGAATTAAAGAAAGTAGGATATGATATTTGCCCAAATACTGTTGGACGTCTTTTGAAAGAGCAGGATTACTCACTTCAGGCAAATGTAAAAACAATAGAAGGAAGTTCCATCCCGGAAAGAGATGAACAATTCAAATATATAAATAAACAAGTGAAGAAATTTATTAAATTAGGAGAGCCAGTAATATCTGTAGATACGAAGAAAAGAGAAAGAGTAGGAAATTTTAAAAATAATGGAAGAACATGGGAAAAAAAAGGACTGCCAAAAGAGGTCAATGTATATGATTTTCCATCCCTTGGAATTGGGATAGCAATTCTATATGGTATATATGATGTTTTTAGAAACAATGGCTTTGTTAATGTAGGCATAAGTTATGACACTTCTGAATTTGCTGTTGAAAGCATTCGTCAATGGTGGAATTTAATGGGAAAAATTCACTATCCTGACTTAAAGGGTTTATTGATATGTGCAGATGGTGGTGGAAGCAACGGGAGTCGTAGAAGAGGCTGGAAGTTCTTTTTACAAGAGCTAGCGGACGAAATGGAAATACCAATTTCAGTTTGTCATTTGCCTCCAGGAACAAGCAAATGGAACAAGATAGAACATCGTTTGTTTTCATTTATAAGCATGAATTGGAAAGGGAAACCCCTTGTTAATTACGAAACTATTATTAACCTTATAAGTTCTACGACGACAAAGGCCGGTTTAACTGTAGTTGCTAGACTTGATGACAGAGAATATGAGAAAGGAAGAAAGATCACAGATGGTAAAATGTCAAAAATCCATTTGAAACTCCATTCTTTACATCCAAAATGGAATTATTCGATCTATCCAAGAATGTAGTAGGTATCTGATATATATTGAAACTCCGATAAGTTATTTTTGAGCGGTCCCTTAGGTTTAAAGGTAGCGGGTAAGGAGGCACACTGAGATTTACTGAGATGTTTATTGGCTGGTAGTAAGATGCGAAGGAGAGTTTTGGGTTATTGTTTTCTTTGGCTTCGTTTTCCTCTATGGAGTAATTCTGCCATGGTTGCATTAGTGGATAATTGTCCTTGTCTGGATTTATGCGGTACGGAGTGTCGCCTATTCCGTCATCATCCGTATCGTTTCCTTTGTAATCGTCCCAGTGGTTACCGAGATAGTTTGTATAAGTTGTTTCGTTGTAGGTGTAGCTTATTTTTTCCTTGGATCTCCATAAGTTGGTTAGTCCATAAGAATAAACGTTGTAAGCGTTGTTTATGAAGTTGTTAAGATAGATGATGCTGTTGTTTGATTTATAGAAGCGGATGCCACCCTTGTTGTTTGAGGAGCAATTGTTGTTCGATATGCTGTTGTTATTTGATTCATAGAGGCGGATGCCATCCCTGTTGTTTGAGCAGTTGTTGTTTTTTATGGTAATACAGGAAGAGAAAGCGATTTGTATGCCAATGCTTGCATTGTTCAAATTCTGATTTTCAATAGATATATTCGTGCAATTGACGAGTATGACCTGACCTGCACCAGCAGGAATTCTCCCTCCTTCTGTATTCTTCCAGTAGTAAACTGATTTTCCATTCACTGTGTTGCTCTTGTCTATCTCATGCGTGTAATCGCTCAGTGAATTACCCCAAATGACTATCCCATTCTCAAGCATGATATTACCCTTTAATTTGTTGTTGTTCGAATACCTAAGGTCGATGCCATATCCATTGTTTGAAGTGCAGGTGTTATTGGATATGTTGTTGCTGTTTGAATACCTGAGGTTGATGCCATCCCCACTGTTATTTGAGCAGTTGTTATTAGATATGCTGTTGTTCTTTGAACGGTAGAGGTAGATGCTGTCATCCCCGCTGTTTGAGCAGTTGTTGTTTTTTATGGTACTATAGGAAGAAAAAGCGATTTGTATGCCAATGCTCGCATTGTTTAAGTTCTGATTTTCAACGACGATATTACTACAATTAACGAGAATGACCTGACCTGCGCCATCAGGAATTCTGCCACCGTCAATATCCTTCCGATAGTAGACAGATTTTTTATTAGCTGTGTTACTCTCGTCTATCTCATGCATGTAATCGCTCAGTGAATCACCCCAAATGACTATCCCATTCTCAAGCACGATATTGCCCGTTAATTTGTTGTTGTTTGAATATTCAATACCAATGCCATCCCGGTTGTTTGAGGAGCAGTTGTTGTTCGATACGCTGTTGTTGTTTGAATGCCGCAGGTAGATGCCATCCTTGCTGTTATAGCAGTTGTTGTTGGATATGCTGTTGTTTTTTGAATCATCGAGTTTGATGCCATCCCCGTTGTTAAAGGAGCAGCTGTTGTTCGATATGTTATTGCTGTTTGATTCATAGAGGTGGATGCCATCACCCCTGTACCTGTACCCCCACAGCCACCACCACTTGTTTGAGGAGCAGTTGTTGTTCGATATGCTGTTGTTTTTTGAATGCTGCAGGTAGATGCCATAGTTGTTGTCAGAGCATTTGTTGTTCGTTAGGTGATTGTTGTTTGAATCATCGAGGTTGATGCCATCCTCGTTGTCAGAGCATTTGTTGTTCGATATGTTGTTGCTATTTGAATAAGAGAGATAGATGCCACCATACTTGTTATTTGAGCAGTTATTGTTCTTTATTGTGATAAAAGAAGAAAAAGCAACTTCTATGCCAACGCTTGCATTGTTTAAATTCAGATATTCTATATCTATATTCGTGCAGTTAACGAGAATAACCTGCCCTGCGCCATCAGGAATTCTGCCACCGTCAATATCCTTTCGATAGTAGACGGATTTTCTATTAGCTGTGTTACTCTCGTCTATTTCATGCGTGTAATGGCTCAGTGAATCACCCAAAATGACTATTCCGTTCTCAACCATGATATTGCCCGCTAATTTGTTGTTGTTTGAATATTCAATACCAATGCCAGCCCGGTTGTTTGAGGAGCAGTTGTTGTTTGATATGCTGTTGTTATTCGATTCGTAGAGGCAGATGCCACCATACCTGTTGTTAGAGCAGTTGTTGTTCGATATGCTGTTGTTGTTTGATTCATAGAGGCGGATGCCATCACCCGCAAAGATGTACCTCCACTTGTTTGAGGAGCAGTTGTTGTTCGATATGTTGTTGTTATTTGAATGCCACAGGTAGATGCCATCCCTGTTGTTTGAGCAGTGATTGTTCGATATGCGATTGTTGTTTGAATCCCTGAGATGGATGCTGCCACCATACCTGTTGTTAGAGCAATTGTTGTTCGATATGCTGTTGCTGTTTGAATACTGCAAGTAGATGCCATCATCGTCATTCTCACAGATTTCGTTGCCCTTTATCTCATTGTTCACAGAGCGCCACAAGTAGATGCCATCACCGTTGTTCGATGCCGTGTTGTTCATAATTGTGCTGTTGCTCGAATCCTTCAAATAGATACCATCATCTTTGTTCGATGATGCGTTGTTGTTCGTAATTGTGCTGTTGCTCAAATCTTCCAAATAAATGCCACAGTCGTTGTTCGATGATGCGTTGTTGTTCATAATCAAACTATTATCAGTGCACCAGAGTTCGATTCCAACCGATGCGTAAGAGAGGTTTTGATCCGCAACTGTTATGTTATTGCAATTCACTGCGATAACCTGTCCAGCATCCGTGACGAAAAAATCTGCAATTCCTTCGAGATAAACAAGTGGCTTACTATTCACCGTATTCTTCTCAACCGAGTTATTGTAAGAATGAAAAACAAAAAGACCGTTTAGCTCCATATTATTGTTTATAATCGTGTTGTTATTCGATTGCCCCATGTAGATGCCGTTATCGTTGTTATCGTAGATTCTGTTGCTTGTTATCATGATGCTTGCGGAATCATACACGCGGATGCCGTTATCTCTGTTTTCGTGGATTTTATTGTTCCTTATCTCGTTGTTCGTGGAACGTTTTAAGTAAATACCGTCATCGTTATTCCCTCGGACTTCATTGTCCTGTATCGTGTTGTTGTTTGAGGAATCATACACATAGATGCCATTATCCCCGTTTTCATGGATTGTATTGTTCATTATCTCGTTGTTCATGGAACGCTTCAAGCAAATGCCGTCATCGTTATTCCCGCGGACTTCATTGTCCTGTATCGTGTTGTTGTTTGAGGAATCATGCACATAGATGCCATTATCTCTGTTTTCGAGGATTTTGTTGTTCGTTATCTCGTTGTTCGTGGAACGTTTTAAGTAAATACCGTCATCGTTATTCCCACGGACTTCATTGTCCTGTATCGTGTTGTTGTTTGAGGAATCATACACATGGATGCCGTTATCTCTGTTCTCGTGGATTTTGTTGTTCTTTATCTCGTTGTTTGAGGAATAGTCCACATAGATGCCGTCATCGTCGTTGTTCGAGACTTTGTTGTTCATGAGCACATTATTGCTCGAATAATCCAAGTAGATGCCGTACTTGTTATTCGAGGCGGTGACATTTTCTATCCTTGAATCTTTTGAAAAAGCGATCAGCACGCCCTGACTATTATTCGTTACTGTTAAATCCTCCACAATTATATTCGTGGAGTTTACAACTCCCACATAACCTGCATCCGTTGGTATCCGCTGATTTTTCTTGCTGACCAAATAATAAACAGGTTTTCCTTCTACCTTATTGCTCGCGTCTATATTCTGGATATAGTCAGAAAGAAGCTTACCATGAACAGCAAAGTTGTGCTCGTTTCCCGATATTATGTTGTCCGTTAAGGTGCTATTGCCCGAGTTCCGCAAGTAGATGCCCTCATCTTTGTTATTATAGACTCTGTTGCTTGCTATGATGTTGCTTGAAGAATCGTCTAAATCGATACCGTCTCTGCAGTTATCGCTGATCTCGTTGTTCACTATCATGTTGTTATTTGAGGAATCAGACAAGCGGATGCCGTCATCTTTGTTTTCTCGGATTTTGTTCTCCTTTATCTCGTTGTCCACGGAACGCTTCAAGTAAATACCGTCATCCTTATTCACGCGGACTTCGTTGTTCTGCATCGTGTTGTTATTTGAGGAATCATGCACACAGATGCCGTTATCTCTGTTCTCGTGGATTTTGTTCTCCGTTATCTCGTTATTCGTGGAATATTCCAAGTAGATACCGTCATCGTCGTTGTTCGCGACTTTGTTGTTCATGAGCACATTATTGCTCGCATGATCCAGGTAGATGCCGTACTTGTTATCCAATGCTTTGACATTTTCTATCTCTGAATCATTTGAAAAAGCGATCAGGACTCCCTGACTATTATTCGTTAATGTTAAATCCTTCACTGATATATTCATGGAGTTTACAATCCCTACATAGCCTGCACCAGCTGGTATCTGCTGATTTTTCTTATTGACCAAGTAATAAACGGGCTTTTCATCTACTTTATTGCTTGCGTCTATAGTCTGGATATAGTCAGAAAGAAACTCGCCAGAAACAGCAAAGTTGTGCTCGCTTCCCGATATTGTGTTGTTCGTTAAGGTGCTATTGCCTGAATTCTGCAAGTAGATGCCGCCATCTTTGTTATCGTAGATTCCGTTGCTTGTTATCACGCTGTTTGAAGAATCATACACATAGATGCCATTATCTCCGTTTTCATGGATTGTATTGTTCATTATCTCGTTGTTCGTGGAACGCTTCAAGTAGATACCGTGATCTTTATTCTCACAGGCTTCATTGTTTTTTATCGTGTTATTTGAGGAATCTTTCAAGTAGAAACCATCTCTGTTATTCGAGCTTACAATATTGTTCATAAGTGTATTACTGCTTGAAGAAACCAGGTAAATGCCGTATTGGTTGTCTGAAATGGTATTTTTACTGATGAAATTGTTATGTGACCCAACTTGGACCTCGGCTTTTTCTTCCTTTTCTTCTTTTTTTTCTTCTTCCTCTTCTTTACCACTCACTCGAATTTCAGCATCTATCCACTTTGCGGGTATTTCTTCTAGCGTCATAGAATAGAGTTCTCCATTAGATAAGTCCAATACGCTTTCATCTCCTTCTTTACCCTTCACTCTGAAACTTATTTTCGCTAAATAGCCCGAACCGCTTACCGAAGAAGTTCCAGGAAAGTCAAGAATCACTCTTATTGTATCACGCTCCATGGGCGCCCACATCATTACCGGTATCGTTTCTCCATCTATACAGCCATCTTCGACATCTGTGACTTTCACCACACTGCGATCAAATGAAAGATCGAATATCCCCATACAGAAATCCATAATGTAATCCACATCTATGGTTGCGACAAAAGTCGCTCCTTCCTCTACATATTCCGGTGCATTAACTCTGACTTTTACGATGCCTGAACTAGGGGGGTAGTGAAGGGAGATTCCATATTTATTGTTTGATACATTGTTGTTTGAGATTGAGTTGTTCGAGGAATCCTTCAAGCAAATGCCGTAGTTGTTGTTCTCACAAGTGTTGTTTTCGATGCGGTTCCAGTCAGAGTCAACTATTATTCCGGCGCTTTCCCTATCATTAACGCATCGGAATCCAGTAACGACACAGTACTCGGCAGTGATACGAATGGCATCGCCTTTCCCCTGAGCGTCAATCGTGGGTAAACTCTCACCAATGAGCGTCAGCTTCTTATCCAAAAGGACGTTCTCCTTGTAAGTCCCATCCTTAACAATGATCGTGTCCCCCGGAGAAGCGGCATTCACCGCCGCCTGAATTTTTACATAATCATCGGGCACGTAAATCGTTGCTGATGAAGACTTTACTTCGCTTTCAGATACATCACCGGCGGAAGGCATCGCCGCGCAACTTACAATCATCACCAAAACCATAAAAATCGCCAATATCTCCCAAATACCTTTATCCCTCATTTTTATCTTCTCCCCTTTTTTATCCCCTTTTAATATTCACTCCGATTTCATCGAAGTTTGTCATCTCTTATAAAGTTTTCGCAGGGTCATTTTATTTTCTGATTTTACCTGCAATTGCAGATAACGTTTCCAGCCTGAAAGAAGTTTTCTATTGACACAAAGTAATTCTCAACTCTATCCATCAACGGATAATAGTCATTATCGGAATTTATGCGGTAAGGAGTATCCCAAACTCCGATTTCATCTATCTCTTTAGCATATGGATATTTCCCTTTGTAATCGTCCCAGTAGTTGCCGATGTAGTTTGTGCATTGACCGCCGTTGTAAGTGTAGGTTATTTCTTCAGTGGCGTTCCAAATATTATTTGAATCATAGGAATGAACATTATCTGTGTTATTTATGAAATCGTTAAGATATATCGTGTTGTCGCTCGAATAATATAGGTAGATGCCGAAGTGGTTGTTCGAGTTAGCGTTATTGTTCGTGATTGCGTTGTTGCTCGAATAACCTAACCAGATACCATTGCCGTTGTTCGAGTTAGCGTTATTGTTCGTGAACGTGTTGCTGCTTGAAAAATACAGGTGGATGCCTTTATCATTGTTCAAGTTAGCGTTATTGTTCAAGAACGTGTTGCTGCTCGATGAGTATAGGTAAATACCGTCGTAGCTGTTCGAATTAGCGTTGTTGTTCGAGAACGTGTTGATGCTGGAAGAACTTAGCCTGATGCCGTTATCATTGTTGTTCGATGCATTGTTGTTCATGAACATGTTGCTGCTTGAATAGTCTAGCTTGATGCCGTCATCACTGTTCGATGCGTTGTTGTTCGAGAACGTGTTGCTGCTCGAATAATATAGGTAGATGCCGTCATAGTTGTTCGAGTTAGCGCTGTTGTTCATGAACGTGTTGTTGTTGCTAAAATAACCTAGCCAGATACCGTCATCATTGTTTGATGCGTTGTTGTTCGAGAACGTGTTGTTGTTCGAAGAACGTAGGTAGATGCCGTCGTCATTGTTCGTGTTAGCGCTATTATTCGTGAACGTGTTGCTGCTCGAATAATATAGGTAGACGCCGTCGTAGCTGTTCGAGTTAGCGCTATTATTCGAGAACGTGTTATTGCTCGAAGAACTCAAACAGATGCCGTACCAATTATTCGATGCGATGCTGTCCGTGAACGTGTTATTGCTCGAAGAATTCAGGTAGATGCCGAGATAGTTCTTCGTCACAAAATTATCAGAAATATTGCAGTGATATGCATTATCAACGCGTATTCCCGCGCAATCATATGGATTTGCCCGGGTTGCTCCCGTAACTGTAAAACCACTTATGTTCACATAGTCTGCTGTTACCGTGAAGACATTATCGCTCGAATTCGCAGCTTGAACAATACAATTCTCTGAGCCATTCTCCGACTTAATCGTTAAGTGTGGCTTTTTCACATCTATATTCTCTTTATAATTATAATTATAAGTTCCATCTCTCACGATTATCGTATCGCCGGGAGTTGTAGCATTCACCGCCGCTTGGATTGTTGGATAGTTGTCGGGCACGTAAATCGTTGCAGATGAAGAAGATTTTACCTCGCTTTCGGATACATCCCCGGCGGACGGCATCGCTGCGCAACTTCCAATTAATACCAAAGCCATTAAAATCGCCAATATCTTATAAATACCTTTATCTCTCATTTCCTCTTCTCCCTTTTTATCCCTTTTTAATATTCACTCTGATATTATCGCAGGTAGTCATCCCCTATAAAGCTTTCGGTTGCAAATTGCGAATTACGAAAGTTTTATATACCCCTCTGTTTTATAAAAATTAAGGGGTGATATACAGTAAAAGAATGAAAACAAAAAAAGCGGGGGCAGTAATTGTTGCACTTCTATTGGTTGCTACTACTCTGGCTATAAGTGTAGCGAGTGCAGAATCCATGTCGCCTTTTGGCACAGCAAATCAAAATGCCTTTTTTGACGTGCCATATCCAACAAACGGTAAAATTACTCCGGGATTTAATCCACAATATGGTTTGCCAAGCGAATACCCTGCGGAATATTTCAAACCCAACCCGGTATTCGATTGGATGCAAACGTCTCCAACCGGCTATCAGGAAACGCCTAACCCTGTATTCGATTGGATGCAAACGTCTCCAGCAGGCTATCAGGAAACACCTAACTCGATATTCGACTGGATGCGAACGTCTCCAACAGGCTATCAGGAAACACCAAACTCGGTATTCGATTGGATGCGAACGTCTCCAGAGAACGCAGACTATTCAAAACCTGAAACTTGGCGAGGAATGGACCCATTTGGCAACTCGAACACTAAGGGCGATTAGCACACCACCCATTTTTATTTACCACCCTAACTTGACATTGTCAGATTAACCGCAGAGTTCACGGAGGACGCAGAGGATGCAAGGGACAATGTTTTCAAATCCAGAATTTACATATTTTCTCTGCGAACTCAGCGTTCTCGGCGGTGAATTTAAAATGTGACAAAGTCAAGCTAAGCCGTAACGAAAAACAAATCTTCTACGGTTTTAACATAGTTCCCGCCACTTATGCTTACTCTTACATCGTAATACCCTTCGGGTGCATCGGCTGGAAGCTTATAAGAAGTCCCAAAACTCCATTGAACTCCTGCCCCAAGCGTTACAGATATTGAGTGGCTTAAATCTTCTTCCAATACTATTGAGCCGTCTTCTGCGATAAACGTGGTAGTAATTGGATTAGTTATTAAAACAGGGTCTTCTCCTTCGTTTCTGAATTGCTGAGTAAGATGCACGTAATCTCCTGGTGAGTATTCCGCTTCATCAACTGTTATTTCCCAACGCAATTTCGGTGGTGGCGGAGGTGTTGGTGTTGGCGATGGTCCCTCCTCACAACCAGGGATTATTGCGAATATATTCCAATCATCGCTTCCTACCCAATTATGCACATAAGCTATCCAATAATCATTTTGTGCGTAAGCCATCGAAGGTCGCCTTTCATGAGCTGAGCTGTCATCCACAACTTTCGTCTTCTCGATAAAGTTCCAATTACTGTCATATTTCTTCATAAAAATCCCCAAGGTTCCGCATTCGTTAGACGCATAAGCTATCGCAAACTCGTTGTTCACGAACTTTAAGGATGGATAGCTTTGAGAGGATGATTCAGATGTAATTTGCTGCTTCCAAGAATCCAAACTAAGATTTGTATCCACCCGTTTCACGAATATATCATAATCCCCTGTTTCTTTAGAGAAATAAGCAACGTAGAAATATCCGTTTGCGTAAATCAGCGAGGGACGATCCTGATATGACGTCCCACTCGTGACTTGAACTTTTTTAATTTGATTCCAGTTGGAATCGAATTTCTTGACGTAAATGTCGCCTTGATAAGAGCTTCCTGTTTCCCATGATTGGTAAGCCAAGTAGAAGTATCCATCTTTGTAGAGCAACGAAGGCATGTCCTGAAGAGACGGCAAAGTTGTGAGATACCTCTTGCTGCCACTTATGTAATTCAAATCCAAATCATATTCTTCGAGAATCACATTCCAATCATTTGTAGTAGCTCCTTCTTCGTTTGATACATACGCCATGCACAATTTATTGTTTGCGAACAGCAATGAAGGGCTGTCTTGATAATGCCTGCTGCTCGTTACTTGCACCTTCTGGATGAAGTTCCAATTGGAATCGAATTTCTTGATGAAGATATCCCTGCCATGTTCGAGTCCGGGATAGCTGGTCTCCCTGGATAGGTATGCCACAAAATAGTCGCCATTTGCATATACGATGGAAGGGTGATCTTGTAATGACGAATCGGAGGTTATTTGAACCTTGCAAATTACCGTCTCTACGATGTTATAATCGTAACATTTCTTCTCGAGGTCATAATTGTCCGGCGGTGCGTGATGCCCGTCCCGTATCCAAACCGAGATGTCCGTATCCCCTATGTCTGCGGAAGTTGTGTGCCATGTCCATGTGTTGTCAGTGCTCCAGTCCTTCATTGTCTTCCATGAATTTCCAGTTGAAGGTCCTTTTATCCAGAAACGATAGTAAAGAGTGTCTCCGTCGGGATCGGTTGCAGAGGCGGTCCATTCGATCGCAGTGCCTGCGGGTTGCGGCTCAGGCTTGTCAGGTGTTAACGAGGGATTGATGGGTGGTTGATTTTCTGCCGATGTGATGGTATAATCGTAATATTTCTTCTCGAAGTCATAATTGTCAGAAGGTGCGTGATATCCATCCCTTATCCAAACCGAGATGTCAGTATTTCCTATGTCGGCTGAACTCGTCTGCCACGTCCATGTGTTAACTGTACTCCAGTCCTGCATTATCCGCCATGAATTGCCGGTTGAAGCCATAGTTTCACATTTCACTCTCGCATAGAAACCGCCCTATTCAGTCTTTCAATC
>QBUL01000126.1 GCA_013180605.1 Candidatus Methanophagaceae archaeon GoMg1 | reverse complement strand
CACTGCTTATCCGCGTCTTCTCCAGCACGTCATAATCGAAGCCGTAGGGTGCGGCGACTGCTTTTGCTAACTCCGTTGCTCCTCCGTCGGGGCCTATTATCACCGGATGCGGTATTTCCTTTTTCTGTACATAATTACTGATTAAATGGGAAGCATCCAGTTCTTTCGTATTTACATCGAAATACTTCAATATGCCTCTGTTATGCACATTAACCACATAGATATTATCAACTACGCTGGCAGCGCATATACTTCTTGCAATTGCCCTTATGGATATAGCTTCTCCGGGTTCGAACTTTTTATCCTGTCTCGCATAACCCAGATAAGGGATAATAACTTTTGTTTTACGCGCTTCTTCCACGGCATCTATTAATTGCAATAAGCATATCAAGTCGGAATCTGCTCTGACGCTCTGCACGATGGTTACTTCTTCGTCCTTTATGTCGTCCAGCACACGCGTGTATAATTCGCCGTCCGGGAATCGCTTGAACTCGCATGAAGCAACTTTACAGTCCAGTTCCGCTGCAATTCTCGCAGCTAAATCATGTGCAGACGTTCCTGAGATTATTCTCATTACACTTTTTCTTTTAAACTTTTTTGCGAACAAAAACCATCACTAAAAATATGCGGTTCTTTGGTAAAGCTTTTCTTTGGTATGAAAAATAAATGTTTTTATGATGTGATTAAATAAGTCCGTGTAAATCCGTGTCTTAACTTAAATAGAATGAAATTATGCTATATATACAATAAAAAAGGTGATGGGTAAAAAGGGCGATGAAAGATCGAGATGGCGAGGGAAAAGATAAATCGGTGACATTGAAGGTGGCAGAAGCGTATCACCGAGACGCAGGCAGAGGAATAGCAAGAATAGACGCAGATACAATGCGTAAACTTGGTGTTGTAAGTGGAGACGTGATAGAAATAGAAGGCAAGAATATTGCTACTGCTATTGTATGGCCCGGGTATTCTCCTGACAGCAATAAATCAATCATACGCATAGATGGGAATATAAGGGGCAATACGGGTGTCGCCATGGATGACCATGTGCAAGTGAAAAAGACGACGGTGAAGGATGCAAAAAGAATTACACTTGAGCCCACACAACCCGTGCGAATCGCGGGTGGTGAGAGATACCTGGCAAGGATACTGAAAGGACGGCCAATTACAAAGGGGCAGATTATACGGGTCGAAATGCTCGGTAATCCTATTACTTTTGTCGTTACCAATACCGTTCCTTTGGGCACGGTAATACCGCAAATGGGCACTGAGATAGTACTTCGTAAACCGAGGGAAGGTGCAGTAGGCGTTCCTCATGTAACGTACGAGGACATTGGCGGTCTAAAGCGTGAGATAGGCATGATAAGGGAAATGATAGAACTGCCACTGAGACATCCCGAACTATTCGAGCGATTGGGGATAGAGCCGCCGAAGGGCGTTCTCCTGCACGGACCCCCGGGAACGGGAAAGACACTAATAGCAAAAGCAGTGGCAACTGAAACCGACGCCAATTTCTTTTCTATTTCGGGTCCTGAGATAATGAGCAAGTTTTATGGAGAAAGTGAGAAACACCTGCGTGACATATTTGAGGAGGCAGGTAAAACATCCCCTTCTATTATTTTTATTGATGAATTGGATTCCATCGCGCCGAAGCGCGGAGAGACGACGGGTGAAGTGGAAAGGCGAGTAGTAGCACAGCTTCTTTCTTTAATGGACGGGCTGGAATCAAGAGGGCAAGTAGTGGTAGTCGGCGCGACAAATAGAGTGAACGCACTGGATGAGGCATTAAGAAGAGGGGGTCGCTTTGACCGTGAGATAGAAATAGGCATTCCGAACAGAAATGGTCGTGAAGAGATATTGCAAGTGCATACGAGGGGAATGCCACTGGCAGAGGACGTAAATCTAAAGGAGCTCGCGAACATCACGCACGGATTTGTCGGTGCAGATCTCGCTTCGTTGTGTAAAGAAGCTGCGATGCACGCACTACGAAAAATACTGCCTGAGATAGACATAGAGAAGGAGATACCACCGGAAGTGATGGAAAAGCTGAAGGTAACAAAAGAAGATTTCAGTGGAGCATTGAAAAACACAGAGCCTTCTGCGCTTCGCGAAGTCTTCGTAGAAGTGCCGAATGTGAAGTGGGGCGACATAGGGGGTTTAGAGAACGCGAAACAGGAATTAAAAGAAGTCGTGGAATGGCCGCTTAAATATCCCACTGTTTTCTCTCGTTTGAATACCAAACCACCGAAAGGTATTCTCCTGTTTGGACCGCCGGGAACGGGAAAGACGATGCTGGTAAAAGCAGTGGCGAACGTGACCGAGGCGAATTTCATTTCGATAAAAGGACCGGAACTGCTCTCGAAATGGGTGGGCGAGAGCGAGAAGGCGGTTCGTGAGATTTTCAGAAAGGCAAAACAAGCCGCTCCTTGCATTATCTTCCTCGATGAACTGGATTCTATTGCACCTATAAGAGGCGCCGGGTTTGACTCGCACGTGACTGAGCGAGTGGTTTCGCAGTTGTTGACTGCGATGGATGGCTTGGAAGAGCTAAAAGAGGTGATTATCATAGCGGCGACAAACCGACCTGATATGATAGACCCTGCACTGCTGCGACCCGGCAGGCTTGATCGGTTGATATATATACAACCGCCGGATGAAGAGGAGAGGAAGAAAATTTTCGAGGTTCATCTCAGAGGAAAGCCGATAGGAGAGGACGTGGATGTAGAGGAACTTGCGAAACGAACAGACGGATATGTCGGTGCAGATATAGAAGCAATCGTGAAAGAAGCGGTGATGAGTGCTTTACGTGAGTTCATCACCTCCGGAATAAGTGAGGAGCACGTAAACAAGGCAACAAAGAACATAGTGATAAAGAAAGAGCATTTTGAAGCCGCGATTAAGAGCGTAAGACCAACTGTAACGCCAGAAGCACAGGAAGAGTTCGAAGGGAAAGCGGAGGATTTCGTGAAATACGCCTATGCATAAACCTTTTCTTAAAAAGAAAAGTTTTATCAAAAGAAACACCCTACTGTTCTCCTGCAATATCATAAAATTGCTGACTTGATCAAACGCCCTCTATTTTCATTTTTCTTATTTGTTTCTCTCTGTGCTCTCAGCGGGCTCCGCGGTAAACATGTACCATTTTCTATTTTTGTATTTCCTTTAAATAGAATGCGACATACATAAATATATTTAAAAATACGATAATATGTGGTTTAGCTAAAAATGAAAAAACATCAAAAGAGGATAGCGGCACCCCGTAGCCGGCGAATAGAAAGAAAAACCGCCTACTGGACGGTAAAACCCCGACCAGGGCCACATCCTGGGGACAGAAGCGTGCCCTTGCTTTTGCTCGTAAGGGACGTGCTGAAGTTAGCGGATAACAGTAGAGAAGCAAAAAGGGTATTGAATGAGGGCAATATCATCGTTAATGGAAGAGTGAGAAAAGACCATAGGTTCCCTGTGGGTGTCTTCGACGTGCTTTCCATCCCAGCCATGAAGACCAATTATATCACTCTTTTGGACGAGAAGGGGAAGCTGTCGCTGGTGAAGATGACGAAGGAAGAAGCATCCAAGAAGCTGTGCCGCGTGAACGATAAGCGAATGCTAAAAGAAGGAGCGGTACAATTGAACCTGCACGATGGTAGAAACATTCTTCCTGGAGAAAAACTCGGTGAACAGATAAAAACGCATGATTCGCTCTTGATTTCCCTTTCTGATAACCAAATATTGCAACACTTTGCATATAAAGAGGGGTGTAAAGTAATGGTGATTGGCGGGAAGCATTCTGCTCAGACAGGCGAAATAGAGGAAATAAGAACAGTGCGAAGTCCGGAATCAAACGTAGTAAAGATAAAACCAGCCGCCAATGGCAATGCCGATGCGGGAAGTTTTGAGACCATAGATGATTATGTGTTCGTGGTGGGGGAGGAGAAGATAGAGATACCAGAGGTTAGATAAAATACTAAACAATATCAAATACCAAAATTCAAATAAATGACCAAAACAAACTTTGTGTAAAGTTTAACAAGGACAAATATAACGAAAGGGAGAAAAGAATGGCAGCAAATCCGAATCCGATGCGGAATATAGAAGTGGAGAAGGTAGTGATAAACATGGGTGTAGGAGAAAGCGGAGAGAAGTTAGTAAAGGCAGAGAAACTTTTAGAACATATTACCAGCCAAAAACCGATTGAACTACATGCAAAGAAATCGCTACAGCCACTCAGTATAAAAAAGGGCGAAGCTATTGCTTGTAAAGTCACACTGAGAAAGGACCGTGCAAAGGAGTTCCTCAAACGCTGCTTTAAAATACAGGATAAACTTTTTGCGAGTCAATTCGATACATACGGTAATTTCTCCTTTGGCATTGCCGAACATACGGACTTTGGCATTCGATACGACCCCAAGGTGGGAATATATGGTATGGACGTTTCGGTATCTTTAAAAAGGCCAGGATATCGAATAAAAGAGAGAAAAATACAAAAAAGGAAGGTGCCGAATAAACAACGAATAAGTGGAGAGGAAGGTATGGCATTTCTCGAAAAGGAATATGGGGTGGAAGTGGTGGAGGAGTGAAAAACCACGAGATTCCACAACACTTTTTCTTTTTAGAATTTTTTTTTTTTACTTCGCAAAAACCTTTACTAAAAATATAAGTTTCTTTGGTAAAGCTTTCTTTTTAAAAGAAAGGTTTGTGCTAAAAGAAAAACAAATACGAAATAATGCATATCGGAGTTATCACATGTGAGATTTTAAGAAGAGAAATAAAAGAGGCAGTCGAAAAGACAGGCGTGGATAACATATTCTTTGTGCTGCCCGAGACCACCAATCCCGCGATAGCCGTAATAAATAGAAGAGTAAATGACAGATTTTCGCGTGTGCTGGCTGAGGATGGTCAAAAACCAGAAATAAAAGAGAAAACGATAGAAAAGATAGAAAAGGAAATCCGTGAAGGCGGTATCCGGAATTCAGTGATTATCAAAGTGATGGAGTTGCGAATGCATGATTGCCCTGATAAACTACTGGCAGAGATTGAAGAGGGGATAAAAAAAATGAGCGCCTTCGTGGATTGCGTTTTACTGGGCTACGGATTGTGTGGAAGCACAGCAAGCAAGATAGAGCGAGTAATCAGAAAAGCAGAAGTTCCCGTGGCAATACCAAGAGGCAGAAAAGGAGAAATACTGAACAATTGCATAGAGATTGCACTTGGTAGAGAAAAGGTTCAGGAATTGCTACGTGAGGAGCCAGGAACGTTTTTCATGACACCTGCGGGAGCATCAATCATAAAGGAGCCACAGGTAATTTTGGAATCCTCCATAAATATCATGGCAGGGCAGATGAACAGAAGTGCTGCTGCGGACACACCGAGAATAATAAAACTCATGCGGAACCACTACCAAAGGGTGGTGAAGATATGCCATTCCGAAGCAGACGAGAAGGACCGGGAATACTCAAAGACGGTTGAGAAGTTCGCCAAGAAGTTCGGGCTTGAGATACAAATCGAGCACGGGTCGTCGAAAATTATGCTTGAGGCATTGGAAAAGGCGAAATTCATATTTTCATCAAAATAGAGTGGTATTTTATAAAGTGATTCTATAGAAACTATTGAGTAGCCGAAATGAACGAGAGACCGATTCAAGAGGAAGTGCAATACTTCAATCGCAAGTTATCCGAAGTTATCGAGCAGAAGATGCAGGGATGCACAAACAAAATTTTATACCATGTGTTGAACTATATACGCGATACGGGGGGGAAGCGACTTCGTCCTATCGTATGTCTCCTATCCGCAGAGGCGGTTGGTGGTTCGCGGGACAGGGCGTTATATACTGCCGTGGCTATCGAACTCATTCACAATGCGTCTCTGGTTCACGATGACATTATAGATGAGAATTCCATACGCAGGAAAAACCCTTCCAATCCCGCGAGGTATGGCGAAAAAAGAGCGATAGTCATCGGGGATTTTATGTTCGCTTTTTCCTGTGAGATGCTTGCCCGATGTGGAGTTCCTGAAGTCATGGGTTCGGTTTCGAGTACTATTTCCGACATCGCTATGGGGCAGTATCAGGAGTTCTCGTTACGGTTAAGCGACATAAAAGAAGTAACCGAACAGACGTATTTAGAGATAGCAGCGCTGAAAACGGCGTCTATATTTACGGTGTGTGCCGCTACAGGTGCACTACTTGGCGGTGGAAGCGAAACAGAAATTGAGAATCTGCGTGGGTATGGCGAAAATTTGGGCATTGCATTCCAGATACAGGATGACGTGTTAGACGTCTGCGGTGAACCTGCGAAAACGGGAAAGCCCGTGGGGTTGGACATTAAAAACGGTGAGCGAACCATTCTCATCATTCATGCGTTAAACCATTCAAAACCTTCCGAGAAGGCGTATTTAGCGGAGCTTCTGTCAAAGAAAGGGAACATCAGCAATTCCGACATTGACCGAGTAAGGGAGATTTTCGTAAATTCCGGCTCGATTGACTATGCAATCCAGTTATCTAACGATTTCGTGATGCGTGCAAAAAGTTGTATTGCAGGACTTGAAGACTCGGAAGCAAAAGAGAAACTGCTGCTCATTGCTGATTTTGCTGCGAGCAGGGTATAGGGTGGTATTTAATTAAGCCCTTTCAGGGCTTGCGGTGATGTTGGCAGAGCCCACAAGTGTTAATCTGTGTCAATAATTTATTTTCTTGCTCATTTTTTCTGTTTTTTCATCTCTTTTCGGTTCTTTTTCCTATGAAGATTTTCTTTTAGCACAGGTTTTCTTTTTGACAAAAAGAAAAAGTGTCTAAGAAGAAGCGCCACCCACCAGTATCTTCTTCACGCGCACATGTGGAGCGTATTCAGAAACAGGAACTTCCTGACCGTCTTTACCGCAAAAACCTATTGAACCGCGTTTTTTATCATTACCCACGGCATCTATGTCCTTCAATACGTCCAGGGTTCTACCGGAAAGCGAAACGTTTTTCAATCGCTTGGACGGCACGCCTTTTTCTATCAGAAACGCCTCTTCTGCACTGAACTGAAATTCGCCCCTTACCGTATCCACCTGCCCCCCTCGCATGCCCTTCGCATAGATTCCAAACCGTATATCAGCCCGCATATCTTCAAAATCCCAGTCCCCTTCCTCAATTACCGTGTTGCTCATCCGTACCAGTGGAACCTCCGAATAGTCCGCAGCACGCGCATTCGCGGTTGGCATCGCGTCTAACCTGCCTGCGGTTTCCCGCGTATGCAAGTACGAGACCAAAACGCCGTTTTTTATTATTTCCGTTCTTCTTGACCTTGCTCCTTCATCGTCGTATCTATAATAACCATGCGAGTTCTCGATGGTCGGGTCGTCAGCAACGGTTAAACCTCCGTATGCTATTTCTTCACCTAATTTCCCTCTTAGTATTGATTCACCGTATAAAACGTGGTCCGCTTCTGCGGCATGCCCCAGCGCTTCGTGCATGAAAACGCCTGTGAGCCTTTGGTCCATTATCACGGGGATTTCACCCGCAGGCGGCAGTTTCGCATCAAGCAACCTGACCGCTTTATCCGCAGCCTTTACGCCCACAACCTCTGGATTCTCCTCTTCTATGACTTCAAAACCCCCCACGGCACCTACGCTCTCTACGCCTTCTTGCAAAACGCTGCCCTTTTTCGCTACTGCACGAACGCGCATGAATACCGCCGGCGTCTCCATCACGACATAACTTCCGTCCGAATTCGCGTATGCCTGCTTCTCATAGCCATCCAGATACAAGATAGAGAGTGTTTTTATGCGTGATGAATGTTTCTTTGCCGCTTTATACACCTCTTTAACCATGTGCTTCTTCTCTTCGATGCTGACGTCTGCGGGGTTTATTTTCGGCTTTAACATAAAACGGTCGCTTTTTGGCGGCGCATCTGCTATTTTTACCGATTTCGCGTCCTTATTCGATTCTGACTGTGATAGCGCTTTACCGATGTTCAAAGCATCCTCAAAAGTATCGTTTAGTCTTGATTTTAAGACGTCATTCGAGGCAGAGAACCCCCATGAGTTTTTGTACAGAACCCTGACACCTATGCCCTGGTCTATACCATAGCTCATCTCTCTGAAGACATCGTCCCTTAACTCAATGACCGTTGCGTAACCCGTTTCCATGCGAATATCGGCATATCGAACGGCGCTATTTTTGGATACCAGACCCATCGCTTTTTTTATTTCTTCTTCCATTTCCACCATAAAAATATAAATTAAATTGGGAGGATATTTATAAGTAAAAAAAAAACCTTTCTTACAAAAAGAAATTTTTAGCTTTACCAAAGAAATATCATATAAATTTCATATACAAAAATAGATTAATATATACAAAGGGACCGTAGCTCAGACTGGGAGAGCGCTCGGCTGAAGACCGAGTTGTCCCGAGTTCAAATCTCGGCGGTCCCACTACAATGAAAAAAGAATTAAAAATAGTGCCAATAAAAAACGGAACAGTTATTGACCATATTACGGCAGGGATGGCGCTGAACGTGCTGAAAATATTGAAGATAAACACAAGGACAGATGCGGTTCTAAGCGTGGTGATGAATGTAAAGAGTAAGCTGATGGGCAGGAAGGACATAGTAAAAGTGGAAGACAGGGAATTAAAACCTGAAGAGGTGGATAAAATCGCTTTGATTGCTCCAAACGCAACGATAAACATAATACGTGATTCTGAAGTAGTGGCAAAGCACAATGTTTACCTTCCAAAGTCAATAGAGGGCATTATAAGATGTGCGAATCCCAATTGCATATCCAACGCGGAAAATGAGCCAGTTATGTCTAAGTTCATTACCGTGAGCGAGAACCCGCCTCGGTTCAGATGCGTCTTTTGTGGAAGAATAATAGAGGATGTATCCAGGAATCTGTAAACAAACCTTTCTTTAAAAAAGAAAGTTAACTTTACCAAAGAAACAATTATTTTTTCTTTTAGCACAGGTTTTCTTTTTTGTGAAAAAAAAAAAGATAGGTGAGGGCCGGTAGATCAGTTGGAAGATCACTCGCTTGGCGTGTGAGAGGCCTCGGGTTCAAATCCCGACCGGTCCATTATGGCAGAGAGAGAAAGAGGGCCACACCCAACCCTGAGAATAAAAGGCACAAAAAGCCACGCTTTGTCAGGAAAGAGGATTGTCTTAGGTGTTACTGGCTCTATCGCAGCAGTTAAAACCGTGGAACTCGCACGCGAATTGATAAGACACGGTGCAGACGTGTATGGCGTGATGAGCGAATCCGCAACTGAAATAATCCATCCTTATACGCTTCATTATGCTACGGGGCACGACGTAATAACGAAACTGATGGGGAACATAGAACACGTGGAGTTTCTTGGGATGGAAGGTTCAGCAGACCTGTTTATCATCGCACCCTGTACGGCAAACACGCTGAACAAGATAGCGAGTGGCGTTTCGGATACACCCGTAACGGCATTTGCAACTACTGCCTTCGGCTCTGGAATACCCATTATAGTCGTGCCAGCTATGCACGAGACCATGTACAAAAACCCGATTCTGATTGCGAACCGCGACAAGCTGCTAAAACTCGGCGTAACCGTCTTAGGACCCCGTTTTGAGGAAGGACTTGCGAAAATCGTCTCGACTGAAGACATAATTCTCGCGGTTGAGCATTTGCTCTCGCCAAAAAAGCTTGCGGGAAAGCGTATCCTCATTACAGGGGGACCCACCATCGAGCCGATAGACCCTATACGGATATTAACAAACCGAAGTTCTGGTCGCACGGGGATTGAACTCGCTAAAGAAGCGTATAAACAAGGTGCCGAGGTTACGCTCGTGCACAGCAAAGGGATGAATCTGGAGGTGGGTATAAAAGAGGTGAAGGTGGAGACTGCACGTGAAATGATTGGTGCATGCATTACTGAACTTCGCGAAGGTAAAAAGAAGGAGGAAGGATATGACGTGCTTATTTCTTCTGCCGCTATATCTGATTTCACTGCCGATTCGTCAGAAACGAAGATTTCATCGGGCGAAGATTTCTACTTGCATCTCGTTCCTACCGGGAAATTGATAGACGAAGTGAAGCGTGAATTCCCGGAGCTTGTTATCGTGGGATTTAAAGCAGAAACGAACGTCTCTGAAGATGAACTGATAATAAAGGCGAGGGAAAAGATGGAGAATCATAACATTGAGATGGTTGTTGCAAATGACGTTGGCAACGGCGGGATAGGGACAGAAGAAAACGAGGTGTATGTAATAAGAGCGGGTACAAGCGACATAAAGCATGTGAAAGGTGTGAAGAGCCTGATAGCAGAGGAGATAGTGGAGGAATTGGCGAAGATTTCTTTATAAATAACGAATGGCAATGGTAAATCTATGACCCTAAAATTCGCACCTGTTTCGGAAAGCCAGATTACGAGAGCGATAGTAGGAGAATTTGCAAAAGAATTCGAGAACTACGCGGAGACCGACGTAATCATCGTGGGTGGAGGGCCTTCGGGATTGATAGCAGGGAAAGAACTGGCATCTGCGGGTGTAGAAGTATTGATTATAGAAAGAAACAACTATTTAGGCGGTGGGTTCTGGCTTGGCGGGTTTTTGATGAACAAGCTCACGGTTAGGTCACCGGCAGAAAGCATTCTGGATGAGCTTGGAGTGCCTTATAAGAAGTATAACAAAGGGCTATATGTTGCAGATGCATCTCACGCCTGCTCGAAATTAATTGCCGCAACGTGCGATGCAGGAGCGAAAATATTAAACATGGTCGCGCTGGATGACGTGGTTCTGCATAATGAAAAGGTGAGTGGCGTGGTGGTAAACTGGAGTGCGGTTTCGGCTCTTCCGAAAGAAATAGCCTGCGTTGACCCTGTTTCTCTGGAATCAAAGCTCGTGATTGATGCAACGGGTCATGATGCCTCAGTAGTAAAGAAATTAGAGGAAAGAGGGCTGCTTAAGATAAAAGGACAGGGTGCGATGTGGGTTGAGCGGTCTGAGAATCTCGTAGTAGAACATACTTCGGAATTTTATCCGGGACTGATAGTTACCGGGATGGCGGTTTCCGCGGCATACGGACTTCCAAGAATGGGTCCTACTTTTGGCGCTATGCTGATGTCCGGGAAAAGAGCGGCGGAAGTTACTGTTGAGAAGCTCAAGCGGTGAAACCATTTTTTAACCACACGATTACACAGATTTTCACGAGAAACCTTTTCTTAAAAAGAAAAAACTTTACCAACCAACTTTTTTACCACCTGTAAAAACCTTGACTAAAAATATTCCTTTAGTTTTTTCTTTTAGCACAGGTTTTCTTTTTATGAAAAAGAAAAAGTGTGATGAAAGCATTAGCGTTGTTATCCGGCGGTTTGGACTCAATATTAGCAACTAAGCTCATTTTAGACCAGGGTATAGAAGTTGTGGCACTGAATTTTATCTTGCCCTTTGCAACGGAAAAAGAGGATTATGCAGGTGAGGTGACAAAGAGGTTTGGGATACCGCTTGTAAGGATAGAAGCCGGAGAAGAATACCTCGACATAGTAAGAAACCCTGAACATGGCTATGGCTCAGGACTGAATCCCTGTATAGATTGCCACATTTATATGCTGCGAGAGGCGAAAAGGATTGCAAAAGAAGTGGGTGCAGATTTCATCTTCACTGGCGATGTCCTCGGTGAAAGACCAATGAGCCAGCACAGAAAAGCATTGGAACTCGAGGAAAAAGAAGCGGGCGTAGAAAAAATGGTTTTGAGACCGCTGTCTGCAAAACTATTGAGAGAGACTATTCCAGAACGTGAAGGTTGGGTGGACCGGAACAAGCTTTTGGAGATAAAAGGAAAGAGCAGAAAGCCCCAGATTGCACTTGTAAAAAAGTTTGGCTTGCAAGATGACTATCCCTCTCCTGCTGGCGGTTGTCTCTTAACCTACAAGGAATTTGCATCTAAGCTGAGGGATTTGTTCAAGCATAAGGAAAAAGTGACGAAGAGAGAGGTGAGGTTACTAAAAATAGGCAGGCATTTCCGGTTCGCTGCATCAAAAATAATAGTAGGAAGAAATGAAGAGGAGAATAAGCTTCTTTTGGGTTTGCAGAGTCCTGAAGATTATGTTTTCGAAGTGCCAGGTTACGGAAGTCCAATAACGATTTTGGAAGGTGCAAAGAGCAAAGAAGCGATTGAACTCGCAGCAAAACTGACCGCAAGCTGCCAAAAGTTTTATTGTGATATCCTAAAGCAACTTTATAAATATAAATATAAAAATCAAACGTGGTGATTGAAATGTTGATTTATAAACTATTCCTGGCTGTTGGATGTTCAATCTTCTATTTGCAATTGTAATAGGGTTACCTCTATTCCTTTTAGGTAACTTATAATATCCCATCTATCTTGGCACCACAACTTGGACATCTTGAATCACTTATTTTATTCTCCAGAATCTGGAATCCATAGCGCCGGATTAACAGCTCTCCGCATTGGTAGCAGTAGGTATTCTCTCCGCCCTCACCCGGAACATTGCCCTCATACACGTATCTCAATCCTACATCCAGCCCAATTCCCCTCGCTTTACGTAAGGTAGTAACCGGCGTTGGAGGAACATTAGTTAGCTTATATGTGGGATAGAACTGTGAAATATGCCAGGGTATGTCCACCCCCACACTTTTGATGAACTCCGCAATCCATCTGAACTCTTCCTCAGTATCGTTCAACGTTGGTATAACCAGCATGGTTACTTCAACCCAAACGCCCAGTCTTTTGTATAGCTTTATCGCATCTATGACGGGTTGCCGGTGCCCACCGCAAATTTTTCGATACAGGTCCTCGGAACCCTTCAGGTCTATATTTACCGCATCTAAATAAGGTGCGAGAGTGCGTATAGCTTCCTCCGTAATATATCCATTTGAAACAAAGACATTGCATATCCCTTCTTTACGCGCCAGTCTGGCGGTGTCATAAGCAAACTCGAAAAAGATGGTCGGCTCGGTATAAGTGTATGCGATGGTTCTACAACCATATTGCTTGGCTGCCGCAACAATCTCTTCAGGAGATGCATCTTCCCCTACTATCTGTTTCTCGCCTTCTTTTGGCATCTGAGAGATATGGAAGTTCTGGCAGTTCTTGCATTTGAAGTTACACCCAACCGTAGCAATCGAGTATGCCTCAGAGCCGGGATAGAAATGGAAGAGAGGTTTCTTCTCTATCGGGTCAATCCCCCTCGCAACTACCTTACCGTAGACCAGGCTGTATAGGACTCCGTCTCTGTTCTCTCTAACCCCACATATCCCCCTCTTCGATTCGTTTATCTTACAATGATGTGGGCATAGGTGACACCTAACCGCGTTCTCTTCCAGTTTCTCGTAGAACATCGCCTCTTTCATTTTAACCTTCTCTCCTTTCGATTTATGTGATGTGGTTTGCGGAACTATTTTAAAAAAATGCATGCATACATGGATGATTATTTATTACTGATAAGGAACACTATATTAAAAATATACAATTATGAACCCAAGAGAGGGAAAAGTCATCGCCTATTATGGAAAGGGAGAGGGAAAGACAACCGCCTCTATCGGTCATGCCATAAGGACGTTGGGTCACAAAAAAAAGGTAGTGATATTGCAGTTTATGAAAGGAAGGCAAACTACCGGGGAATACCAGTTTCTAAAGAACCTCGATAACCTCCAGATACATCTTTGCGGCGCCCCTGGTTTTTTAAAGGACGAGGAATCTCGGGAGACACATCTCAAAAAGGCTAAAGAGGGATTGGAATTAGCTCATAGAGTGTTAGCTGAAAAACAAGCAGATCTTTTGATTCTGGATGAAATATTGTACGCGGTAAAATTCGAGCTGTTAACAGAGGACGATGTTTTAGAGCTGTTGGAAAAAAGAGGTCATACTGACATCATTCTTAGTGGAAGAGAGCCAGGCGCCAGAATAATCGAGATGGCTGATATAGCAACTCACATGGAGAAGGTCAAGCATTATTGGAATGAAACTAGCCGCACAACTTCAGGAATAGAATATTGAGTTTTGAGTGATTATCAATTAAAATTAAAATTAAAATTTTAAAAAAAGAGAAGGTGTAAAAATGGGAGAAGAAGAATTGAGTATAGTAGTAAATG
>QBUL01000127.1 GCA_013180605.1 Candidatus Methanophagaceae archaeon GoMg1 | reverse complement strand
TAATCTGGTATGTACAGCGCACAATCTGAAGGTAATCTGGGGTAAGTTGGAGAGAAATGTGCCGACTATCAGTACGATTAGAATGTTAGTAGCTAATTCGGTATCAAAAGTAGGGAACTTTTTACGTGTTCACGCAATAATTAACTTTAAGTGTCCATGTTGATAATTAATTGGGGGACAGCCTCGAGAACATATAAAACTTTGGAACATATAAAACCTTATTATAATGAAAGAAGAATCTGGTTATTATCCAAAGTCAAAAGTTGAAGTCAAAGGATTTATGGCAGCACATTATGATGCAATACTTAACATGGCTACCTTTGGCAGATACACCTCTTTTATTGAGAAGGCTATTAGGATGATGAGGATTAGCCCCCAGGATAAAATCCTTGATTTAGGAGCAGGCACAGGCAGAAATGCCTGCTTAATGATGAAATATCTTTCGGGAGATAGAGGAGAACTTGTTGGGATTGATATTTGTGATGACATGATTTCACAGTTTCAAAAAAGATGCCGTAAGTTTCCCAATGCAGAGATTATCAAAGCCAGGGTTGATCAACCTTTACCCTTAAAAAATACAAAAAAGTTTGATAAGATTTTTATTTCTTTTGTGCTCCATGGCTTCTCTCAGGAGGTTAGAGAAAAGGTTATAAATAGTGTTTTTGGGGCGTTAAAGAAGGATGGGTTTTTCTTTGTATTGGATTATAATGAGTTTTCCCTGAGTAAGATGCCTTTTTATGCAAGGATTCCCTTTAAACTTATAGAGTGCCCGTATGCCTTTGATTTTATTAAAAGGGATTGGAGAGAGATATTAGCCAAAACCGGGTTTAGAGATTTTGAACAATATATCTTTTTTGATTACATAAGATTGCTCAAAGCGCAAAAATAATAATTTCCTCTTCCAATCTTCTACTTTTTTCGCTCCGCAACCGTTCGCCCACAAAAGCGAAAGCGCCTTCTTTTTTCCCTCTTCAGCACGTATCAATCGGTTTATCGCAGCACTTATGGACACGCCTTTAATCATTTCCTTAGTCGCCTCAACAAGTTATTTATATGGTAAAATACATAAATAACATTGTATTGATGAAGATGAAAGCCTATGAACTACCGGTTAAAGTGACACCTGACGGTAAACTCGAATTATCTGACGCATTGATGAAAATGTTGCCGTGACGTCAAATTGTTCGGGTGATTATTCTGGTGACGATGGATATTGATGAGCAGTCTGCGTGGTCACGTTTGACGGCAGAGCAATTTCTTGCAGGATACTGTGAGGGCGATGCGGTTTACGACACTTTGAGGTGAGCAATGGAAAATTATTACTTCCCTCAGCGGTCAGGCTGCATAAACTGGCGACACTGGAAAAGCGATTAGTCGTGCGCAGGTTGGGTACAGTGACAACCACAGATGCAGGCAAAGATACAACAACTCTGGACTTCCATTTAGGTTATCTTGTTCTGCGTGTTTCCGCGCTTTGGATTTAAGCCATCCGCCAATAGTGACATTTTTACTTTGCAGGTCGCCTATTTGATATCTTGAGTCCGTTGTGGATACTTGTAAGAAAAGCTCGTACATGGGCTGAAGAGAAGATTAAACCATAATCACCGTTACTGTACCGCAAGTAAGTAAAAAAGATAAAGTCAATAAGCCATTATGAGATCAATGAAAAAAAAAGGGTGGAGGGAGGTTGAAAATGGATATAATAAAATCAAAAAATGGCGAACGAAATAGCACAAGAGGTGGTATCGAATGGCACAGTCTAAGAATCCCGTGATTTACCACCGCGGAGAGCGCCGAGTACGCAGAGTTTTAAGACGGTTTCCATCTTTGCTCGGGTTTTCTGGTTGTCTATTTTTATCGTCTGTCTGTGTTAATCTGCGTTAATCTGTGTCTATAATTTATGACTCTGCGTCCTCTGTGTGCTCTGCGGTGAATTTTAAGAAGGCATATACCAATTTCCCTAAAAAATCGACTGTGCCAAAAAATAAAATAAAAGAAAAGCCCGATGAGTGGACTTTTCTACATCGCATAATCCAACTGTGCGTACACCTGCCTATCTCTGAAATTCTTCAACGACATCGCGCCTGACGGGCAATAAGAAGCGCAACTTCCACAGCCTATGCAGCCATCTCCGGTCTTCGCAACCTTCTTTGTTCCGCCTACTACCGTGGTCACACCGAAAGTAACCACCGGTACCGGCTCTTCGGTCAATTCTATCGCATCGACCGGGCATATCGCTTCACATACACCGCATCCTGCACATATCTCCTCGTCAACCACCGAAATCATCGCTGGCGTCTCGAGGAAATCTTTCGCCAGTAGCACACATGCCCTCGACGCTGCTGCACTGCTCATTGCGAGGCATTCGTCTATCATCGCGGGATACACTGCCGAACCGCAGATAAACACCCCTTCGTTCACCGTGTCAACAGGCGTTAATACCATCTTTGGACGCTCCGGCTTCTCCATAAAGAATCCCTTTTTCAATGGTATCTTGAACGTCTCGCTCAGTCGCTCGTTCGCCTCCGCAGGCATCGTCGGTGTGCTGAGCACCACTAAATCAGGCTTTATCTGTATCTCATCGTTGAATATCACGTCATAGACCGAAACAATCCCATCTTCGTATTTAGGTGGTTTCTCCTTGTCGTACCTGAGGAATATCACGCCTTTCTCACGTGCATCTTTGTACAGCACTTCCCACTTACCGTAGGTCTTTATGTCCTGGTACAGCACGAATACATTCGCATCCGGGTTCTTCTCTTTCGCTTTTAACGCACTATCCACTACCTCGATGCTGCTGTACCTTGCAGTTACGCCTTCGCCTGGCACATCTTGAATCAATGCAATTGTATTTGCATCCAGTTTACCCGCCAGCATCTTTCCAAATTCGCTTACCGTCGTCACATTCTTCTCTTTGCCGTATCCAAAGTAACCTTCAGGCACGAAATCACGCCTCGCTCCTGTTGCAATCACACAGGCGCCAAATTCTATCTCCGCATCCTCAGCCGAACCCTCTGCGACTATCTTCGCTTTAAACGAACCTGCTCTTCCCACGACTTCTTCTTCTTTCGCATTTGTGTACACGTTCATTCGCTCATTAGTCGTTACTTTATCAACTAACTCATTCAAAATGTCCGCCGCTTGCTCACCGCCCGGTCCCTGTAACTCGGCGCTTTCTCTCAAACCGCCACCCAGTTCTGCTCTTTTCTCCACTAAATGGACTTCATACCCGGCGTCTGCAATTCCAAGTGCTGCGTTCATTCCTGATATCCCACCGCCAATAACAAGCGCTTTCGGTATCACGGGATACCGTTCAACCGGTATTTCCTCGAGATACTTCGCTCGTTCCACGGCCATCTTCAGCATATCTACCGCCGCTTCTGTCGCGTCTTTGGGGTCTTGCACCCACGCACATTGCTCTCGCAGATTTACCATCTCCAATAAATACGGATTTAGTCCTGCTCTGGCACATGCGTCCCGGACTATGTCTTCACATTCCCTCGGCGACTGCCCCGCAAATACTATCCTGTTCAATCCCTGGTCCACTATTCCGCTCTCTATCGCGTCCATCGCCTCCTTCAATGTGTTCGTTTCGCTGTTCACGTATGCAACGTCCTTTAATTCGTTTGTTCGTTCCGCGACCGCAGGTATGTCTACGGTATTCGCCACTTCGCCTTCACAACCGCAAATGAATACGCCCGTCTTCAGTTCATCGCCAACTTCAATGTATTTGTGCTCCTCCTGACCCGGAATTGGCTCCGTGCGCTGTGAAAGTCCTGCAGCCTTTAATGCCGCACCACTCGCCTGTGCAACGCTTTCCCGCACCTTCATCGGTGCCGTTGCCGTTCCACACGCTAAAATACCAGGAACACTCGTTTCCAGCGGGCTCGTTAGACTCGTTTCAATGTATCCATATTTATCTGTTTTCACGCCCGTTATTTCTGCAAGTTTGCTCAGGGTTTTTGATGGCAGCAAACCAACCGCAAGAACTACCATATCAAGGTCAAGCTTTTCTATCGTCCCCTTCTCGAGGTTCTCGAACTTAACGGTCAACGCCCCTTCTTCGGGTATTACTTCAGGAACCCGTGACCTTATGTATTTCACACCATATTTGTCCTTTAACTCTGCCACTAACTCCTCGTCTTTTCCAAATACCCTGATGTCCATGTAGAAGATGTAAATCTCCATGTCCGGGAATCGCTCTTTTACTTCCCACGCCTCTTTCGCTGTGTATGCACAGCACGCTGTAGAGCAAATCTCGTTCTCCTGGCATCTTGAGCCAACGCACTTGATAAATCCTAACCTCTTTACTCGCTTACCGTCCGATGGTCTCACCAATTCCCCTGTTTCGCTTACCGTAGCAGCTTTGAGAATCCCCTCGAAATCCAGTGAGACTACAACGTCCGGACTTCCAAATCCGTAACTCTTCGCTACTTCTGGAATGTCGTAACCCGACGCCAACACTACGCTCTCCACCCCTATTTCATTGCCCGACACGCTCAGCTTGAAATCTCCCGCTGTGCCTGACAAACGCTCTAACTCGCTTGACAGCATCAAATCTATGTTCGGATGGTTTTCCACTTTGGCTATGTATGGCGACAACCCCATCTGACATTCCGCAAGCTCCTCCATCTTTCCTCCAAGCTCAGCATTCTTTTCTATCAAATGTACTTTATAACCCGAATCCGCAAGGTCAAGAGCGGCTGTTATCCCTGCAACTCCTCCCCCTATAACTGCTATTCCCATTTTCACACCACCATCCCAAGTATTTCTTTTGTATCCACGGCATTTTTATTAAGCCCGAGTTTTTTCGGTTCTATTCCAAGCGCGAGACCCAACAACTGCGTGATGTAAACAACGGGCATTCCTATTGTGACGTCTAACGCCTTTTCTATATCCGCCTGCTTGCCGTCCAGCATCATGCCGCACAGCGGGCATGCGAGTGAAATGCAATCCGCACCCGCATTCTTCGCAACGTCCAGTATCTTCCGCGCCATGTCAAATGCTATGTCCCCCCGCGTCATCATCAGAGGCCCACCACAACAGACCGTCTTCATGTAATTGAAATTTGGCACAATTTCGCCGCCTATCAGCTCTATTAACTTGTCCATCAAAACCGGATTGTCCGGGTCATCAAAAGCCGTCTCCGGCGGTCGCCCGATATAACAGCCATAATACGGTGCAACTTTCACGTTCACCTTCTTCTCCAGCTTACTTGATATCTCATCCAGGCCTATGTCGTTTACAAAGACGTCCAGCACATGTTTCGTTTTTATTGTACCGTTATAGTCCAGTGAACTGTCTATCCCCCTTAGTTTCGTACGCAGAGCTTCATCTGCCCTCAACGCTTTGTTACTACGCTCTAAATTGTAATAGCAGATGCTGCACGGAGTTACAATGTCCAAATCTTCTTTCTCGGCAATCGCAAGATTCCGCGCGTTTAACGCATACACTACTCTCGGGTCCTCTACTTCCGCAGCACCACAGCAGTTCCAATCCTCTACCTCGACCAGCTCAACGCCTAACTTCTCAAACACCGCTTCGGTTGACATGTGCTGCTCTATCGCCGTCGCTTCTGAAGGACAGCCTGGATAGTATGCGAGTTTATTTACACTCATTTCTCTTTCCCCTCCTCTCCCAGTTCCTCAAATATCTTCTTCATCACGTCCTTCTGCTTTATTTTCGATGCAAGCATTCCTTTCACCGGACTGCCACCGCCAAGGGGTCCCATTTTTCCTTTCAAAAACATCCGCATCCCGAAATCCTTGTAATCTTTCATCATCGCCAGCATTCCCTTAATAAAGGAACCTTCTTTCTTCGGATAATACTCCATTGCCAGTCCCATATCATAGAGCCGTCCGAACTTCTTCAGCTGATGCTGGAATGCCTTATCAAACAGTGGTCTGGGGCTGTCTATCTTCAACTTGCCTGCTTCCTCTTCTCTCTCTGCTATTCGCCGTAGCGCACCCATCACATCGGCAATCCGCACGTCCTGTGGACACCGCGCCGTGCACGTCTGGCAGATAAGACAAATCCACAAATCAGGATTTGATAAAACCTCGTCTCGCATTCCTAACAAACTCATCTGGATGATTTTCCGCGGATTGTAACCTGGAACGATTTCGGCAATCGGGCAACCCAGCGTGCAGGTGCTGCACTGAAAACATGATGCGAGGCGTTCTCCGCCCGCCTCGCTCATTATCTCGTTCTTGAAGTTCGGGTCCAGCTCCCATGTTTTTATTGGCATTTTACCTTTTTTTTTTACCCTTCTTTACCTTAACTTGTCTTCCAGCTCTTCCTCTTCGTATGTAGTGAATGGTAATGGTTCCTCAATGTCCTTACCCGGCACGTACTCGAAAATCTCCTGCACCTTCTCCGCAATCACGGGATAAAGCCTCGTCAGTGGGATGTCCTTTGGGCAGGCATCCTCACAGGCACCACAGCCGACACAGGTCGTGCTGACATGGTAAACGCGCGTGAGATGATACATCAATTGATTTACCGGGACCGCTATCGCACCTCTTAACTCCGCTATGTTCAATAAATCCCCGCCAACCGGTTTCCCTAAGGGTTGCTCGAAGAAGCATTCCTTGCAGTAGCATACGGGACACATCTCACGGCAGTTCTTGCATACTATGCAGTCCCTCAAGAACTCCTCTAATGCTTCCACACTGCTTATCTCCGGTAGTGCCTCTTTCTTCTTCTTCGCTTCTGCTGCAATCTTTTCGATTTCCCCGCTCCGGTCTATATCCTTATCCTCCAGCGAAATATCTTCGATAGCCGATAATGCCTCAACGCCCATGTCCGTTATTCCCACAACTACCACGTTATCACCGTCTTGCCTCACAATACCAATGTCCCCAACGTCTGCAAGCCGTTTGTCACATATCTCACACGCTTCTCGTATCGCGATCCTTTTCCCTTTCAATCCCTCTATCTTCGCACTGTCTACCCAATCGCCTATCTCTTCAGCGTGGTCTGCATAATCCTGATTCTTAAAGGCACCTGAGCAATCTACGCTTATTAGAAGCACACTCTCTTTGTCCATTTGTTTCAACTTTATCAATTCTATCGCTGCCCTTATCTCACAAGGCTTTGCTACAATTCCTATCTTCTCCTTTATTAGCCACCCCTTCACGATATTTGCAGCATTTACAGAGAACGAGGGAGCAAATATAGCGGGCACTGGGGATTCTATCTTATCCTTGTCCGTTACCATCATGTGTGCCACGTTATTTCCCACTCGATGTGGCAGAATCAGACAGTCCACGGCTTTTTTATCGAGCAACCCCTTAAATAACCCTTCTAAATCACCTGATTTCAGTTCTACTCCTTTCATAGTACCTTACCTCTCAATGGACTGGGTCCCAATTCCTTTATTTCTTCCGCCAGCCCCTTCATCGTATTCGCGAATTTCTCCCCCTCTGATGCGCTTATCCAATACGATTTAAACCGATTGTCCAGCCCGAACTGCTTCAGAATAGTTCTTATCGCCGCTATCCTTCGTCTGGCATAGAAGTTCCCCTTTATATAATGACACTCGCCCGGATGACACCCGCTAAAGAAAACGCCATCCGCACCATTTAGTAACGCTTTGAGCACAAACATCGGATCCAACCTCGCTGAACACATAAGCCTTATTATCCGAGAGTTTGGTGGATATTTCTTACGTGACGTTCCCGCAAGGTCAGCAGCGGCGTATGTGCACCAATTACAGGTAAACCCGACTATTTTCGGCTCGAACTCCTCTTCCTCTTTCTTTGTCGTTTCTTCTCCCATTTTTCTCCTCCTTTTTCCCCCATTATTTTTGCAACTATAAATATTTTTCGCTTTTTAACTAAGAGGTTTTGTTGTATCTGTTGCAATCCACCTGTCTCATTCAAAAATCATAAAAAAAGCAAAAAATTTATATAATGGTACCGACCATCAGGATATAAACGAGGTGAAAAAGGTATGACAGCTAAAGCTGAAGGAGAAGTAGAAGAGGAGAAAGCGGGAATTAGCACGGAGCAAATAACGAGGGATACAATGCAATCAATAAAGAGCACGGTAGAAAGTTCCCTCTTGGAGAAGGCAGAGGGGAAGGAGGTGGATGTCGTTCCAGAAGCGTTAGTGATAGGAGGGGGAATAGCAGGGATGTATGCTGCATTGGATATCGCGGATGCGGGGTTCAAGGTGCATCTGGTGGAGAGATTGCCTTCTATTGGTGGGCACATGGCGCAGCTTGATAAAACGTTCCCAACGCTTGATTGTTCCGCCTGTATTCTGACGCCAAGACTGGTGGACGTGGGTGCGCATCCAAACATAAACCTGATGAGTTGTTCTGAGGTAATAGGCGTGGAAGGCTCAGTCGGCAATTTCAAAGTGAAGGTGTTGAAGCACGCAAAATACGTTGATGAAGCGACATGCACCGGATGCATGATGTGCGAAGACGCATGTAGACTGAAGGGCAGGTTTCCAAACGAATTTGATTTAGGATTAATGAAAAGAGCACCGATATATAGACCTTTCCCTTTTGCAATCCCCGCTGCTTATAGCATTGATGCCGGGACTTGTTTGATGATAAGGAAAGGAAAATGTGGGAAGGCAACGCTTGAAAGCACGATAGAAGCAGTGAAAAAGAGAGACAGGGGAGAAGAAATAACCAAAGATGAAGCTCCACCCTGTGTTCTGGCATGTGGTCCAAACTGCATACATCATGATATGGAAGATGAGACAGTAGAGTTAAACGTAGGGGGGATAATAGTAGCAACGGGTTATGACATCATTCCGCCTGAGACGATGCCGGAATACAAGTATGGCGTGTATCCACACGTAATCAACGGTCTGGAGTTCGAACGTTACTCATCGGCGAGTGGACCCACAATGGGGAAGATAAACGTCGCGGGTATGCCCGAGCCAAAAGATGCAGTCTTCATTTCCTGTGTTGGTTCGAGAAACAAACAGACGGGCTACGAATACTGCTCGCGGGTATGCTGTATGTATTTAGCGAAACAGGCGCATTTGCTCCAGGAGAAAGTCCCGAGCTGCAACATAAGTGTCTTATACCAGGACGTGCGGGCATTTGGAAAGGACTTCGAGGAGTTTTATACGCGTGTGAAGGGCGAAGGACTCAGCTATCGAAGGGGTCTGCCATCCGAGATATACAAAAAACCGGGCAGCGACAGAGTTGTAGTGCGCGCAGAAGACACGATGCTTGGCGAGCCGATTGAACTCGAAGCGGACCTTGTAGTACTTGGCGTGGGACTGAAACCGAGTGAAGGTATGGATAAGTTATTGGAACTAATGGGCGTCACGTTGACACCCGATAATTTTGCAAAGGAGGCACATCCAAAGTTCAGACCGGTAGATACAGACGTACCCGGTGTTTTTGTTACCGGATGTGCACAGGGTCCGAAGGATATCCCTGACAGCGTTGCGCAGGCAAAAGGAGCGGCTGGTGCTCTTCTTTCACTGTTAGCACGGGGTAAAGCGAGCGTAGGACCCACGGTAACGGAGATGGAAGAAGCGATGTGCGTGGGGAGTAACTCATTAAGAGAAATGGCCGCTAAGATAGAAGCAGGGGCAGGGGCGTAAAAGAGGAGGTAAAAAAAATGGGAGATTTAGAAGAGGAATATGATTACACAAAAATCCCACCGACGGGTAGTGTAGAAGGAATAGCGGCTGGGGCACCTGAGGATAGTCCCAGAATCGGCGTTTATGTGTGCCACTGTGGTATAAACATAAAGATGGTAGTGGATGTGGGGGATGTGACAAGGTATGCGGCGTCATTGCCGAATGTCGTTGTGGCACGGCATTACATTTTTATGTGTTCGGACCCGGGGCAGGACTTGATAAGAAAAGACCTTGCAGAGGGTAGAGTGAACCGCGTGATAGTGGCTTCCTGCTCGCCTCGTATGCACGAGCCCACGTTCAGAAAGACCTGTTCTGATTCGGGACTGAACCCGTTTTACTATGAAATGGCGAACATCCGGGAACACTGCAGCTGGCCTCACGGGGATTTTCATAAAGAAGCGACGGAGAAGGCGAAGGAACTGGTAAGAAGTGCCGTTGCGAGGAGTGCATTACTTGAACCATTAGAGGAGAAGTTGGTGGATGTCAAGCCGGAAGTGCTGGTGATAGGCGGTGGTGTAACAGGAATGTATGCGGCGTTAGACATCGCGAATGGCGGCTATAAGGTGCATTTAGTGGAGAAAAAACCGTCTATCGGCGGGCACGTAGCACAATTAAGCAGGACCTTCCCCACACTTGAACGTGCTGCTTCTCTCCTGACGCCTCGTATGATTGAGGTTGGTGCGCATCCGAACATAGACCTGATGACTTATTCTGAGGTTGAAGAGATAGGAGGCTATATCGGGAATTTCGACGTGAAGGTAAAAAGGAAACCGAGATATATAGATACGGAGAAGTGCAAGGATTGCGAGAAATGTGTAGCAGCATGCCCGGTGACTGACGTACCAGACGAATTTAACGAGGGATTGAGCACGAGAAGTGCGATTTACATTCCCTTCCCCTTTGCCGTTCCTCCTGTTTATACCGTTGATGCGGAGCATTGCTTATTGCTAAAAGAAGGTAAGTGCGGTGATGCAACGCTTGATGGCGTTAAGGAAGGTAAAGAAGCACCACCCTGCCTGGAAGCATGCCCGGGAGCGATAGATTTCGGGCAGAAAGAGGAGATAGAAGAGCTTACCGTTGGAACGGTAATAGTGGCAACCGGGTATGACATCGTGGAACCGACAGTGTCGGCGGAATATAAATATGGCGTATATCCCAACGTAATTACCGCGTTAGAGTTTGAACGCCTGACATCCCCGAGCGGCCCCACGGGAGGGAAGATAGTAGTAAACGGGAAAGAGCCAAAGGACGTTGTTTTTATCAGCTGTGTCGGGTCGAGGAATAAGCAAGTGGGGAACGAATACTGCTCGCGGGTATGCTGTATGTACATAGCGAAACAGGCACATCAGGTAAAGGAGCAACTGCCGGATGCAAACGTAATTGTGACTTTTCAGGACGTGAGGGCGTTTGGCAAGGGATTTGAGGAGTTTTACGGCGACGTAAAGAAGGAAGGCGTTTTCTATATGCGAGGACTTCCTGGTGAGATATACAAGAAGCCAGGCAGAGATAGAGTGGTGGTACGTGGCGAGAATACACTGCTTGGTGAGCCGTATGAGCAGGAAGCGGACCTCGTGGTGCTCGGCGTGGGATTAGCACCCAATAAAGGCGTGGAGAGCATCATAAGTATGCTGAAACTTTCTACATCCGTTGACGGGTTCTTGATGGAGGCACACCCCAAGCTCAGACCGGTTGATACGGCGACGGACGGTATATTTATCGCAGGATGCTGCGCAAGTCCAAAGGACATAACCGACAGCATAGCACAGGGAAAAGCAACAGCTTCGGGTTCCCTTCTCTATTTGGTACAGGGCAGGGCGGTGATAGAGCCCGCGATTTCGCAGATAAACGAGGAAATTTGTATTGGCTGTGCCCGTTGTGTCGATGTCTGTCCGTACGGTGCGCTCGAACTCGATGAGGTGCGGCATGTGATGACGGTAAACGAAGCGGTTTGTAAGGGCTGTGGCGGTTGTAATTCGGTTTGCCCCTCCGGTGCCGCGACAATGAAGCACTACCGCGACCGACAGGTATATGCGCAGATAGAGGCGTTGACGGAGATAACGGACGTGGGGATGTTGGCGGAGCTCGAAAGTGCCGCCGCGGCTGTGGCAGCAGAAGCGAGTGCCGGTGCCACCGATACGGGCTCAGAAACAGGTGAAGGAGAAGGCACAGAAACAGAAGCAGTGCCGAGTGCGGGGTGAGTGCACAGAATGAAAAAACCGCAAATTATTTATAAGGTGAATTTAAATTGCAATATACAAAAAGAGATAAGGAGGTATAATTAAGATGGGAACGTTATACGAGGATATGGTTGCTTGTGGAGGAGAAATCTTTGGCGATGAGCACATAGAAACGCTCAGGGAATGCGTGCAATGCGGTAAGTGTACGGCGAGCTGTCCATCAGGGCGAAATACGGCGTTAAGAACAAGAAAGTTATTTCAGATGGCTCTGACGGATATGCGGGAGGAGATTTTCAACTCCCCGGAACTGTGGTTCTGCTCAACGTGTTACACCTGTTACGAGCGATGTCCAAAAGGAGTGAAAACGACTGACCTGATAAGGACGATGAGGAACTTAGCGGCGAAGGAGGGACACATGTCTGTTCCACACAGGATGATTGGCGTTTATGTGATGAAAACGGGTCATGCCGTGCCGCTTGGTCCCGCCCAGAAGGAGTTGCGGAAGGCAGTAGGACTCGATGAAATGGCGCCAACCGCGCAGAAATACAAAGACCAACTGGAACAGGTACAGACGATATTCCGAACAACGGGATACGATGCGATGATTGATTTTGATTGGGACACGATGAATTTAAAGGGGATGGACAAAGGAGGGAAGAAATGAGCGAAGAAGAAGGAACGAAGGAGTATGCCTATTTCCTTGGCTGTATCACGCCGAACAGGTATCCGGGGATAGAAGCGGCGACAAAGCGGATATTAAAGGAGTTTGGAATAGAGACGAAGGAGATGATGGGTGCATCCTGCTGTCCGGCGCCGGGTGTCTTTGGCTCTTTTGACATGCATACGTGGCTTCCGGTGGCAGCGCGAAATCTCGCTATTGCTGAAGAGATGGACCTTGAGATAGTCGTAACGTGTAATGGCTGTTACGGATCACTTCAAGAAGCCGACCACTTACTGAGAGAGAATCCCAAGTTAAAAGAGAAGACGAATGAGATACTGGGTAAATTCGGTAGAGAATTTAAAGGGACTACAAAGGTGAATCATTCAATCGTGGTTCTTCACGACTTTATTGGCTTAGACAGGCTGAAGGAGAGGATAACAAAACCGATGAACGGCGTGAACGTGGCGGTACATTACGGCTGTCATTTCCTCAAGCCGAGAGAGGTAAGGGGACACGGCTCTTCAGAAACTCCTTACATCTTGGAAGACCTCGTGAAGGTAACAGGTGCGAAAGAGGTAGATTATAAAGATAAATTGATGTGCTGTGGTGCTGGCGGTGGAAACCGAACTGCTGATTCTGTTCAATCTCTGGAATGGACGCGTCAGAAATTGGTGAGTGCGATAGAAGAGGGATGTGACTGCATGGTTCATCCCTGTGCGTTCTGCCATTTGCAGCTTGACCGAGGACAGGAAGAGATGAACAAGGCTTTCGGTACGGACTTTAATTTCCCTATCCTGTTCGCCACGCAGTTCCTTGGTCTCGCAATGGGGCTCAGCCAAACGGAATGTGGATTAGACATACAAACGACAACGATGCCAGAGAAACTACTAAAATAAAAATTGTTTACCGCAGAGAAGCGCTCTCCGCTATCCCGGCGGTAAAAAATCTTTTTTTTTCTTCTTTTTGATTGTATATAAAGTATAACTTCTACCGATTTAGGACGCAGATTTACATGGATTTACACAGACTTATTTTAGTTTAACCGTGTTGATCCTTATCATCTGCGTTAATCTGCGTCCCTAATTTATTTTCTGTTTTTTTTTTTGTTACCAGAGTTTTGTAGGTTGCGAAATCAGCGCTTTAAACTGCCCCTTTTTATGTCTTACCGTGCGTAAATTCTTCTCCTTTTCTGTTATCTTGTTTATTATTTCCGCCCTCTGTGCATCTTCCGTTGTGCCCTTCAATTCATTCGTCAGCTCGCCTATCTCCTTTATCAATGCCCCTATTTCCTCATCCTTTTCCTTTATCAATTCATCAGATACAACACCCATTTTATCACCTCTTTTGTTTATGCCTCTGTTATGATATACGTTTAAAGATTCTAATATTTATATCTTTCTATTTTTATCTATCCTTTCAACACGATTTCTATATGAACGTCTTTGGGTATGGGTACGCGCATAAGTTGTCGCAATGCTCGTTCATCTGCCTCCAAATCTATCAACCGCTTGTGTATACGCATTTCCCAATGGTCCCATGTGGGCGAACCTTCACCATCAGGGCTTTTTCTACAGGGCACGACAAGTTTCTTTGTGGGAAGCGGGATGGGCCCCGACATTCTGACTCCCGTTGTATCTGCTATCTGCCTCACCTGCTGGCATATTCCATCCAGTTGTTTATGGTCCGTGCTCGACAGCTTTATCCGCGCTTTCTGGTCCATTTCCCCTTTCCTTTTAGCTCCTGCTCTGCCTACCCTACCGTATCTCCTACCTCGGCTTTACGTCTATTACCATACCCGCAGCAACCGTCTGCCCCATGTCACGGATTGCAAACCTGCCTAACTGTGGTATCTCCTTTACACGCTCGATAACCAGCGGTCGTGTGGGTTTTATCGTTACGATAGCGGCATCACCGGCTTTTATGAAGTCGGGATTTTCTTCTACTACTGCTCCGGTCACAGGGATTTCGTGAAGAACATGATTACCGGGACATCGCAGGCCGATGCGGCGGTGTTGGTGGTGGATGCTAAAGACGGGATAATGGCGCAAACAAAGGAGCACGTATTCTT
>QBUL01000128.1 GCA_013180605.1 Candidatus Methanophagaceae archaeon GoMg1 | reverse complement strand
CATCGTATGCACATATCTTTAAAGCCCCTTTTAAAACAACAAAACAATCCACCTGCCCCCTCAGGTGGCGATGCCATGCTCTCACCATTCCCGGGAAACTTACAGAAAAGTTCACCTGAACGACTTCCTCCTGGTATATATCTTTCCAGTCCCTTCTCATTATCTCCGTAAAAAATCCACGCTCGTCTGCAAATCTTCTCAGTGGTTTAACTTCTATTCCTTTAAGCATTTTCCATCTCCTCTTTTAAAACATCTAATGCCTTATCTAAATCATAAGGTTTCTCCTTTAAATATTTTGAAGCTTTTGAAGTATCCAAAGACGAATCTTTAGGGCGAGCGGCAATCCACTTCATCTCCTCCATTCTCGAAGGTATTACTAAATCTTCATTCAACCCAAATTTATTCGCTATTCTTAAAGCAAAATCATATCGCGAAATTCTTGTCGCTCCTGTCAGATGGAATATTCCCTTCAGCCCTTGCTCAGCTATTTCCAACAGCATCTTCGCCAAGTTTGTGTTCAATGTTGGTGTTATAAATTGGTCGGTAACAATTTCAACCTTTTTACTGTCCTTGAGCGTTTCTATAAGCCATAACGCAAAATTAACCTTTCCACTTGCGGGTTTTGCACCATAGATAACGCAAGGTCTTGCTATGCAATCACAATACCCCTCGCCCATTAATTTCGTGTACCCGTAGTAGTTCACAGGATGTGGCTCGTCGTCTTCTTTATACTTCCCTTTTTCACCTGAAAATACATAATCCGTTGAAACATACACAAGAAAAGCTCCTAATCCCCTTGTAATCTCCGCTACTCTTTTTGTCCCTTCTGCATTAATCTTATAAGCTAATTCTTTATTGACTTCGCACTCATCGACATTCGTCAAGGCAGCAGTATGAATTATAATTTCCGGTTTTATCTTGTAGATAACTTCTAAATCTGTATCTTTAGCCAAATCGAACTTTACAGTCTCGCCAAATTCCGGCTTGTTGTGGCAATACCCTATGTAAACTTCATATCCTCTTTCTAATGCTATTTCAGCAATCTTAGTTCCTAATAAACCGCTTCCACCGGTAATAAAAATCCTCATGTTACCACTTTAATCTCCAAGGAGTTGGATGTAAGGCTTTTTCATCTGCTAAAGGCTTCCACCACCATTCGTTTTCCAAATACCACTCAACTGACTCTTTCAAGCCTTCTTTAAACCAATGTTTAGGCGTCCAGCCTAATTCCCTTATTTTTGATGAATCCAAGCTGTATCTGATATCATGTCCAGGTCTGTCTTCCACAAACTCTATTAAATCTGTTTTGTCCATTATGCTCAGGATTTCATTTACTACCTCCACGTTTGTTCGTTCTTCTCCGCCCGAAATATTATAAATTTCACCTCTTTCTCCTTTCTTCAATACCAAATTTATTGCTTCACAGTGGTCTTTAGCATAAATCCAATCCCTTACGTTCTTCCCACGTCCATAGATTGGTATCTTCATGTCCATCTTCGCCCTTATTATCGCCTTCGGAATTAACTTCTCTGGGAATTGATAAGGCCCATAATTGTTTGTGCATCTCGTAATTACGGCATTTAGTCCGTAAGTTCTAACATAAGCCAGAACGAACATATCAGCAGAAGCTTTACTCGCCGAATAGGGAGAAGAAGGCTTTAACATATCATTTTCCTTAAAAGAGCCTTTCTCTATATCCCCATATACCTCATCTGTGCTTATATGCACAAGTTTTACATTTGAATTAGCTTTTCGCATCGTCTCAAGTATTGTGGAGGTGCCGATTACATTGCTTTCAATAAACGCATAAGGATTTGATATGCTTCTATCAACATGCGTCTCTGCGGCAAAGTTCACTATTGCATCCGCATTCTTAACAAGTTCAGCCATTAAATTATAATCGCAAATATCTCCCTTGACAAATTTGTAATCCAAATCTTTTAAATTGTTCTCGGTGGAACCGTATTTTAGGGCGTCAACTACTATAATGTCCGCTTTATTTATCATATGTCTAACGAAGTTGCTCCCTATGAATCCTAAACCACCTGTTATTAATATTTTCATTACACGCTACCTCTTCTTTAGTCTATGATTCTTGATCTTTTGATATATTGTCAAAAGTATTGGCGGGGTAATTAACTTTATTAATTTTATTATTAGTTTCCTTCCCATCGGTTTTGGGGGGGGGTATTCCAGTACATTTTCCAAGCTTTAAATCTCTTCATAAATTCGTCCACAGAGTCATTTGGTGGTAAACCTTTGAAAGCTATTCCCACGACAGTATGTGGAAATCTCTCATCACCAACAGAATCAACAAATGAATAAGCAAAAGGTTTCAGTAGACTCTTAAAGCCTTCAGGGGTAAAACGCCAATAGTCATGTGGGTATTCATGTATGTGAAAATTCATAACTGAAGTAATCACAAGTAGACCATTTGGCCGAAGTATCCTGTGAACCTCCTCTATTGCTTTTCTACAGAATTCTACGTGTTCCAATGTATCACAAATGAGAACACTTCCAACTGATTCTGAAGGAAGTCTAATATGATGTAAATTTAAAATTCGGTCTACCCCAGGCCCTTCACTGATGTCACAACCAACAAATTCTTTATTCGGGAAAAATGGTCGTAAATCTGCAAAACCTTCCTGGCCTGGCACTTGAAGAGAGCCAAATTCAAAAATAGGCTCTAAAATAGGCATGGTTTCAGCAACAATTTTAACAAGCTGTTTAATTAATTCACGCATAATATCACCTCTTGTTTTCTGTGTACTATAAACCTCAATTTCTTTGTTTTTAAATCTTTCACCATTTTTTCACCCAACGATTTCTGAGTTGTCTCCTACAACTAACTTCTTCCCATTTGGCAAATCTGCTTTCCTTTTTATCTTTACCTCCTTCCCTATCAAACTCTCAATAATTCTTCCTCCTCCTATTATCTCTGATTTCTCCATCACAATCGAGTCCTCAATCTCTGTATCTTCAATTACGCATTCGTTTCCAATACTCGTGTAAGGTCCTATATAAGAATTTCTTATCAGGCAATCCCTTCCTATCAGAGATGGTCCTTTAACAATGCTGTCTTTAATCTCTACTCCTTTTTCGATAATAACCCTTCCGATTATTCTCGAGTTTTCCGCAGTGCCTTCATTTTTCGTTTGAATATCAGCCAAAATCAACCTGTTAACTTCCAGAATGTCTTCAGGTTTGCCTGTATCTTTCCACCAGCCTTCTACCTTCGTCCATCCCACCTCGTATCCGTTATCAATGAGCCATTGAATTGCATCAGTAATCTCAAGCTCATTCCTCCAAGAAGGTTTTATGTTCTCGCAAGCTTCTAATATAACTGGTTTGAAGAAGTAAATGCCAACCAGAGCCAAATTGCTCGGGGGAACTTTTGGTTTTTCAATGAGTCTTTTAATCGTTTCATCTTCATTAATATCCGCAACTCCAAACTGCTGTGGATTCTCAACTTCTGTAAGCATTATACTCGCATCACAATTGTTTTCTTTAAACTTCTTAGCATGTTCCATAATTCTTTCTCTTAAGATGTTATCCCCTAAATACATGACGAATTCGTCATCCAAAAAATCTTCAGCAACGAGGATTGTATGGGCTAACCCCTTAGGTTCGTCCTGGTAAATGAATTCAATTTTCGCGTCCCAGTCTTCTGATTCCACAGTCTCTATAACTTGCTCTTTGTTTGGCCCTATAATGATTCCTATCTCCTTTGCACCCGCTTCGATTACGTCTTCAATAGCATAAAATAGTATGGGTTTGTTTGCAATTGGTATTAACTGTTTTTGCTGTGAATACGTTATTGGGCGAAGTCTTGTTCCATACCCCCCGGATAATATCAGTCCCTTCATGGAATACCTCCAAACTCTGATTTAATAATATTGCTTACTTTTTTGGCTGTTTTAGATATATCATATTCTTCTTCAATTTTATTTCTCCCATTATGACCAATTTTATTTCTCAGCTTATGATCACTAATTAATCCTTCAAGACTGCTCTCCCACTCTTTCTCATCAGCACATAAAAACCCATTATTACCACTATTTATGAGATGGTTGGCTTCACCTACGCTGCTACACACAGCAGGGATTCCCAAAACCATATATTGCATCGCCTTAAATGCACATTTCCCTCTCTCCCAATCCCCATTAAATAAAGGCATTACCCCTATATCAAAGGATTTTATTTCATCCCATTCTGTTTCCAGCTTCCAATCTTTAATCTCCATGTTTACATTTCTGATTTTTGGAAGTTTATTTTCAGCCTTATTAGCCCCTACCACTACAAACTTAATATTATGGCTATCACCCAATCTTTCTAAAGGATCTTTAATTAAATTTAGATATTTTACAGTTGATGGAGACCCTATCCAGCCGATACTGATTTTTGATTTTTCTACATGTTCCTTAATTTTATATCTCTTTGTATCAATACATGTTGGTATTAAGTACACATTATCATTAAACATTTGCACGTAATCTCTTATAAAATGGCTTCCTGCAAAGACAATGTTGCACAAAGCAAGTATTTCATCAACCTTCTTATTTCGCAAAAATATCGCATCATCAAGATCAAAAATTATATTCCTATTGAGTAATTTCTTAAAAAAACATATTTGAAAAAATCTTCCTTTCTGCCATTCTCCTCTTTGGAATACAAATATACTATGTTTATGATCTAAAAGCTTAGAAAACATCTTTAGGTTATTTGATATATTCAACAATATCTTTTTATATACGTTATATTTAGCATAATATAAAGAATGACCTAAAGGAGAGCCTACAATTTCGACATCTAGATAGTTTTGTAATTTTTCAGCTAAGTAATAGACCCTATACCGACTCGAAGCTTCCTGTACTGACCTTTGTGGGAAAAAGATAATTTTCAAGATTGTCACCTCATATCTTTATCATTCATACTCAGAACCCCAGCTATTCCACACATGATTCATAAACTCCCTCGATTTGTCTGATTATGTTATCCCATGAATATCTCTTCACTTCTTTTAAGCAATTATCCGACATTATACTCCACAAACTGTCGTTATTTACAATCTCCGTTATCTTACCTGCAAGCGCTTCAACATCGGCCGGCTTGACTAAGAATCCCGTCTCTCCATTTTTTACTAAATCGGGTATTCCTCCTAAGCTCGTTGCAACTACGGGCAAACCAACTGACATCGCTTCCAATATCACATTAGGGAATCCTTCTCCCTTTACGGCAGGAAGCACAAATAATTTCCCTTTCATCAAATATTCACTAACCTTCTCGGGTGCTACAGCTCCTACGAATTCGCAATTCACTTCTAAACTCTGGGCAAGCTTTTCTAACTTTTTTCTTTCCGGACCATCTCCCACGATGATTAATTTTCCCTTTACGTTTTTCATTGCTTTAATAAGATATTTCACTCCTTTTCTCTCTATCAAATTTCCAACAAAAATAATATATTCTCCATTTGCTCTTATTCCCAGAATATCAACTGCATTGGGTATTATTTTCAGATTCGCTTCAGGAAATTCACTCTCAACGTCTTTTTTAATTTCATTTGATTGAACAACAACCAGGGAATTTCTTAAAACAGAAGCAATCATTTTTCGTTTTATGCGATTATTTTTTGCGAAATACCAATCGCCACCTCGTATCCATGAGAAGAAGGGGATTTCGAATAATTTGTTTAGTAGCAAGCCAATGAAACCATTTGGGTAAATCATCATGCACTGGAGAACATCAATCTTCTTTCTATATTTCATAATAAAAAAGGGGGTTAACAAAACAAAAGTCAAAGTGCTTAAAAAGCCATTAAATCGAATATTCGGAATCCTCACGATCCCGTAGTGCTTGTGATAGTTATATTTAGCATCACTTTTATATCTTTTTGTGAAAACAATTACTTCATGCTTTCTGCCTAGCTCTTCGGCCATCCTCATAGTTTGAACTTCTGTTCCTCCTATAACTTCAGGGGGGAATTCCTTGACAAGAATTGCTATTTTCATAAAACCTTTTCCACCTTCTCTGCCGTCCTTCTATCCGTCGCAGTCGCTAAGTCCACTCTCTTTAATATCCATTTATTAATCCTATTCTTCACCCATGGTCCTTCTACTGCACCCTCGCCCCGAAAACTCATCACGGATTTGCTTCCCTTATGTTTTGAAACTAAAACAGAGATAAGACCCCCCTCCCAATTTCTCCCGTCAACAACATCGAATTTATCAAGTGAAAGACCTTTTAAAGTTCCCAGCAAACTATACACAAATCGAGAACTGGCTTCCCCCTTCACATATTTTACCCTATAATATCTTATCCCTTCCATTATTTCTTCTTTCTCTCCTTCTATTCTCGCGGATATAACAGAAACATCGCACAACTTTGATAGTTCCTTGGACAGTTCGTGAACTTGCATCCCCGCTCCGGAGAGTTGATATGGCGGGGCAAAAAGAGAACAAAAACAAATTCTTTCCACTTCCTTCCCACATAACTGTGAATACAAGTCATAAACAAGATTGGTAACAACGCTGAACGAAAAATTCTCCTCTACATATGCTCTTATCTTCTTCCCATCTAAATTTGAGCACTTTATTATCCCGTCAGCCAATTTTTTTGGATTTTTTGTCTCTACCACTCCTCCTATTTCTTCTTTTATTACTTCTGCACCTGCTCCTATTGGCGTTGTAATCACTGGAAGTCCACATGCCATTGCCTCAAGCATTGAATTTGAGAAACCTTCCATGCTTATGGCTGGTAAAACGAATACATCCATAGCATTCAATAACTTGGGTAACTTTTCATGCGCTATTTTTCCCATAAATATGACACGATTTTTTAATCCCGTCCTCGTAACCAAACCTTCGAGACTATTTTTTTCGGGTCCATCGCCCACAAGAAAAAGTTTAGTAGCTGGTGATAGATATTTTAATGATTTAATCAGGTATTGAATACCCTTTTCCGGGGATAACCTCCCCACATTGATTATATTTAAATCCGAACTGAACTCTACGCAAAAATAATTTTCCATCCATTTTCTCTGCTTTTCTTTATTTATGGGTTCGAATTGGTCCGTGTTTACCCCGTTTGGCACGACTTTGATCTTTTTATTTATCATTTTCTCTTAAGGCTATTTAAACTTGAAATATGAACTTAGCGCCTTAACTACATACCCTAAACCCACCGTAGAAGTAAAAACAAGTAAAAGAATCAACTGCCCAAACGCAACCAATGATTTCGCCTTAAGTCCTCCAGTAATGCTTCCAACTAAATCCCTCACAAATTCCTCCTCCTCGCTTATCGAATACCCCAGCTCCTTCATTACCCTTTTCGAGTAACCCTGCCAAAAAGCTCTTCTCAAAAGAAATCGCATTTTCAACCGTTCAGGAAAAACCTTGTGATAAACAATCGCATCAGGATTGTAAACAACACCTCTTCCAAACTTTTCTCTCATTCTTTCGCACAGCTCCGTCTCTTCACCCTGCAATAGCCCCTTCCCCTTCACACCCATTTCACTTCTAAACCCACCCAGCGCTTTCAGCACGTCCGCTTTAAAACTTAAGTTTGAGCCAAAAGTGTTTCTTACCTCCGTTACTTCCTCAGGAAATCCTTTATGCGTTGCACCAACCAGCCAGTAATATTCCTCCGGCAGGAATTTCGGTTTTTTCGTTATCCATTTTGGCATCAATCTACCGCCTGCCGCTATTGCATCGTATTCCATATACATTCCCCCAAGTTCCTTCAACCAGTCCTCATCCGCAACCGCATCGTCATCGAAGAATGCAATGACATCACCTTTTGCTTCTTTTATGCCCTTATTTCTGCTTTCTGAAAGACCCATGTTTTTCTCGTTTAATATCACCTTGACCTCTACTTTATCCGCCTCTTCAATTCCGCTTTTTAAAATCCTATCATACAGCTCCCTGTTCCCGTCTACAACCACAACAATCTCCAGCTTCTCATTATCACAGGATTGTGCGTTCAAGCTATCTATTGCCTCTACAAAGTCTTCATACCTCTCGCTTCGGTGCGTGCATAATATGATGGACACAGATGTAAACATGTTATTCTTTTTCGTTTAGGGACATATCTTCTTATTTCACCCCTGTATTGAAACATATCTTTCAATTATTTCTGTTAATATAGATTTGTATTGGTAATAAAAAGATGCTCGTTATCTTTTCTGTTTTTTTCCTTACTCTCTTTCTCGGGGTCGTTAAAGAGCAATAAACTACTGCATAAGCCCTGTCTCCTTCATATTTTTAGCATCCGCTGTGCACGTGCCGCCCTCGTATCATCTCATTTCATCTGGTCAATTCAGGTTCGGCAATATAAAGATGCTCTTGTGTTGTTCTTCTTTATCTTTGTATTTCCTTCATATCCCTCCCATCAAAAATGCTCTGACAACGATGCCGACGAGTAATGCAACGGTTATGCTTACAAGCGTTCCGATTAAATAGTACTCTGCCATTTCCCTATCTTTCAATTCATTGAACCTTGCAATAGATTTGGCATACGATTGTACCTTTTATTTTTTTCCTTTTTTCTTTAGTAAAGGTTTCTTTTTAAAAGAAAAGTTTATTTTAAGCCGCTGATTTCTACTTCTTTCTCGTATCTCCTGAGCATTAACTTAATGAAATGAGCACCTATAATGCTTACAATAATATACGCAGAAATTATCACAGAAATTTTTAAAGCATAACTCATTTCACCATCTTCCCCTGTCAGCCATATTTAGCTTATTTGCTCTTGTCAACCATATATGGCTTACAAGATTAACAAAAGTATCCTCCGCTTCTTTCAATAACTTATATTTACTCCTTTTCAATATCTTAGAAAGGGCTTGTTTTTTTATTCCTATACCCTCCGCTACCTCTTCCAATGTGACACTGCTCTTCTCATTTTTTACTTTTCTGTAATATGTTACAATTTCTCTCTGCCTTTTAGTCCAACTCCACATCACATCTGCCATGAAATTCAATAAGCACGTAACAACCCCTTCAATTTCCCACTCGCTTTTGAATACAATCCACATATTTTCTCTCTTTGCCCTTTCTAACGCGTCAGATGCTTTATGAAAAGCTTCGCCATCTATCTCTCCAACATTTTCGCTTAAACTTGTAGATATACCACCAATGCCAATTCCCAAATAGAATTGATGACCGATATTTTCAAAAAACACATAATAAATATCGAACAGATATTTTGGTGAGGAAAGCATCCCCTGAAAACTATCCCCTCCTACAACCATAAATTTTGCAGGTATCTCTTCCTCAAATCTGCGGTTGACTATTCTCAAAGCATTTTTTAATTCTTCCTGAACTTCCGCTCTGTCCTTCAACTTTCTCGAAGACTTCAGATCGCCAGTTACAACCACATACCTGTTCTGCAACGTACGAGCCATTTAGTTATTTAGATATTTATTTTTTAATGTCTTATATCTTTTCAAAATATTTTTAGATCGTGCCGTCAGCTCACCTGGCACACGTTTCCATCTTCGTCAATTTCCTTGTTTAATATCCTTTCGCCGGAAATCGGTTTGCCATCATCAGCAAGTATTATAGGCACGACGACAATAACCAGCTTGCTCAAGCATTTTTTAAATCGTATTGCATTTATCTCCTCTGCACGCAGGAGTGTCTCTTCACAGACAACAATGCAATCAATCGCTGTTTCCGTGGTTGCAATACCGTATGAATCGTGTATCTTGATAATCTCGTATTCGGTATCAAATTTTTCGATAAATTCAATTAATTTCTGCTTTCTATCTTCATATCTCCTCGTCTGTGTGGCACGAAACCGATTTGCAAACTCGTCTGAGGCTAATCCAATGTCCACGGATTTACCAATCATAAATGCCGTTGTTAACAACGCTTTGTGCCCCTTGTGTAACACATTGAAGGTTCCTCCAATTGCTACTTTATTAAACATTTTTGGCCATCCTCGACTGAAAACCGTGATACATCGAGAATCCCTCTGCACTCCGTTGCTCTTGCTTAACGTCAAACGAAACCGTTGCGGAATACAATGCATTTGGCGATTCTCTTCCTACCACTCGCGCAACGCCCTTCTCCAATCGCACATACACCGAGCCGTTCAGGCGTTCCTGCGTTTTATCTATAAAGGCATTAAGACTCTCATAAAGCGGGTCCATGACTAAACCCTGGTACACTAACTCACTCCACGCGGAATCAACGAAATCCTTAAACCTCAGCTCGTTTCTCGTTAAGACAAGCTGTTCGAGGTCACGATGCGCCTCCAATAATATAGTAGCTGCGGGATGCTCGTAGTTCTCGCGCGCCTTAAAGCCAAGTACTCTATCTTCAATTATGTCTGTTCTACCAACGCCGTGCTTGCCTCCTGTTTCGTTCAACTTTTTTAGTAGCGAAACACCCACCATTTTTGCCCCGTTTAACGAAACAGGAACGCCTTCCTCAAATTCAATTTTTATTGTCTCTGCATCTTCAGGCGCTTTATCCGCCGAAACAGTCCACTGAAATATATCTTCAGGCGGGGAAAAAGAGGGGTCTTCCAATTCCGCTCCTTCTATGCTTCTGCTCCAGATATTTTCATCCACACTCCACCGGTGCTCGGGTTTAAGTAAAATGCCGTGCTCTGCAGCATATTTCCTCTCCTCCACCCTCGTCAAACTCAGCTCCCTCATCGGTGCGACTACGTCAAGGTCAGTGGTTCTGAAAACGGCGTCAAACCTGAGCTGGTCGTTACCCTTGCCCGTGCATCCATGTGCGACTGCATCTGCTTTCTCTTTCCTTGCAACTTCCACTACGTGCTTCGCAATCAACGGTCTCGCTATCGCCGTCCCGAGCACGTAACCCTCATAGTTGCCATTCGCCTTTATTAACGGAAAGATATAATCACGCACAAACTCCTCTTTCGCATCTATTTCCCTATACAAGTCGCACAGTGTCGCACCTCTTTCTTTAGCCTCTTTCAGCTCGGTTTCAGGCTGCCCTACGTCCACGGTTACGGCAATCACGTTGTCATAGCCGTAATGCTCTTTGAGCAGTGGGATGCAGACCGAAGTGTCCAGTCCACCCGAATATGCAAGCACTACTTTTTTCATATTTACAAAACCCTTTTTGCTTCGCAAAATAATAGTTTCTTTGGTAAAGTTAACTTTCTTTTCTAAAGAAAGGTTTCTTTTAACCATCTTTCAAACACCGGGTCTTCCATCATATAATACCCCTTCTCTTTCTTTAACACATATCCTTTCTCCTCACGATACTTCAAAAACCTGTTGACATTTGAAATTTTATCTCGCACCACGTTTGCTATCTCCTTTGGCGCATGACGTCCTTTTGCAATATTTATCGCAACCAATCGTTCCTTTGAACTCAGATTCTCAAATTCTTCTTTGAATAAAAAAGTGTTGTTCGCTCCCAATCCTCAAACATAGTCCTTACCTTTTTTATTATCGCATCGCCGATTTTACTGTTATTGCTCTTTAACTCAGAGATCGAAGGAAATTCATCTATCATGAGCAAATTTCTGTCAATGCCTTCCCGTAAATTTAAAGAGACGAGAAACTCCAACTCGCTGTAAACAACCTTGAACTCCGAGCTGTCAAGGAGTTTTCGTAGCATCGTGAGCGGCGTTTGAACCAACTCCTTCGCTTTGTATCGTAATCCGAGGTATGGTCTGTATGCATCTATGATTTCCATACTTAATCTCTGACAGAACTCAACTACGCTGAATTCAATCAAATCCCAGACAGAGAAGTAAACAGCGGCAATTTTATGTTTCGATTCAAGTCTTCTTTGAACCTCTTTCAGAATCGATGTCTTCCCAATCCTTCTTTTCCCGTAAAGAGCATACCATGTAGTTGATTTGGTATCGCTCAGTTCGGAAACTACCCCATCTAAGAGTTCTTGCCTGTCTATGAACCCCACCCCTTTTACAGGTTGTAACGTAAAATGCATCTTACCACTAACTTATTTGTTAGTAACTTATTTGTTATAAACAAACTTTTAAACCCTCTTGTATTTCGCCTCTTTCATATCCTCCGCAAAGAATTTTCCCGCTACGTGGCACAGCGGTTTCGCTTTCTCCACATCCATCACGCCCGGTTCTTTCCAGAATTCGTCCTTCACACCCACTGCCAATACACTTCCCGTTATCCAGATATGGCCATCTAATTCGGTATATTTCTCCAGTTTGCATTCTATCCATGCTATCGCTTCTTTTATCCTTGGAGGCTTCACCGCCTTCGCCTTTTCTTCCGTCAGTCCTGCATGTGCTATCTCGTTATCCTCATACGGATAATCCGTTTCCAGAACGTGCATTAACGCACCAAGCTCTTTCCCTGCCACGTTCACCACAAACTCGCCATTCGCTTGGATGTTTTTCCACGTATCGTGTTCCGAATTGCACGAGAACCCGTACAGAGGTGGTTCAAAGTTCATTGGCGAATTAAGGCTGAACGGCGCTGCATTTGCTATCCCTCTTTCCGATATTGTCGTAACGACCACTACGGGTCGCACGAGTACTTTCGGAAATGCTCCTTTTTCTAGTTCCATTTTTTTATCTCCTTTTTTAAAACCACAGATTACACAGATTTACACAGATTTTATATTTTTCTGTTTGTTGTTTCTTTTTTATTGTATATAAAGTATAACTTCCTTCTATTTGAGTTAAGACACAGATTTACACGGATTTACGCGGACTTATTTGAGTTTGACATTGTTGATTTTTATCATCTATCTGTGTTAATTACGCCATTTCAGGGCTTGCGGAGATGTGGGCAGAGCCCACAAGCGTTAATCTGTGTCAATAATTTATTTTCTTGTTCTTTCAATTTTTCCTAAAAGGCTTTCTAATTACACAGTACGCATCATCCAATGTAATCTCCAGTGCCCTGTGTGCATGCGTCCCAGAAATCGTTTTGGGTTTATTGATCCTTCTGAGTTGGCAAATAATACGTTCTCCTCTTATGGCATCACTATAATTGCAATAAGTAGGCATTACATTACTTCACCTCCGCTATTTCCCTGCTCTTCATAAGTCCCTCCGTAGCTTCCACGGTAGTTTTTAAATCCAGCCCAAGCTCATCCGCAACATCGTCAGGATAAAGAATCTCCCCCTTATGTTTATTGCAATATTCTAAAACCTCGCGCTTCGCCTCTTCTACCGTGGTCTCTCTTACTTCTACAACCCAGATATTAAGCGGTAAAAATTCTTTTATCTTCGCTACTTCTTCAAAAGCCACTTTTAACTCACTAATCTGCGAGCTGAGTATATCTATTTTTTCACCAAGCATCTCGATTCTTTTGTTTGTTTCCGGCAACGAATCCCCTTCCCTTATCTTCGTGAAATCAGGAATTGAAGTTACACTCCTATCTGTTACCCCGCTTCCGCTTTTACTCTGACTCCTATCTATCCACCATTACGCACCTACTAACTCCTCGCCTTTGTCTATTATAAATCTACAAGGAGTAGGAAGTTTATAACTCGCCCTTCTCAAAGCTTCCTTCGCATCGCCGAAATTTTGCGCCTCTACACCCACACTTAATATCCTCTGCCCGGGCTTCACCCGTGCAGCAGAGCTCACTGGTTTTCCAAATGCGTGTCGCATCCCGCTTGAAACTCTGTCCGCACCCGCACCTGAAGCTATTTTGTTCTCACGCAACACGTGATGCGGATACGGCCTTATTTTCAAGTAAAAATTGTTCCGCCCCACTTCCTGCACCAGGTACCTGTTAGCAAAAATCCTCGCTGCTTCTAACGCGTTATGCCTTATTTGGCATGCTTCTTTCGCAACCAGGGACAAAGCAACAGGAAAATCCATGCCCATGCTCAGGTTGCCCATATCAAAAAGCGCTATCTTGCTTCCCGGGACTCCGCCCATATACGTCTTTCGCACATACGCGTGTCCCGTTACTTTCGTGTACTTACGTGCTGGTTTTTTTCCCATGTTACAAATACTTCTCCTTCCCTTGCTTATCTTATTCTACTTTTTTAAAAACCTTTCTTTAATATAATCGAAGGATAGCCTAAGTAAGGAGTCCTTGCTCTCGCCACTGCTACAACCCATTCAGGTCTCACAGGCTCAACCCCAAGCATTGGCTGGTCAAAACCAGCGTTATTGTCTCCCTTAGTTATGTATCCCGCATGAGGCGCAGGCTTTCCATCTGGCATCTCTTCCCCCTTCTCTACCCAGTACATCGCCCTATGTATGATTGGAGTTGCCGAAGAGAACCCGTTCGGGCGATATATAATCACATCGCCGTACTTTTCAAACGACGTATAATTGAGCTTTTCACCTGTTTCGTATGTTGTGATGTTTGTGCGATTAGGTGCCTGCACAAAAATCAGGTCTCCTACCAGCATATTTGGCTCCATGCTGCCCGACTCGACGGCGAAGCCCACATGCCATGTCCCCGTAGCTGCGTACGCAACCGAAATTATGATGGCTACGATTACCAATGCTTCGACCAGGCTTTTACCTGCTTCTATCAACGCTTCTTTCATTGTATATAAAGTATAACTTCCTTCTATTTAAGACACAGATTTACACTGATTTACGCAGATTTATTTTAGTTTAACCGTGTTGATTCTTAT
>QBUL01000129.1 GCA_013180605.1 Candidatus Methanophagaceae archaeon GoMg1 | reverse complement strand
AAATCTTACGCTTGTTGAATTCTCCTATAAAGGCAGGGTGAGATGGAAACTTTCCTGAGCTACCAAGAAGCAATTATCACTCATGAAGGCAACGGGTGCTGATAAGATATTACATAGTGCTACATAGTGCCCATAATCGCTAAAATTCAGGTTATAAGTGCTCATGAACTCGCCGAGCAATTAAGAAATAAAGGAGTAAACCTTTCTGAATGGACAGGAATACAAAAAACCTCCGGTGACCTAAGTAAGCTCATAATTGCCACCAGCGCCGCAGAGGTGGGTTTAGATTTAGAGTTATATGAAGTACACACCCAATTTTGGGGGTTTGATTGGGAAATCCCCTCCTTAATTCAAAGAATAGGGCGTGTGTGGAGGTTGAAGTCAGAACACCCATTTAAGGGTTTTATTCATTTGGATGGTACGCTCGTTCCTTCCTTAATTAAAAACATTTTTGAGGAAAACGAAACGCTGTCAAAAGATCAATTTACTGAATTACTATACGATACATATGGAGGGCAGCAATCTTTTGATCAAAAAGAATACGTTAGTTACTATCTTTGGGACGAAGAAGAGAAGCAGAAATTGAAATTTATATGGCAGATTATTGACAGTAAAATATCATTTTACTTCAGACCACCTCAAAGTCAGGCAGTATTTGAGCGGAACGGTCATAAATTTGTCTATAACCAACTCTCCATAGAGAATCAGTACCATATCAAACTGGAAAGAAGAGTTACTGATATGCCTTTTTGGAAAAGTTTTGGTCTCCCGGAATACAAAGTTCTCAGCAAGAAAAGTCAAGACGAGCGTTCTTGGAACAAACCGTATGCCGGAAAACTACACCCCATACATAATAGTAAAAAGTGGTTTATCTACCAACCAGAAGAAAGCAACATTATTTAGCAAAAATAATTTTATGTGATTTTACCATGATAACTAAAAAATACTTGAAGGGACAAAAGTAATTTCCAACTCACGAAAAACCCAAATATTACTAAACCATACTTTACGAATACAGAATATGCACCTAAAAAGAATAGAACAATTCAACGAATGATACCCGCATGGGCTTTCGTGCGGTTTAAAGATAAGTATCTTAAATAATCCTGATTAATATAAGAAAAAGTTTCTCGTTGACCGTGTGATATTCAAGCTGGTGAATAAGAATATGCTCAGCGATGCGGATCTCGTGCAGGAGTTGAAGTCATGTCTGCTGACTGATAAAGGGCGCAGAACTTTCCTCGCTGAATGGGATGATAAGTTGAAGACCACGATAAAGCATCGCGAGTTGAAGCGGAACGTGTCTTATCAGAGGTTGATTCGTTTAGAAAAAGCGTTGACGGGAAAAAAAGACTTCTAAGTATCGCAAAGCAAAAATGTTCGTCATAATCGTTTACGACATGAACGTGGAAAGAGTAGCGAAGATGTGCCAGTATCTCCGCAGGTATTTGGACTGGGTGCAGAACTCGGTATTTGAAGGCGAACTCACGGATTCGCAGTTCAAAAGGATAAAACATGACATTAAAGAGCTAATGCATGAGGATGAAGATTCCGTGCGGTTCTACACCTTCAGAACGAAAGAGCAGGTGAAAATCGAGACGATGGGCATTCTGAAGGAGGATATAGGGTGCATAATATGACCGCCTGATGGCGATAATGCAAAATGCAAAGTGTAAACTGTAAAATGCCGAAACAAATATTTCTATACTCATGTAAAAAGGAACGGTTTTACAGTAGTTGTGGATATTTATGTATGATGTGGGTTATTGTATATTCCTGATAGAAATGTGTGAAAAGGGCAGCGGAAAGCGAAGAGAAAGCATAAAAGGGGCAATTTTGCGGGCCGGTTAAACACGGATTAAGGTAGGATTGAAACAATCAGAAACCCCCTTCAGGGTTTCCGATACATTCCCCGCTTTTTTTTTGCGAAGCAAAAATAATCCTTTCTTGGTAAAGCTTCTTTCTTTAGAAAGAAGGTTTGTTAGCAACATTTTATACTTCCCCACACATCCTTTATCGCCTCCGATACCACCCCTTCCGAGAATTCAACCACGGGCATACCCGCAACCATTGCCTCGGTGACCACGCTGTCGTAAGGAATGTTTCCAACAACTTCTATTCCACGCTGCCGGCAAAACGCGGTAATCCTCCCGCTGTTCTCCACATTAATGTCGTATTTGTTGATGCAGACGACTGAACCAATCCCAAAATGTCTGGTCACATCCAGAATTCGTTCGAGGTCATGCAGTCCGGACATCGTGGGCTCGGTAACGATGAGTGCAAGGTCCACGCCAGCCAAGGATGCGATTACCGGGCAGCCGATGCCTGGCGCTCCGTCAATCAGAATGAGTTCACAACTTTCCTTTTCCGCAACCTGCTGTGCCGTGTTTCTAACAACGGTGACCAGTTTTCCCGATGCTTCCTCCGCGATATTTAGCTGCGCATGCGCCATTGTGCCATATTTCGTTTTTGATATAAAAGAATACCCGGAAACACGTTCCTTCAGCGTAAGTGCCTCCTGCGGACACGTAAACACACAGGCGCCGCAGCCCTCGCAACGTGCGGGATTGACTGCATAACCTGATTCTTCGGTCAAAGCTATCGCATTGAATCTACATGTTTCTTCGCACGTTCCGCACTCGGTACACAGCGTTTTATCCATAACGGCAACTTTCAGTCCTTTAAACTCCTCTTTCTTTATGATTTCCGGATGCAACAGCAGATGGAGGTCTGGCGCGTCCACATCGCAGTCTGCAATGACTTTGTTCTCCGCGAGAGCGGCGAACGAGCCCACAAGGGTTGTCTTCCCCGTGCCTCCTTTTCCGCTTATAATAGTTATTTGTTTCAACACTTTTTCTTTTTCACAAAAAGAAAACCTGTGCTAAAAGAAAAACGTATTTGTTTAGGTAATCACAAGATTACACGGATTTTCACAAGATTCTCCTTTTCACCTCCAGACTCTTCTTACCAAAATTTAATAATTCATAAACATATTCAAGGAAACCAGAGCCTAACTCACGATGAAATTCTATCGCTGCACCGAAAGGAATTTTAATGATAAAGAAGGAAAAGCCACCTGTTCTACGTAATAGAAGTAATAAAAGACGCAGGTCTTAGGGCACGAGATGAAAGAATTTTTAAGTCTCCGATAGTATTAAAAGCGGTATGTCAAATTACTACAGTTATTTATACACAATTGAGAAATAAGAGGATAAAGATAAAAAGTAATGTTATGCCTAATACGCATCGTATTATTGGCGGAGTTTATAGTTAGAAATGCTCACCAAAATAGAAGATCCCGTAGCTTTTGTCCACGATTGTCCAAACGATGACAGGCCGTTCTGTAACGTCTATCGGGGAGAATTTCGCCAACATCCTTTGAGACTTCCGAAATTCTGGCGGATAACGTCTGCCGAAAGACCTGCCTTGCGGATTAGGAACTTTGGCGTGACTATTGTGTTTCTTGAATCGCTCATCTTGCCTAGATTGAGAGTTTCCTATGGAATTCCAATGTATAAAGACCAATTTTTCGGGACGATCGATTTGTGCCACGCCATTGGTGAGCCCGACTTACGACAAATTAGCTGGCAAATCACAGCACTCCTTCATCATTATGGTTTCTCGACGACCTTCTTAGACGTAACCTTTTCAAAGAAAGTAGCCTTGTTCTTTGCCTGCTACGATCCAAGGACGAACACAGTAGCATCAGATGGACTTGGATATATTTATCAGTGGAAAAGGCATGACATTTGTCGTGAGTTGTACTACGACATCATACTGACAGAGCTGACGGAAATAGGTCAATTTCTGATCGATCAATCCGTCTGCAGCACCTGTAGGCCGAAAGAGCAGGTGGCCGGTTGCATTCGAATCGGAATCGGGCATGAGTCGGAAGAAAAAAAAAATACCCAAGTCGTATCGAAGTTAGACCACCTTGCGGAGGTGTTTGTAGTCGACAGAGCAAATCTGCCAGAGAATCTGTTCTCAGTAGATTATTTTTTTCCTGATGATGGCTTGCCCGTCATAATTGATGCAACCATCAAATTATGGAAGGATCAGGGATTTAAGGCGTTAGATGATGATCTAATAGATTCAAATGTTATACATGATTATAGAGCAGCATTGCGCTTGTAGGTATATTTAGTTTGTGGCTTCGTGTTTAGGTACGCTTTCCTACGCAACAAGAAAGATATAAACAAGAGCGTGAACGCGGACTGGCAATTATGCTGTGCTTCATTGCCAGCCGGTTACGCTTAACGTCCATGGAAGCACTCGATGAATGCTTTCTTGAGCCATAGTCACCAAGCTAAAGCCCTTGTCCAGGCGATCCATCGTACCAGCCCAAATATATATTGGCGTGGATGGACAGTACGAGCTCCTGATAGTACAGACATCAACGCGCCGATAAGAAATGCGATCCATGAAGAGGCGGATTTCGTGATATTTTTTCTCGGTCGGAGGCAATGAAGCCTGAATGGGTCAGGAGAGAATTTGAATGGGCACTTGAAAGAGGAGAAAAATTCCTTTCAAATAACGCATAATCCTATTCATCTATGTTTTTAGTCTATCCGCTCTTTTTGCTTCAAATCCCCTATACCCTCGCGATAAATTCTCTTATGATTACCCCCTCCGGCATCTTTCTAAATACTTGATCACATGATTTTTCTGATATATCCTATCCAAGATGCCCAAAATTGGGCCTCGAATGCATCTCGTGACTTTCTTTAAAAAATATCCGCCTATAATACCAGAAAAATAGGAATTCTGTACTAAATTGGACGATTGGAACTACCTCTGCGCTAGCTAAAATGCTCTAAATTTCCCCGAAGGGGTTTTGTTCTAAAAAGAAAACCTGTGTTTTAAAAAAGCGTATTTGTTCTTCATGTCTTCCCTTTTCTCTCTTCTGTGTTAATCTTGTGAAATCTTGTGGTTATAAGAGAACTTTATCCATTATCCCCGCAAATCGCTCCTTCCACTCGGGCATCTCTTTTACAAAGGGCACGCCCTCGGAATAGCACCGTGCAATCCGCGTGTCATGCGGAATCTCAAGCAGAATCGGTATTCCTTCCTTCTCGCAGTGCTCATAGACTTTTCGATCCCCAATCCCTGCTTTATTTATCACCACGCCAAAAGGAATCTTAAGCACTCTGAGCACCTCAATCGCAAGCCTCAAATCGTAGAGCCCAAACGGCGTGGGTTCAGTCACAAGCACGCAGTAATCACTGCCTTGCACCGCTGCAATCACCGGGCATGCCGTTCCCGGCGAGACGTCAATAATTACTGTTTTTTCCGGATTAAGCTCCGCTTTTACCTGGTCGATCAGCGGTGTCGCCATCACCTCTCCGATATTCAACAACCCGTACACGAGGTTAACGCTACCATCACTGCTTTTTCCTGTTTTTATAACGCCGATCTCCCTCGGTACCTCACTGATTGCGTTCTGCGGGCATACCAGGGAGCATAACCCACAGCCGTGGCAAAGTTCAGGGAACACCATGACTTCTTTTTGGGGCACAACCACAAGGGCGTTGTATTCACACGCCGCAGCACACTTACCGCAGTAGTCACACCGATCGTAATTGACCGTTGGCACCAGCGTATATGCCGGCTTTATCTCCTCGTTCACCGGATTAAGGAAGATATGTGAATTTGGCTCTTCAACGTCGCAATCGAGTAGCTGTACTTGTACGCTCGGGAGCGACAGCGCAAGATTGACTGCTACGGTGGTCTTTCCCGTACCGCCTTTGCCACTTGCTACCGCAATAATCATCTGTTCACCGTTGTGCTGTGTTGCGTTACGTTGCGAGCATTATTAATGCCGGTGCATTTTACACGCATTGGCATCGCTGGCTTCGGCGAGCTTCCCTGCCTGGAAAGCGTTTATTGCATCCTGTACCGTGCCGCTGGCGCCCACATACACTTCTATCCCAAACTGTTCAAACATGCCGATTGCACGCGGTCCTAACCCCGAACAGAGCATTATTTCAGCACCAGCACCTGCTACGAGCTCCGGCGTATTGCCTACACCGCCAAAATGTTCACCCGTGTTCTGCACAATTCCCACCTCGTTATTCACCATATCTACAACAGTAAACGTTGGTGCTCTTCCAAAATGCTCGCTTACAACATCATCTAATCCGCCACTTCCCAGTGTTGGTACACATAGTTTCATTTTTAATTTTCCCTTTGCCTACTTGCAAAATGGACAACTACCGCCAGAACAACCGACATCCGCAGTCATACGGTTTTCTTCGTATAGCGTTGACCAGCATTTATGGCAAATCATAATGCGGCCAAGCTCTTTGTGGTCTGCTTCCACTCTACTCCCTTCGTTTCCGCATAGTTCGCATTTACCCATCGTGTTTTCTCCTCCTCTCTTTACTTTCTCAGTTCTTCCAATCTCTTCTTTATCTGCTCTAACTGGTCACCAAGCATCTTCGCCTGCGATTCAAGCATAGAAATCTCCTGTTCCTTCGGCACCGCAGGCATACCCATTGGTGTTGGTGCAACAGGCGCGCCTGCTGGTGCTTGCTGCTGTATCCATGAACCGAATTGTGGCATCTGTCCTGTTTGAGCAAGATACTGCGCACCTGGCGGCATTCCCGTTGGACTCCTACCTACCCAGCCCGGAGAGTATCCAAATCTCATCCAGCCTGGCAAACCAGTCATATAATACATGTTTCTCCTTCTATTTCCTCCCATCTTTTTTCTTTTCACCTCCTAAACTTTTTACGGTCTCGTCATTTTAGACCCGCATTTCGGGCAAGTTTGCTGATAGCATGACACCCCTACTTGATGTGGCATTGTATATCCACAATTTGGGCATCGGCAGTCCCCGCCAGGGCCCAATCCGCTGCCACCCATTCTTCCTCGCCCTTGACCTCCTCGTCCTATTCCTTGACCTCTTCCTCCTCCTCTTCCCATGCCACTCATTTTATCTTTATCACCTCTTTTTAAGTTCTTCTATCCTTTTCTTCACTTCTTCCAAATCATTCTCCAATCTACTTGCTATGTTCGATAGATCTTCGATTTCTTCCTCTTTCGTTCGAGGCGCTATTGGTGCCTGCGGCACTTGTGGTTGTTGCGAAGGCATTGGTTGTTGTATGCCAAGTCCCATGCCCATGCCACGTCCTCTACCGCCGCCTCGTCCTCCGCCCATACCCATACCCATGCCAAATCCGCCACCTGGCGCAGTAGCACCCATACCCGCATGAGCGGCAACTGTCGAACCCCCTGCCATATTAAGCGTACCGCCTTTATACATCTCAACAGCTTCTTGAACCGTGCCATACGCGCCGGTTGCAATCTTCACACCTGCCGTGGAAAGCACCTGAAAAGCATTAGGACCTATATTCCCAGAAATGACCACATTCGCACCTTTATTCACCATTGCCTGTGCCGCTTGAATTCCCGCTCCACCTGGTGCGGCAATTGCTTCGTTCGCCATCGCTTCAAACGTCATTGTATCCGAGTCTACGATCACAAAGTACTGGCACCTTCCAAACCTTGGATCTACCTGCGCATTCAAATCCCTTCCTGTCGCGGTTACGCATATCTTCATCTTCTTTCTCCTTTTCCCGTTTTGATTTTTTTCTTTCCTTCCGGATATGAATATATATTCATATGAGTATATAAATGTTACTTCTTCTCTTCTTTACCTTCCACAAATGCCCGCACATTCTCCACGATTTGCTCAAATGCTTCCTTCACCTTCGATTCCTTTTGCATGACAAAAGGGGTTCCCGCATCCGCAGCTTCTACCATCTTCGGGTCGAGCGGCACCCTGCCGAGGAAAGGCACACCTAACTCGCTCGCCGCCCGCTCACCACCGCCGTATTTGAAAATGTTTATCTTTTTGCCGCAGTAAGGGCATGTAAATCCGCTCATATTCTCGATTATCCCTATCACAGGTACTTTCAGCACCCCCGAGAAGTTCACCGCCTTTCTCGAATCAAGCAATGCTAAATCCTGTGGTGTCGTAACAACTATCGCACCATCCACGTTTTTTATCAACTGCGCAACACTTAGCGGTTCGTCCCCTGTCCCCGGCGGAAGGTCAACGACCATATAGTCCAGCTCACCCCAATCCACGTCTGAGAGGAACTGTCGTATCGCATTCATCTTCATCGGTCCCCGCCAGATAATAGGAGAATCCCGGTCAGGCAGCAGAAACCCTATTGACATCGCTTTCAGCCTCGGTGTGACCAAAATTGGCGACATTTTATCTCCCGAAATCTCTGGTCGCTTGTCTTCTATTCCCAGTATCTTCGGAATATCAGGCCCGTGTATATCGGCATCCATCAAACCCACGTCTAAACCCCTCATTCCAAGAGCAAAAGCGAGATTCGCTGCTACCGTTGTTTTCCCTACTCCACCCTTTCCACTCATCACCATTATCTTGTGCTTTACCTTCTCCATACTCGCTTTCACTGCCTCTTCCTCCTCCTTCATCCTCTTCTTACCTTCTTTCTCCCTTTCCACTTCCGTAGTCATAGTCATAATAGTTTATACCTTATCCTCGAAATTAAAAGAAGCTAAATGTCCTCTTCCTCCTCTGTGCTTTTCTCCTCCACACCGAGCGGGCATTTTGCATTCCGCAAACACATAGCTCCCGCCCTCTATCCTTATGGCTTTCCCTTCGACAAAGGCTTCTGCTATTTTTCGATGTGCTTCGGTTATTATTCGATGGAACGTAGGCTGCGAGATATCCATTAACTTCGCCGCTTCCGCCTGGTCGAGCCGCAAATAATCTTTCAGCCTTATGCTCTCTAACTCCTCTACCTTCAATATCTTTTCGGTTTTGGGATTATAGAAGCCCATCCCCCGTGCTCCTGCCATTGCCCTTGGCTCGAAGTAAAGGAAGTTTGGCTGAAAACCAACACATCTTATTCGTCTTGCATCATGCATAATTCCTGTATGAATATATATTCTCAAATATAAGTAAAATAAATAAAATAGGGATTATATTAAAATCATGGGGACTGCAAGGAAGAAGGAAAAGAGCAGGGAAAGGGAAAGAGAGGAAAAGATAAAGATCGCTCAGGTTTCCTGTGGCACTGTATACGGGAACGTGCAAAAAGAGATAGAGAAAGTTGCTACGGAGATAGGAGCAGAGATATTTGTGCCTGAAGTTGACCTTGACTATGTAGCATCGAAAGTGGACGAATTTGGATATGACCTTAAGAACAGCATTGGATTAAGTGTGGCATTGGCAAGGGGATACGCGGTGGCTGAGGGGTTATGCGATGCGGATGCCGTATTTATTGCAGGCTGTCATAAGTGTCCACGAGGAGCGATTATAAGGACGGAAATAAGGAAAATAATACAGGATAAGACAACCTTGCCGCTTGTTATGTATCCTTTTTCGGATCGGACGAAAGCGGGTGAATTGCTGACGAGAATGGAAGCATTGATTACGATAGTGAAGCGGAGATGGATACTGGAAAGGAAGAAACAGGAGGGACTCACGGCGGGCATAGATTCGGGCTCCACAACGACAAAAGCAGTGATAATGCAGGATGATGAGGTGTTGGGCGCTACATGGACTCCAACGGGGGACGTAATAAAAACGGGGGAGCGTGTTTTTGCGAAGGCGCTGGAAATCGCAGGTGTGAAAAGGGAGGACATAGAGGCGATAGGAACGACCGGCTACGGTAGATATGGGTTAGGTGAGCATTTCAATGCGGACTTGGTGCAAGAGGAGCTGACCGTAAACTCAAAGGCTGCGATGTATCTTGCGGGAATAGAGAAGGGGGAAGCAATGATTATTGACATCGGCGGCATGGACAACAAGATAATAACGGCAAAAGATGGCATTCCTGATAATTTCACGATGGGTGGAATATGCGCAGGTGCTTCAGGAAGGTTCCTGGAGATGGTAGCACGTAGGCTGGGTGTAGACGTGGTAGAGATGGGGGAGCTGGCTTTGGAAGGCGATGCGCATAAAGTAAAGACTGATAGCTATTGCATCGTTTTTGGTATTCAGGACCTCGTATCCGCATTGTCAAGTGGGGCAAGGCGCGAAGATGTTGCGGCTGCTGCTTGTCATTCCGTAGTAGAACAGGTAAAAGAGCAGTTGTTACAGGAGATAGACCTCCGGCAGCCTGCGATTGAGGTTGGCGGTACTTCACTGGTGAAGGGCGTGCCGGTAGCGATGAACGATGTATTAGGATTTGACGTCATTGTGCCGAAATACCCACAGTACATAGGTGCCGTGGGCGGGGCACTGCTCTCTTCGTCCTTCAGGTAAAGTAAAGCCATGTTACGATTTATTGGCGTGGTGGATAAGGCGGACGAAAGGGGAGTATCAAAGATACGGATTTTTGATGAATTTCGTGAGGGTTTGGAAGGATTAGATACCTTCTCGCACATTATCATCCTCTACTGGTTCCATTTACGAGCTACTGAGGAGAAAAAGAGGGTTTTAAAAGTAATCCCAATGGGGCGTGCAGGAAACCCAAAAGTGGGTGTGTTCGCCTCCAGGAGCCCAAGCAGACCGAATTATATCGGATTGTGCGTAGCGGAACTGGCGAAACTGGAAGGGAATATTTTATCGGTGAAAGGGCTCGACGCTTTTGAAGGCTCGCAGATAATCGACATTAAGCCGTACCTCCCACGAATAGATGCGTTTCCCGAGGCTGCAGTTCCTCCGTGGGCTCGTCACCATTAAATATGTATGCTGGCTGAAAAGGATGGACGTCAAGATAATTCGCAGTCAAAGAAGAAAGAAAACGATAAGTGCACGAGAAGTGGATGGTGTCATTCACTTACACCTACCTGCAGCTATCTCGCGGGAGGAGGAGTCAAAATACGTTCAATGGGCGAAAAAGCGTTTCGAGTCGCGGCGACGTAAAAACGAACTCACAGATAAAAATGCTGATGCCGTGCTGGAACAGCGTGCTCGAGCACTCAACAAACGGTATTTTGCAGGGAAACTCTCCTGGAAGCAGATAAGTTATACGACCGAGCAAAATACACGCACGTTCGGAACCTGTAACACGGGAACCAGAATGATCAGGATTTCCGACCGTCTGTTGAAAATGCCGACATTTGTGCATGATTATGTTGTGGTGCATGAGCTTGCACACCTGAAGGTGCCACGACACGGACCCACGTTCTGGCAACTCGTGAATATGTATCCGAAAACCGAGCGAGCCAGAGGGTATCTGATGGCGGTTGGAATGGGTGATTGAAAAAAATAAATTGTTGACACAGATTAATGCAGATTAACACAGATGATAAGAATCAACCAACACGGACGGTTAAACTAAAATAAATCCGCGTAAATCAGTGTAAATCTGTGTCTTAAATAGAAAGAAGCTATATTTTATACACAATGAAAAAAAGCAAAGCTAAAGCATTATTGCTAATCTGCGATGGTCTCGGAGACCGCCCATCCATAGAAGGAAAGACGCCCTTACAAGCTGCTAATACGCCTTATTTAGATGAGATAAGCAAAGAGGGAATAAACGGGCTGATGGACACGATATCTCCCGGGATAGTACCTGGAAGCGATACGGCACATCTCGCAATCCTTGGCTACGACCCATACAAGTATTACCCTGGCAGAGGTGTGTTTGAAGCGCTTGGTGCTGATATGGAACTATGTGAAGGAGACGTTGCTTTCAGAGCGAATTTCGCTACCGTGGATGATAAGATGCGAATCATAGACCGAAGAGCCGGGAGAAAGGGCAGTAAAGATCTGGCAGAAGCACTAAACGGGCTTGAAATAGACCACACCAAAATAAAGTTCACGAATACCACGGAACACCGATGCGCACTAGTACTGAAAGGTGAGAATCTGTCAAAAGCTGTCTCTGATGTGGACACACATGAAGCTGGGAGCGAAGTAAAAAAATGTGTGCCACTTGAGGAAGGCGAGAAAGAACTCAAGACCGCAAACATCGTGAATGAATTTGTCTCTCAGAGTTATGATATACTGAATGAACATCCGGTAAATAAGGAAAGGAGAGAGAGAGGCGAACTACCTGCGAATATAATTTTGCTGCGAGGTGCGGGAAGCTATGGGGAAGTGTCGGCGATGAAAGAGCGATTCGGATTCGAGGCTGCTTGCATAGCAGGAGCTTCTCTTTACAAAGGCGTTGCGAAATATCTCGGCATGGACGTTGTGCCTGTTGAAGGTGCGACAGGCATAGCGGATACGAACTTAAATAATAAAGCAGAAGCGACTTTGCATGCATTAGAGAAGCATGATTTTGTTTTCCTTCACGTGAAAGCTACCGATAGCATGGGGCATGATGGCGACTTCGAGGGAAAGAAGTACATGATCTCGCGGATAGATAAAGAGCTTGTAGCACGAATAAAGGATGTTGACGCATATATCACCGTTACGGCAGACCATAGTACGCCTGTATCAATAAAACGGCACAGCAGTGACCCTGTTCCCATAGTTATAAAAGGCGAGGGTGTCAGGAAAGACGGAATAACCAAATTTGATGAGGTTTCCGCGGCTTCCGGCGGGTTGGGCAGGATAAGAGGCGTTGATTTGATGCCGATATTATCGGATTTTATGGGTTTTTATACGATGTTTGGGACGTAAAGTCTCGACTGCAAACTTAATTCATCACGCAATGAATAGCGGGACGGCACTGTCAATTTTTCAAGTGAAATTGCTAAATCCTTAAATTTCACCGCAGAGCACACGGAGAACGCAGAGGTACCAGAAAAACTAAACAATGATTGAAACAGTCTTTAAACTCTGCGTACTCTGCGCTCTCCGCGGTGATAAATCACTATATTTTTAGATAGTGCCATCATAACCACTTAACAAACTCTTCAACAGTCAATTCCGCATCTTTAATCAAATTTCTAAGCGTGCCTCTCTTTAGCACCTTGTGTTTTGGCACAGAAAGCGTAACGGTATATCCCACTTTTTCCATAATAGCGTGATTGCTCGTTTGCCTACTTGCCACCCAACCAGCTTTACTGAAGGCTTTTACTGCTTTGAGTCCTGATATTACTGGTAACTTCGCCATTTACACGGCTACTTCTATCGATTGTTCTTTGACCCCTTTCAGCGCTCTCTGGTTAATAACTTCCATGCATCCCTGTATTGCATCTTTGATATTTTCCCGCGCTTCTTCTACCGTGTCGCCTTGTGAATGGCATCCCGGCAATGCGGGGCAACTCACATTGTATCCCCCATCCTCTAAATCTTTCTTAATAACCACTTTATATCTCATTTCTTTGCCACCCCGTAATAAATATGTTCTCGATATTTAAAAGACTTTCCATAAAAATCTTCTTAGAAGGAAACGAAAAAAAAATAAAAGAGTAGAGCCCCTTTAATTTGGAAACTCTACTCTATCCTTTGAATTGTTTTCTTTATTTGCCCTGCGATATCAACTTTTATTGCTGGCATCACTTCTCCACCAGGGGTGTAAGCCCACCAAAGCCCACCATATAAGTAACATTAGCATCCAAGACTTCACCACTTGCATCTGTTAGCTTGTCAATCACACGGACTTCTTTTCAACCTCTTCGAGGTAGTATGTCTCAAGCATAGAAACTACACCACTCTGCTGACTCGCCTCTTGCAATTCCTTGGATTGTATGAACTTCCGTGCAATGTCCAAATTATCAAATTTGGTGAGGAGCACAATCTTATTGGGATCATCACCGGTCTGGAAAAGCTGGTACGACTTCATGTCGCCAGCATTACGCAGAGCAACGCCATCCTCACGATCGAAATTCTATCATCGCGGCCCACCTTGGCGCTCGGATGCACTTACCACAGTACCCTGCTGCGAAGCTTGCGTAGCGTTTTTGGTCAAACTTTCCTAAATTACGCTTGAGGGTAAATCCCCCTGCATCTCGAATTTTTTAAACCGTGTTTTTTCTATTCTTCTACTCTTCTTTTAGTTTTTACTCACTGCATATCTACCTTTGAGCCCCACCTATGAAAAAAATGTTCCCCATATATTTCGACTGCCTCTGCATATTTAAGCTTTTCTATTTTTTCTCGATTTTTATTATTTAGGATCCAGTGATCATCGAATATCAAGTCAGAAGCATAGGAAAGGCAAGTAAAGGGGAGATACAATTCAAGATGAAGCAATTTCAAGATGACGAAGCGAATGTCTCATCTTTTCCCTCACTAAAAAGAGAAGCGAAATGGAAAGAAATGAGGAATGGAGCAGGTATTCCGGTAGAATGGATAAGAACTAAATAGCCTATTCCAGCTTTAACTTTAATTAATACTCCTTCTTATCTCAGGTACTTTTACAACATCGATAAAATCCATTCTATGCTCTTACCCAACGGCTTCAGCCCCCCCCACGGCTCCTATCGTAATGCAGCCCATCCCTCTCATTCTTTATTCTTGCGATTGACCTGGTTATTGAGGACTTACCGGGTCTTTACCACACTATTCTGGTTATTTAACCTACCTTCTCGATTTTTAACACGCGGTCTTCTCTAATCTCCTCAATTTGCTCTCTGTTAGTGCCTTCCTCTCATATCGGTAGTTTTCTTTTCTTGTCAGCATGCAGTATATCACCCTGAGCAGTTTCGTTTTATCAGCAATAAATTGGGACCAGTTTTTACTATGGCACAATATTTATTTTCAGATAATTCGTAATAAATCTTAATAAAAACATCACCTATTTAATTGTAC
>QBUL01000130.1 GCA_013180605.1 Candidatus Methanophagaceae archaeon GoMg1 | reverse complement strand
TGCTGTGACTATTGGACAAACTTTTAAGAAAAGTTCGCAGATACGGATTTTTTATGAAGGGGAGCTCATATTTGAGCTGGATACGGATTTCCTTGTTGCATGTCCTATTCATGACCGTCCAAAGGAGATAAGGAATAAAGAGAAGGCAGAAGAGATTGTAATAAACGAGCTGGCAGACTACAACGAGGTTTTAACGCGGTTGCTTGCCGCTCCAAACATTACCTCGAGGGAAGGTATCATAAGACAATATGACCACGAAGTGCGGGCTTCTACCGTACTAAAACCGATGCAGGGGGTAATAGGAAAACAGACGCATGGCGATTCCGCGGTGATTAAGCCGTTGGAGGAGTCCTATAAGGGACTTGCCATTACTTCTGATGTGAATCCGTCCTTTTGCAAACTAAATCCGTTCTGGGGTGCTGCAAGCGCGGTAGATGAAGTATGCAGGAATTTAACCGCGGTAGGTGCAGTGCCGCATTCACTTGCCGACTGCTTGAACTTCGGTAATCCTGAGAAGCCGGACCGAATGGGGGATTTCTATGAATGCTGTCGTGGATTGGGCTACATGGCATCTTCGCTTGGCGTACCTTTTGTGAGTGGCAACGTGAGTTTTTACAATGAATCAGCAGCTATGGATGAATCTATTCCTCCTACGCCGGCGGTTCTGGGTATAGGGATATGCGAAGATGTACGAGAATGCATTACCGTGGATGTGAAAGAAGCTGACGGGAATCTGTTATACGTGATAGGAGAAACGAAAGCGGAGCTGGGTGGAAGCGAATATTATAAGTTAAGGCATGTAGAAGGAGGGCTTGTGCCGAGGACCGAGCCTGAGGTGCTGATGCAGAGTATGGGCGCGTTAAGGGAAGCGATGCAGGCGGGATTAATAGCAAGCTGCCATGACCTTTCAGAAGGCGGTCTTGGAGTTGCCGTATGCGAGATGCTATTAGGTGGTGACATCGGCGCTTCAATTGACCTTGCAGGCATCAATCCCGAGCTGAGAAGTGATTATAAGCTATTCTCAGAATCTAACACGAGATGGATGGTGGAGGTATGGAAAGAAGAAGCAGAAAGGTTTGAGGATTGGATGAAGAACAAGCACGAACGAGTTCGTATAACGAAAATAGGCGAGACGATAGGTGAGAAGAGGGTTGGTGTTTGTGATAGAAATAAAGAGCTGGCGAGTCTTTCGTTAGATGACGTGCGAGAAGCGTGGAGTGGGAAACTTCGTTGAAAGAAATGCAATTGGTGATTAACACATACGGGTCTTATCTGAGGAAGAAGGGGAACTGCTTTTTAGTGAGGAAAGGGGACAAGGTATTTGAAGTTTCAGTGAATAAAGTTGACAGCGTTTTAATCACCACGGCGGCGTATATTTCCACAGATGCAATCAAGTTTGCCGTGGATAACAACATAGACATCGTTTTTCTCGATTCTTACGGCGACCCTTATGGAAGGGTGTGGCATCCAAAGCTTGGAAGCACGACGTTGATAAGAAGGAGGCAACTGGAGATGTATGACAAGGAGGAGGGGCTGAAGCTGGCAAAGAAATGGGGCATTCAAAAGTTTGATAATCAGATAGAGTTACTGAAAAGGTTGAAAAAGACGAGAGCGGAGAGAAGAGATGAGTTGGAAGCATGCATAAAAGAAATAGGGGAATCGAAAGCGAGAATGAAGGTGTTAAAAGGCACAATCGAAGAAAAGCGACAGACGATGTTAGGTATAGAAGGCATGGCATCAAAAAAATATTTTGGAGTTCTTTCTTCAATCATGCCGGAGAAGTTCAAATTTAAGGGAAGGAGCAGGAATCCGGCGACGGATGAGTTTAACGCTATGCTGAACTACGGATATGGCGTTCTGTATTCAATGGTGGAGAAGGCATGCATCATTGCCGGTTTAGACCCTTATATTGGATTTCTTCATACGGATAACTACAACAAGAAATCGCTGGTCTTTGACATCATAGAAATGTTTAGGGCGTTTGTGGATGAACCCGTGGTTCATCTGTTCAGCAAACGGAAGGTAAAGGAGGAATATTTTGATACGATACAGAACAACGAGGGGTTGAGTTTGAATAAAGAAGGAAAAGCGGTGTTGATAGAAGCGCTAAACGAGACTTTTGAAAAGACAATAAAGTATAAAGGGCGGAATATAAAAACGAAGAACGTCGTTCAATTTGAGTGCCATAGAATTGCGAATAAATTTTTAGGAAAACAAACCTTTTAGAAAAAGGTTTGATCCAAAAACAATCACATAATTAGGATGAAGAACAAATGGGGATTGAAAGAAAGAGAAAGACCACAATTAACTCTAATTTGAGACACATAAAGATTTATTTGGACACAAATGTGTGGTGCAGGCCATTTGACGGGCAGACACAGCAAAGGATAATTGATGAGGGGGAAGCGTTTTTAAAAATACTGGAGAAGGTTCATACAGAACGAAAATATAAAATAAAAGTAAAGAATCCCATAGAATTTATAGAAGAAAATGGCAACGAAATCTGAAGATGTAAAAGTTTTGGAAAAAGTGGCATCTATGGCTAAAAGAGAACTTGATCCCGTTGAATATGCGAGATTTTTGGAGTTAATAACACCTAAGACGGGGAATTCTACGAAGGAATTAAGAGAAATCCGAGATGTTGAATCTTATGAAGAGATTATAGAACGATTAAAGAAAGTGAATGTCCGAATATTACCATAGCCCTGGTGGTTCGCCAAAAGGGACGGTCACAGAGAGGTAAAAAATGCTCGTGTGGGTGATATACGACATCTCGGATGATAGAATAAGGGGCAAGGTAGCGAAGATATGCAAGGGTTACGGGCTTTACAGGGTGCAGAAGAGCGCTTTCCTAGGCGATTTGAACAGAAACGAGACGGAATCCATCGCGCTGGAATGCGAAGAGCTGATAGAAGAAACGGATTCGGTATTCGTGTTTCCCTTATGTGACGATTGTTTCAAGAAGATAAAGCTGATTGGCGAGGGGTTTGATAAGGATTTGATTAGCGATAAGGTGGTTACGAAAGTTTTTTAGCGGGGATGCAGGATGCAGGATACAGGATGCAGGATGCAGGATGCAAGATGCAAGATGCAGGTTTGACTTGTATCTTCACATATTCTTGTGAGAATCTGTGTAATCTGAGGGGTTAAGAAAAAAATGAGTGCGGTAGCGGAATTGGAGTCGGAACCTGAAGTGTTTATCACGGTTTCGGACGTGATGGAGTATCTGTTCTGCCCGCGGTTCATTTATTTTATGTATTGTCTAGGGATACCACAGCATGAGGAGAAGAGGTATAAGGTGTTGAAGGGGAGAGCGTTGCACGAGGCGCGGGAGAAGATGAATAAGAGCTATATGAGGAAGAAGTTACAGTGTGTGAGAAAGGGCGTTGCGGTTTATCTTGTGTCGAAGCGGAATCGTTTGAAGGGCGAAGTGGACGAAGTTTTGTTTCTGGAAGATGGGACGGCGGCACCGCTGGATTATAAGTTTGCGGAGTTCAAGGATACGGTGTTCAGAACGCATAAGTATCAGTCGGCGTTGTACGGGTTGATGATTGCGGATAATTACGGCGTGGAGGTGAATCGCGGGTTTGTGTGTTATACGAGGAGTAATCATCTGGTGAAGGAGGTGAAGCTCAACAATAAGGATTTTGAACGTGCAATTGCGATGGTAAAGGAGGTGTTGGAAGTTATTCAGAAAGGTTTTTATCCTGATGCGACAAAGTATAAGGCGCGGTGCGTGGACTGCACGTACAGGAATATTTGCGTGTAAAGGTAACCACGAGATTACACAGATTTTCACGAGAAAAGAATATTAATAATCTCAACAGCGAAAAAGTAGGGAAAGGTTTTTAAGTAGAGAAGAAGAAGTATAGTTCGATTGCACTTACTTGAATGTTCATGTGTGAAGGTGAAATGGATGATGGTGGGGATAAAAAAAGGGGATTCGCGGGGATGGTGCAAGTGGTTTTATAGCAAAAAATATACAGATTTGTATATATACAAATTTGTATTTTTTGGTGACAAAAAGGGGGTTTGAATGATTGAAGCGATAAAAAGGATTGGAGAGTATGCACTCGAGAAGGAAGGAATAAGCCTTGATAATCCCTTGGATATTTTAATTGACAACCCTGCAAACCGGAGCACAAAGAACATTTTATTTATCGTTCTTGAAAGTGGGGATGGTGGGTTTGTGTATAAGAGCGTAGAACTTGAGGAATATTCCAAAGAAAAACGTGAGAGGTACACATATAAAAAAGGCGCTCCAAACGGTACTGATATAACACCCACATCAATGATTACTACAGTTGAATCTACGTTCAGTAAAATCAAAATATTGCCGTGGTTCAAAAAGTACGATAAACTCGGATTAAATGAGGATACTAATTTTTTAGTAAAAATTGGTGATTGCATTAGAAAGAATAAAGGAATAATCCTGACTGATTTAAATGAAAAATACAAAAAAGAGAATAATGTTATCAGTTTGAAAATGGATAGTAAATATGTCGGGGACTATAAAATATTCCAGGACATATTGGTTGACAGAGCGAAAGAAAATTTTTATTTCACAAAATCATTTTCAGGGGATAACCAATTTTCAAAAGCTGAAAATCAAATATGTTCAGTTTGCAATCAAAGAAGGGCAGAGATTTATGGTTTTGTAAATACATTTAATTTTTATACTGTTGATAAAAAAGGGTTTGTAAGCGGTGGTTTTCAGCAGAAAAATGCGTGGAAGAATTACCCGGTATGCTTAAACTGTGCATTAATACTTGAAGCAGGTAAAAAGTATCTGGGAAGTAATATGAACTTTAACTTTTATGGTTTTAACTATCTCTCGATTCCCAAATTTGTTAGTGAAGTGGACGAAGCGACAAGAAAAGAGACTTTCAAAATTATAGAACAACAACAAAATCCAAAGTTTAGGAAAAAGGAAATAAATCGGTTGACTTCCGCGGAAAATGAAATATTAGAGTTGATGAGCGAACAAAAAAATTATTTGAATCTCAATTTCATGTTTTATGATGCGCCGAGGGGATATGACGGTGCTGTTTTTAATATTTTGGTTTATATAGAGGATATTTTACCCTCACGATTAAAGACGTTATTTGATGCCAAAAAAGATGTAGATACGATTGATATTTTTAGGGAATGTATGATTCCTGTATTTGAAAATAAAAAGAAAACGGGTGAAAAGCCCTTGGATTTTAATTTTGGAGTATTACGGACATTTTTTCCATATAAGAAGGATCCCAAAACCAAAAAATGGGTTGGGCATTACAAGTATTTTCTTGACAGTGTAAACAAGATCTTCACGAACAAGTCGATGGATTACAACTTCCTGATGAATTTCATTATGCAGAAAATAAGGGATGACTTTATAAATGACTATCCCACTAAGATATCAACACTAAAAGGTTTTATGCTATTAAAGTATTTAAACATCTTAGGGGTAATAGAACTTAAGGAGAGGGTAGAGATGGATAATAAAAGGGCAGGAGAGAATTGGGAAATATTTGAAGGGGCAGCATCAGGTGAAAGAGAGGTGATAAACCAAAAAATTAGTTCTTTTTTCAGCAGGTTTGGCGATTTCTTTGATAGCGATGCAAAGAAGGTGATTTTTCTTGAAGGTGTTCTAACACAATTTTTGTTAAATATCCAGTACCAAGAAAGAGGTGCGACACCATTTAAAGTTAAACTAAAAGGATTAAACTTAGATGAGAAGCAAGTTAAGAAACTTCTACCAGAAATACAAAATAAGTTAGAGGAATATGGGAAAAATTATTATCGAATTCTGGAATCAATAATTTCAAAGTATTTCGTTTCAGCAGGAAATGGATGGAAGATGTCAAATGATGAAACAAGCTTTTATTTTGTGCTTGGAATGAATCTTTCTTATATCTTTAAGGCAAAGAAAGAAAGTAGTAATGGGGGCGAAGAAAATGAGTGAAGGGATAAGAAATAGGTCGGAAATCGTATTTTTGTACGATATAAAGGATGCGAATCCCAATGGGGACCCATTGGATGAGAATAAGCCAAGAATAGATGAAGAAACAGGGATAAATATTGTAACAGATGTCAGGCTGAAGAGGACGATAAGGGACTATCTGGTGAACTTTAAAGAAGAGGAGATATTTGTTAGAGAAATAACCGATGAAGCGGGTAAAATACAAGATGCAAAGCTAAGGGCAAAAGATTTTCTAAAAGATGTGGTTGATCTGGGACAGATGGGCTTTAATGAACAGAAAAACATAATTAAGGGCAAAATAGTTGACGACTGCATTGACGTCAGATTGTTCGGCGCTACGATACCTCTCGATTTAACAATAAAAGAAGGAGATAAATCAAAAAATGTTACCGGCTCTATAACTCTAACTGGTCCTGTTCAGTTCAGGATGGGCAGGTCATTGCATAAAGTTGAGATGAAACATATTAAAGGAACTGGTGCATTTGCTGCTAAAGCTGGTTCAACGCAAAAAACATTTAGAGAGGAGGATATTTTACCATATTCATTAATCGGTTTTTATGGTATTATCAATGAAAATGCAGCAAAACATACGCACCTAACAGAAGACGATGTACCTTTACTTTTAGATGGGATGTGGAATGGAACTAAAAATCTAATTTCAAGAAGTAAAGCAGGGCAGATGCCGAGATTGCTCTTGAAAGTGAATTACAAAGAAAAGAATTACCATATCGGTGATTTGGATAAGCTCATTAAGATAAAAGGCATTGAAAAGCTAAATCATGAGAAGATACGGGATATTTCGGAAATCGCCTTGGATACAACCGAATTAATTCAAACATTGAACGAGAACAAGGATAAAATAGAGAGTGTTGATATAAAAATTGGTGACAGAGTGAATATTGATTTTAGTGGTTTGGACGAAAGTATAACACAAAATGAGCTCTCGTTCGAGTGAGTAAAAGTATGGACCAAAAGCGACCGGTAAGCCAGGTGCTAATATTTAATGTGTGGGGATATTACGCACATTTCAGGCGATTCTATACTACTACCTCTCCACTCACATTTCCTATTCCCCCACGAACTGCGCTATGCGGTTTAATCGCAGCTATAATCGGGAAGGAAAAGGAGGATAATGAATATTTAAAATATTTCACACTAAACGGGGCTTCAATTGGTTTAAGATTGCTCAAGCCTGTAAAGAAGGTAATGATTGCAGAGAATTTGATACACACGAAAAATGCAAAAGGTCCCGGGATGAACCTAATAACAGAGCGAACGCAGATAAACTTCGAGTTTCTGAAAGATCAGAAGTATAGAATTTATTTTCATCATACAGATGAGGATATTTATCAACAACTGAAAGAGAACTTGATAGACCACAAATCAGTATATACCCCCTGTCTTGGTTTAAGTGAGAATATAGCAAATTTTGAGTTCGTTGGGGAATTTAAAGTCAAATCTAAAACTACTGGAGAATATGTCCAAATTAATTCCGTTCTGCCGACTGAAAAAATTGCAGAAAAACAGGGTATAAATTTTAATTCTGAAGGCGAGTATGTTTCGATACGAGTCCCAATAGAACTAAATTTAGATAGGGTTGTTACAAAATACCGTGACATCTTTTTTGAAAGAACAGGTAAGCCAGTAGAAGCTAAACTGATAAGTCCTTACTGGAGCATAGATTATAATTATAAGGGCAGGACAAATGAAAACTTCGTTTTTATTGAATGATCTTAAATCGCATCCCGATAAGCTTTTAAAAGATCATCTGTTTAACGTTGGAAAATACTGCAGGGAGTCGTTATCAACAAAAAAACTAAACATAGAGAAATATCTCGATTTAGATACATTTCAGGATGTTGCTTATCTAATAGGTGTGACCCACGACTTCGGTAAGGCTACTTCTTATTTTCAAAAGTATATAACAGAGAAGGATGAAACAAAGAAGGCGAAACTAAAAAACAAACCAGAGACCCATCACGGATATTTTTCGTCCATTTTTACATATTATGCCATAAGAGAGTACCTACAGACCAAAAACCTGCTGGATAAAAATTATTATGAAAACCTGCCAATAATTGGTTTTTTAGCCGTAAAGCGACATCACGGAAATTTACAGAGTGCTGATGACGAAGTTATAGATTTTGATGAGAATAAACAGGAGATATTGGAAAAACAAATAAAGTCAATTGATTTTGACGAAGTTAAGAGAATATACAATGAGCTCTCTATTTTTAATGTGAATTTGGAGGATATTAGACTAAAATTTGAACGAAGTTATGAATATAGAGATTATAGGAGAAATCTAAACGGGTCTGGTGGCGTTAAAGTTGTAACCAAAAAATATCTTGGATTGTGGAAAGACTTCAGAGATGATGGAAAATTAGTAGAAGAATATCTTAGTGAAGAACATAGTTTATTTTATTATTTTATAACTTTGCTTTTGTATTCACTCCTTTTAGATGCGGATAAGACCGATGCTGCTAATTTGGAGAAGATAAAGCGAATTGACATAAATGAAAATATCGTTGATGAATATAAAGAACTTAAATTCAGCGGCAAAGAAGATAAAAATAAGAAGATAAACGAAATGCGAAATGCGATTTATGAAGAAGTCATATCAAATGTGAATTGCATAGACTTGGACAAAGATAAAATTTTGTCATTAAATGTTCCAACAGGTACGGGTAAAACACTTACAGCATTATCTTTCGCACTAAAATTAAGAAAGAGAATAGAAAGCGAAAGAGATTATAAACCAAGAATAATCTATTCTTTGCCATTTCTGAGCATTATCGATCAAAATTTTGCTGTTTTCGAGGACGTTTTTGAGACTGTTAATAAAGAAAAACCAACTTCGGATGTACTCCTAAAACATCATCATCTATCGGATGTGATTTATACAAGAAAAGAAGATGAATTTGAGAATGTAGATAAGGATACAGGAAAAGACCTTCTTTTAATTGAAGGCTGGAACTCTGAAATTGTTGTTACAACTTTCATTCAGTTTTTTTATTCATTGATCTCAAACAGGAACAGAGCAATAAGAAAAATCCATAATATCACAAATAGTATTGTTATTCTGGATGAAGTTCAGGCGATACCACATAAATATTGGCTACTGCTGAATAAAACAATGATTTTTTTTGCGGAGCTGTTCAATACATATTTCATATTTATCACTGCCACACAGCCATTGATTTTTGACGAGACGAAGAAGGAGATAAGCCCGTTGGTAGGAAATAAGAGAAAATATTTCGACTCTCTAAATAGGGTAAAGTTGATAACAAATTTAGAATCTGTTTGCCTCGAGGATTTCAAAGAAATATTGAAGAAAGACCTAATGCAAAACGCCAATAAAGATGTTTTGGTCGTCCTAAATACGATTAAATCGTCAAAAGATATTTATGACTTTGTTAAGGGACTAAATATTAGGAATGTTGCACTTTATTACCTTTCAACGAATATAATCCCAAAAGAGAGATTAATAAGGATTAAAAAAATAAAAGAGAAAAGCGCAACCAGAAGTATTATTGTCAGCACTCAACTTATTGAGGCAGGGGTGGATATAGATGCAGATATTGTTTATCGCGATTTTGCACCACTGGACTCAATAAACCAAGTCTCTGGAAGGTGCAACAGGAATTTTGGTGATAAGCGGGGCATCGTTAAACTTTTTATTTTGAGGGAAGACAAAGATGGAAGAGCATACTATCCTCATACGATTTATGGGAGTTTTATTATTTCTAAAACTAAAGAAGTGTTCAAAGAAATTGGTAAAGAAGAGATAGAAGAAATGGAATTCCTGAAGTTAAATGAAAATTATTTTGAAAAAGTAAATATCGGGAAAAGTGAAGACGAGTCAAATAGTATTTTAGAAAAAGTTGAAAAGCTGAAGTTTAGTGAACTATCAGATTTTAAGTTAATTGAAAAGGATTATCCCGAAGTCGATGCTTTTATCGAACTTGATGATAATGCTAAAAGGATTTGGCAAAAGTATAAGGAAATTAAATCAATAGATGACTTAAGAGAGCGCAAAAAGAGATTTTTGGGGATTAAGAAAGAGTTTTACGAGTATGTTATTTCAGTTGATAAAAAATATGCTAAAGGATTTAGAGAAGGTGAGATAGGTCACGTGTCTCAGGAAGAGTTAAAAAATTATTATGACCCAGATACCGGCTTTAAGCGAGATGATGCTGGGTGTGGCACTCTAATCTTCTAAAAGGCAATCCCATGAACCTAAAAACCCTACGCCTAACCCTGAAATCCACCCGCCCCGTGGCAGAATCCGCCGCGAAGTTAAGAGGCTTCTTCGCCACTCGGTTCAACGAATACGCACTACTTCATCAACACATAAACGTGGACAAACTCCTCTACCGGTACCCGCGTATCCAGTACAAAATAATAGATGGTGTTCCACTCGTGTTAGGCATAGAAGAAGGTGCAGAAGTTTTAAAAGAGATTTACGACAAATACGACGAGATACAATTAGGCGATAGCGCCTATACCATCGTAGAACGCGGCATAGCATTAAAAGAGGAGGAGTTCGGCATCTCTACAGAATTAATAACCTACGAGTTCATCACACCCTGGATAGCATTGAGTCAGACCAACTACCAGCGATATTTGGAATCCACGCGGGAACAACGCAGAGAACTCTTACGAAGAACGCTTATTGGCAATATTCTATCGGCATCGAAAGGGCTGGATTACGTGGTACTGGAAGAGATAAAAGTTGCTATCGGTGGGTTGCGCCGGAAGAAGTGTGAGCTTAAAGGGACGCCGTTTATCGGGTTTCTGGGTGAGTTCATGGTGAATTTCGCTATTCCTGATTATATGGGGCTTGGTAAGTCGGTTTCGAGAGGGTTCGGGACGGTGAGGAGGGGGGAGAAGGTGGTGGGTGATGGCTGAAAAAGTAGGTATTTATATAGTGATAAATAAAAAACATAAGTGAAAAAATGTGTGAGAAAAGTAGGAAGGAGCCGCGAGAAAAAGGGGCAAAGAAGGAAAAATCGGTGCGGTTGCAGAGGCTAATCCACTAAAACAAGGATTGAAACTCACCTTGATGATACATTACGTATGCTCCCTTAAAGTTGCAGAGGCTAATCCACTAAAACAAGGATTGAAACTCATATTCATGGACTTGTTCTGGGGCATCAGACAAGTTGCAGAGGCTAATCCACTAAAACAAGGATTGAAACTGGATGTAACACCGCTAATAGTGGAGCGGAAAACTATGTTGCAGAGGCTAATCCACTAAAACAAGGATTGAAACACAACCTCAACAATAAGATGTCCCCACTGCGGTAGAGTTGCAGAGGCTAATCCACTAAAACAAGGATTGAAACATCAAAAAGAAGGTAACGCTATAACAACAAACGCAGGGTTGCAGAGGCTAATCCACTAAAACAAGGATTGAAACCTTCTTCTTCTAACTGCGATCTCAAAAGGCTTTTAAGGTTGCAGAGGCTAATCCACTAAAACAAGGATTGAAACATTGACCAAGGACTAATATCCGCGCGGGAAGAGAGTGTTGCAGAGGCTAATCCACTAAAACAAGGATTGAAACATCGGAATGATCACCAAGAAGGTCGAGGCGGAAGAAGTTGCAGAGGCTAATCCACTAAAACAAGGATTGAAACCCTATGGGGTTAGTGCTAATGAAATCAATGCCGAAGGTTGCAGAGGCTAATCCACTAAAACAAGGATTGAAACCACGTTTTTGTATCTCCCTGATAATTTCGGTTTTTGGTTGCAGAGGCTAATCCACTAAAACAAGGATTGAAACTCCAACCCCCTGCCGTGTATCCATACTTTTACCTCTGTTGCAGAGGCTAATCCACTAAAACAAGGATTGAAACTCCGTAATCGAGAGCCATATCCGGGATGTTTTGCCTGTTGCAGAGGCTAATCCACTAAAACAAGGATTGAAACTCGTTCTTATGCTGCCTTCGCTGAGATTGGTCAGTTGTTGCAGAGGCTAATCCACTAAAACAAGGATTGAAACGTAGGTACTGTCTCAGCATATACAATGAGAGGCATTGTTGCAGAGGCTAATCCACTAAAACAAGGATTGAAACGTGGAATCCAGGTCGCCTATTTTAACGTATGATGCGTTGCAGAGGCTAATCCACTAAAACAAGGATTGAAACAATCAGAAACCCCCTTTGGGGTTTCCGATACTTTCCCCGCTCAGATGGGAATACGTAAAAATAATCATTTCTTGTAAAAACTGTTTCTTTAGCACGGCGGAATACATTAGCCGCAAATGCTTAAGAGCGTTTTTTTGCGAAGCAAAACAATGCTTTCTTGGTAAAGCTTCTTTCTTCAGAAAGAAGGTTTTGAAACAATCAGAAACCCCCTTCGGGGTTTCCGATACCTTCCCCGCTTACAAAACAAATAAAAAACGCAGATACTTTTTGCGAAGCAAAAACCATACTTTCTTGGTAAAGCTTCTTTCTTCAGAAAGAAGGTTTGAAAACAAGGGTTGAAGTTGTGACGATAATATTCTAACACAGGGAAACCAAATCTAGCAATAAAGATTAAAATTAAATATTTATGTCGTCAATGTTAATATCATACTTATTATGGCAAAGGAAATAGAGGTAATTTACGAGAGGGGGGTATTTAAACCATTGAAAAAGGTAGATTTCCCCGAAAGCGCGAAAATGAGGATAAGAATAGAGCCGGTTAAACCAAAAGGATTGTTAAAGCTTGCGGAAGAATTGGAGCAGAAGCAAAAAGAAGAAGGTATTGAACTAAGAGAGGACCCTTTAGAAATTCTAATTAGAATGAGGGAAAGATAATGGTAAACAATAGCAGAAAAGCGGGAATAGAGGCTTATTATTTGATTAAAGAATATGATGGCGCCGTGGAAAGGTTAAGAGAAATATGAATTAAAAACCACGAGATTACACGAGATTAGCACAAGAAAATGATACAGGATGCATGATGCAAGTAAAACCCATGCAAAAAGAAGAATGAAAAATCTCGTGTAAATCCGTGTCTCAAATAGAAGGAGGTTATATTTTATATTACAATGAAAGAAGATTTGTTTCGCGTGAAAAGCGAAGAAAAATACATACCTATGAAACTTTATATAGTAATTTGTTCATAGTATAAATCAATCATGGTAAAGAGGGATTATATCGGGGATATAGAAAAGGCGCTGACAGAAGAGAAGAGACCCGCAGAGTTATTGAACGTTATTTTAGGGTTTCTCAATTTTAAGCCCGTAGAAATTAAAATTTACAATCTTTTACTGACCTCTTCGTTAACGATAAAACAAATACAAAACCTGCTGCATCTTTCAGAGCGAACGATACGGAAATATATCCTGCGATTAGACCAGGAAGGATTTATAATTAAGCGGGTAGAAGCGGGTAAAAGGCTCAAATACGTTTATACCGCGGTTCCGGTTCAGGAAGCATGGAAGGGAGTAAAAGGTAAAATACGTGAAATCATAGATGAGATTACCCGCGTTCTGGAAATAAAGTCGGTGCAGTTTCATTAGATATAGTCATTCCAGTAACAAATTGCAATTAATAAACCACGAGATTTTACGAGATTAACCCCCACTCTTTTTCTTTTTTACAAAAAGAAAACCTATGCTAAAAGAAAAAACAAAAAAAAGTTTATAAATAATCTTGTGGAATAAACCCTTTCAGGGTTTGCGGGACCTGTGCCTCGTAGCCTAATCAGCCAGAGGGTTAAAATCCCTTCTGTGCTGTTTACCCGTATCGGTGTAGAAGCCAATAGTGGCAGGGTGTCCCTCGTGAGGGGGAATCTGAAGAGCCTGAGGCGGTCTTTAGCCCGAAGTACAAGCGAACCAGTGGTGGGATATGCTAAGCGACGACCCTCCGTCACTTTGGGGAAGTTCGATGCCTCTATGGGGACGGGCTTACCGTATGTAATCGCGGTCCCAAAAACGGGAGATTCCCATAGAGGGCTAGCATGTCTGCTTAGGGTCGGGATGAAGGCGAAAGGGTGGTTAGGCGACCGAGGGAGATCTCGTATCGTCCTCGAGAGAGGTAAGGAAGGTATAACCTGAATGGGAAAGCCGGAATGATGCGATGCGAGAAGTCGGACGGACTCATAGTAGCGATGATGTCGGTGCCCGTGAACGCTGGTGACAGTTGGGAGGATAAAACACCGATTATGCGAAGGGGTCCTGCTTTGGCGAAACTGAAGAACAGGAGAGATAGATGCGTAAATCAAGTAGGAAATCGGTGAAAGTAAGCTCAAGAGAAAGACGCTACGCCGATTGCCGAAATGGTCTGGGTATTGAAGCAATCTGTTGGATGTTGGTGAGAAAAGAGCGAAAAAGGAAAGTCCATTCCTTGATTGATAAGGTCTGGAATTGGAAGAATCTTAACGAAGCATGGAAGAAAGTGAAGAAGAACAAAGGTGCTGCGGGAATAGACAAAGTCACTATTGACGAATTTGAGCGCAATCTGGAGCGGAATCTCAATGAGATTCAGCGACTACTGAGGCAGGACAAGTATGAGCCTATGCCAGTGAATAGGATATATATACCGAAGTCAGATGGTAAACAACGACCGTTGGGGATTCCAATAATCAGAGATAGAGTGGTACAACAAGCCTTGAAGAATGTCATTGAACCGATATTTGAAGCTGAGTTTTTGGACTCAAGCTACGGATACCGAGCTGAAAGAAGTGCGAAACAAGCGATAGAGCAGATAGAAGCTGTCAGAGATGAAGGACACGAATGGGTACTAGACGCAGACATAAAAGCCTTCTTTGATATGGTGAATCATGAGAAACTCATGGATGCAATTGCAGAACGAATAAGTGACGGTCGGGTCTTGAGACTGATAAGAGCTTTTCTCAAGGCTGATATAATGGAACAGGGACTGGGATTGAGAGAGAATGTCATCGGCACGCCGCAGGGCGGCGTCATATCACCTCTTCTAGCTAATATATATCTGCATTACTTCGATGAAAGGATGGCAGAACTTGGCTATGAGGTAGTTCGATATGCTGATGATTGTGTGCCACGAAGCTGCACGAGAGATGAGGG
>QBUL01000184.1 GCA_013180605.1 Candidatus Methanophagaceae archaeon GoMg1 | reverse complement strand
CAGAGATTCCAGTTGAGCTTGCAGCACAATCATTAGCTAAGTTAAACCCATAAAAAGAGAAAAAAAAGACAAAAGATAGCTCCTATCAAGGGGCTTTTTATTTTTTATTGATATCGTAGTTATAAGATAACAAAAGGGGTGCAGAGTTGAAAACGAAAAAAATAAAATATTTGCAGGTAAGCATTATTGCGATAATTTACGTCATCATGCTGTGCTTGATGGCAGTTCCGGTGGCAGCTAACTACAACTTTGATGGATGGCCAGTAGAAACGAGAATGAATGGCACTGTCAATGGCGGTGTGTTCATTGACTATGAACCTTGGGCAGGGACAACAATTAAGAGGAGCCGATAAAAAATGAAAAAAAAACATGCAATAGTAGCAATTACGATGTTAACGGTGCTGGCCGCTTTGTGCACCACGGCGAGTGCTGGAGAATATGGGGCTGGATGTCCATTCAGCAATTGGTGCAATGGCACAGCTCACGGCGGCATTTACATTGACGTAAAAGGTCATTATGATAATCCTGGTGCTACTCAAACCGAGACATTTGGAAATGTGCCAGATGGTAGAAGAATAGTCCGGTTTCATCCAAGCATTTGGCTTGGTTCTTCTAAACCTGATAGAGTTACATACTGGAACATCACCATTAACGGGCATACTGATAGCTATAGTTTCACGGAACCTTCCTCATTACCTTTTTGTAATTGGGATGCGACACCAGAAGGCAGCACACTGGAAGGAACAGGCTGCACAGTGAGTTGTACCGGCTGTGGTGTTTGTTTTGTCACCTACAACGCAAGTCCTTACGTAGTAACTGGCAACAACACCATAACTTTCTGGACCAGCGAACAGATAACCCACTTTTCACTTCTCGTTGTATATGAGAACAAGAGCATGCCAGAAATGCAGTACTGGATCAAAGAGGGAGAAGAAAATCCGGACAAGGGGAGTGCACCATATCACGTAAATTTCCCTGAAACGGCTAATACTGGTCCAATTGACCCTGACAACATATCATCGGTAGAATACTTCACTCATGGTTATCCACACTGCATTGGTGAAAACAGCTGGCCATCTCTAAATGGAAATGGCATTAATGCACCGAACATTACGTATAATAGTGGGTATAGTGATGTGGCTTATTATTGGACTGACATACCACCAAGTTATATAAGCTCAACGAGCAATCAGATTAGTTATTCCTCGCTTGGTGATAATGAGCGTTTGATGGTTACTTTTTTAGCGTTGAAATATGGTACAGAAGATTTCTTTGATACACATGCACCAGCTAATCCGTATCCAAGCATAATGGGTCTACACGAAGGCAAAATTATACCTTCGTGTAACATCAATATCAGCAAAGTGTATACGTATCCATGCACAGGAACTGGAGGACACACCAAGTCCATTGAATTACGTGAAAACGATTATCTGATAGCAAACGGCACCTGGAACGGATACATCGGGGATTACCATAACATAACACTACAGAACGTAACAGGTGCACCTTATGTTACACTACAGAAAGACCACGAATACAACTACACCATACGCACAGGCTCTTATCCGCAGATCATCCATGAGGAAAGTAAGGACGTAACTGGAGGAACAATCACCTGCACGAAGTTTGTGGATGCAAATGGGAAGGAGCATAATGACTGGATACCGGCGATAAGATTGGAATAAAGTTCAAATGAGGAAAAAATGAAAAAAACATACACTGCCACGATAATTGCAATCGCATTATCGTGCTTGTTTTTACTTTTGCTTTTATGCATGAGCATCCCTGCACCGGTTTTAGCACAGGAGGAGGAACTAAAGCCCGACCTTACCATCGCTGAGATTAAACCTTACCATTACTACGACGAGGAGGATGAAACCTTTAAAGGAGAACCCTGGTTCAATCTTGAAAACTATGTGGTTGTTACGGTTGAGAACAAAGATGGCGCTGGAGATGCAGAAGTATTTAACGTGAGCTTGTGGATAGATAATGAGTTCTTTGGCAAGCAAGAACTATCGAGTTTGGAAGCAGGGCAATCGGAAAAGGTGAAATTCGATTGGACTCCTATTGGAGATGACTGCTTTGATGACGACTGCTCCTTTACTGATACATCTAGAGAATACGAGTTTAGAGCTATGGTTGACTGCAAAGCTGAGAGCGAGGAGACAACCACCGACAACGAGAAAACTGTGGTAGAGAGAGCGTGTTACAATGGATACAGGGCAGACGAAAAACCTTTGGAAAATATTGCTCAGGGCACGGTTCACGGTGGTCTCATCTTCACGACCGGGGATGGTGAATATTGGGGTTTGTATAGTGCGGGTGCATCTAAAGATACGACCTACGAAATAACACTCCCAGAGGGTGCATCGGTTGTGCTTGCACGTCTTAATGTCTATTACACATGGCATAAATCAGATGAAAAGAGCTGCCCTGAGATGGAAGTAAGCATTGATGGAACCACTGTTTCACTTGATGCGAGCTACAACGACATCAAATGCTGGGGCTCAAACAACCATCCTTGGGGTAATTACGTTTACAATTTAACGGATAATATTCAAGGTAGTGGCACTTACACCGTAACCGTGGAGAGAACCGGAGCGTCCATGTTCAGCATTGCTGCACCGGGCATTATACTCGTCTATGAGGATAAAACTGCACCCATGCGTGAGTACTGGATAAATGAAGGTGCAGACCTCCTAATGGGAGGAAGAAGAAAAGGTGGAGGTTATCTTAGTTTAGATGAATGTAAGAACATGGCAACATTCCAGGAACCAGAAGAGCCGGTGGATTTAGAAATCGAGAAAGCAGCACTTGGTGTTGTATCGCCATGGGCTGAATTGGAGCCACCTGAAGGACGCCATAACTATGTATATTTTAATGGTGTTGAAATAGGACAGGACGTGTACTGCGGATACCACGGCTCATGCAGCAGTGATGAGGAAATAGAGGGTATTTCAATGAGTGTAGAATCAGAAGTAGCTGAAGTTGGGATAGCAGCATTTGACGTGACCGGCTATCTTGAAGATTATGATAACGAGGTAATTCAAGGCGATGATGGTGATAATATGATGCCCACGAACGCATTCTTGGTGATAACTTATGAAGAAGAAGAAGAGGAAGAACCTATCCCTCCGGTCATAACCTCCCAGGAACCCGTTGACACGGAAATAAACAACATAGAAGGAGAATCACGAACGTTCGCTATTTCCATAGACCAATCAGTGGATGTCGTCTGGCAAATAAATGGCACGGAAGTACAAACAGATGAAGATGTAACAGAAGCCACGTATACAAACACGAGTGCGGTTTTGGGCATCTGGAACGTCTCGGCAATCGGAACCAGCAGAGAAACGGGTCTCTCGGATATGCACACCTGGATATGGAACGTAACAGCTGCAGTTGGCACGACTCCTACTTCGGCGGTAAATATAACCTCAACACCTTCACCCACACCTACTGCAACTCCTGCTTCTTCCGTGAGTGCGACACCAACACCTACACCCACTCCAACCACTGCTACACCAAGACCCGAAGAAAAGAAAAAAGCAGAAGAAGAAGAAGAAGAAGAAGAAACAAAAGCACCTGGATTTGAACTTACAATTTCGTTATTTATGCTAATTGCAGTAGCGTATCTGCTAAGAAAGCAAAGAAAGATTTAAGTAATCAAGTCATAAAATTAAAGAACATGAACAAGAATAATAAGAAAATACTGGCGATATTATTATTATTAACTATAGCCATGATGATACTTGTAATTTCGACAAGCTCTATTGTACTCACATCCATTGCCACTGCTAAAGCAACTGATACCACGGTAACGCGCACCCTATCCATGATGAACCCAACCTCAGGTTCAACATTCGATGTCACGTTGGACATAGCATGGCTCCAAATCGGTGGCATCGTAGAGACGATTCCAGATGGTTTTGGTTTTGTCAGCACTACACATCCTTCAAATCAAACTTTCAATATGTCAGGACAAAAGGTTGTCTTCGTAGTAGTCAACGAAACTTCGATAAAATATAAAGTGCGAGCACCATCAGAAGGAAGTGGAACTTTCGGTGGAACGTGGTATGATGCCTTGAATGAAAAGGAAGGAAATAGTGGTAGCACGAGCGTTTCTGTGAGTATGGCGGGAACACCTTCTCCTCCAGTACCCGGATTTGAAGTGGTATTTGGGCTTGCTGGATTGTTTGTAGTAGCAGTTCTGTTTTTATTTAGTAGAAGAAGAAAAGGAGGAGAGGGTTGTGAATAAGTTAAAAGCGGTGTTTTTTTGCCTGTTATTTGTGTGGGTCTTGTTTTACTCCACGAACACAGTTTTCGCAGATGATATAGACGACCTATTAAACAAGTGTGCAATTGCACCCAATCCTAGACCATCTGTGATGGTGTATGATTACGAACTCAGCCCGGAGACGTTAATGCCTGGTGATGTGGGCGTGCTTACGATAACGCTTAAGAATATGCAAGATAAGCCAATAGAAAAGGACGTAGATATAAGAAGTGAGATAAAAGGTACCGGGGGTTACGTCATAGACATTGACGCCGAGACAAGGTTCACAATGGATGCATACATAAAAGAAGCTTATATCGTTGAGCGGGAATTTAAGGTCTATAACAGCTATAGCTCTGCTGGTGTACTGGGACCGGATAGCAAAGTTGACCTTGCATTTAAAATAAAAGCACCGTCGGGAGAAGGTATACATATGCTGAAGTTCCTTGCTGACATTGAAGATATGGAAGGCAAAAGTAGCAAAGGCATTCGTTACTTTATTCCGATTGTGGTCACAGGCACAGTAAACCTGTTGCTTCAGGAAGTTTTTGAAAACGAGGTCTCTTTAGAGGTTATAAATGAAGGGTTATCTGACGTTAACGGCGTCTATGTTGTTGCTACGGTTTCAAACGCAAGAGGGGTGGAATGCCAGCCGGAAAGAGTGTACATTGGTAAGATAAAGTCTGGCGAGTCTGCCATTGCTGTGTTTAAGGTCAATAAAACAGAGGAAAGGGAAAGCACCACAGTTTTCAAAGCTGTTTATAAGAATGGGATAAACAAACACGAATCAAATCCGGTATGTGTGATAATACCGTGTTTGCATTGCGAGGAAGAAAAAAGAGAGCAAGAGGAATCTGAAACCTCTTTTAGCGCTCTAACAGTAACAGCAACGCCAACACCAACTCTCTCTTCTTCTTCGAGTTCGACATCTGCATTAAAATTAACGGACTTTGGAGCAGTATTCGCATTTGTAGGACTATTTGTATTTGTAGTTGCGGTAGCTTTTGCGAAAAAAAAGAGGTGAAGAAGGAAGATGAAATTAAGTACAAGAAAAAGAAAAGGAGTATTCTATTGCATGTTGGTGGTATTGATTCTAATATCGGTAATAGCCACGGCTTCTACTCCTGTAGTTGCGGCTGCGGCTGCTGCGAATACTGGTGGTGTTGACATTGATTCTGTATCGAGAGCTGAGGTAATAGATGCAGTCATGGCTTACATGAAAGCAACGTATTTAGGAGAAGAAACGGAATATCTCGAAAAAACAGAACTGCGTAAACTTGCCTGTATTTATTTTTACCAGGGGTGGTATCCAAGGACAATTACGACTGCGACTGGTGAAAATGTCACGATATACAAGCCGCTGAGGAGAATAGTCGTGCTGAATACTGATGTTGCGGAAACGATTCGTGTTTTAGGAGCCGATGACAGAATAGTTGGCATTAGTGACACGATAGCAAAAAGAACTGGTTTCTTCCCGGAGATAAGTAAAAAACCGATAGTCGGAGGATGGAAGGAGATTGACCCTGAGGCGGTGCTGCAATTAGAACCCGATGCTGTGTTTGCGTATGGGACATGGCCGGGCCCTGAATATATAGAGGACAAACTCCCTCCGACCATAACGGTCATTCGATTGGACTTCTTCAAGCCAGAAGAACTCAGAGAGGGCATGGAAACGTTCGGCTATTTACTTGGGGAAGAATCGAATGCAAATAAATATCTCGAGTGGCATGATAAATGTGTTGGAGTAGTAGAAGATAAAGTGTCAGAGATTCCAGAAGATGAGAAGCCAAAGGTTTTCCTCGATAAGAGCAATGTGGACTCAATAAGTGAACGTAAGACGTATTCAGAAGGAACAGGAATGCATCAGCTTTGTGAGCTCGCAGGCGGGGATAACATAGCCCTAACAGCAGAGCTTGTGGGACCCTATCCAACAATAGACACAGAAAAGATTTTAGAGCAAGACTCAGACGTTATCGTTGGACTTTCTCGCAAGGGTGGTTACAAGACCGACGATGAATCCGGGATGGAGGAAGAATATAAGAGAATAATAGAGTTACCCGGATTTGGTAATGTAACAGCAGTAGAAGACGAGCGTGTTTATTTAATGGATGGAAGCATCTCTTTTGGCTCTGTATATCCTGTTGGTCTCACATACATGGCAAAGTGGTCCTATCCCGAAGAATTTGAGGATTTGGACCCACAAGCAATCCATCAGGAATATGTGGATAAATTCTGCGGTGTAGACTTTGACGTGACGAAGCATGGAGTGTTTGTGTATCCTCCAATGGAGGGAAGTTGAACCATAAAACTTTTAAGAAAAGTTTTATCAAAAACGCTTCGCAAAACTTTTAAGAAAAGTTTTATCAGAAACGCTTTGCGGAAGTTTCTTTGATCAAACATGATTTCTTTGGGAAAGAAAGTTTGTTACAGAAGCAGCAGGAAGAGCCAGAGAGGGATGAAGATTATCTCCTTACCTGCTGCGATTATCTCGGGCTTAAGCACGTCCTTAGTCACGATTATCCCAAGGTTCAAGTTGAATGCGTGCATGAATTCTATGAGCCCTCTCGTATCGGCTGACGATGGCGATACTTCGCGAGTTTTTCAGGTAACTGATTACGAACTCTTTATCCATGTTGCAAATGTAGTAAGCAAAGAAGATATAAATATTGCGGTGTATGTTTGCATTGCATTATAATTATCACAAGATTACACAGATTTTCACGAGAAACATTTTATATAATGTATAACTTCCTTCTATTTAAGACACGGATTTACAGTGATTTTTTCTTTTGTTAGGTTAGGTTAGGCTATTTTTAATCATCTGCGTTAATCTGCGTCAATAATTTATTTTCTCGTTCTTTCGAAACCTATAAAAAAAAACATCAGTATTTATAAATAAGTATTATAGGTTATGAAGTATCAATCTTATTATATCATTTAAGAATTTAAGAATTTAAGAAAGGATGACAGGGGGAAAAGAAGGGGGAGAAGGAATGCGCATGAAAAAGGTCATCGGTGTCGCAGCGGTAATTATGATAATAATGGCGATAGTGCTTATTGCTTTTTCTTCTACGATAACAGCGAAAGCTGTCGATAGAACGTTTACTAAAGAGGGCGGTAATATAACTTATCGCGAAGAACTCCCTTATGATGCCGATGCGGAAACAAAAACGATTACGGTATATGAAGGTGAACGAATCAAGTTTGTGAACAACGAAACGGGTAATTCAGTGGATGTCACCGTCTCAGGACCCTATAACCACGAGGGCGATAAGAAATCAGGCTGTGCTGACTATTCCGTGAAAAAGAACGAGTCCTGGGATTCGGAGGGTATGAAAACCGGCTACTTCTTCAAAGTTTACGATGCTGAAGGTGATGGTTGCTGGTTCAGCGTTGATAAACAGTCTTTCAGTTTGAAGCTTGTGGACGATATAGATAAAGTGCAAGAGAAAGCGAGTTTCAACCTCTCACTAAAAACGAACAACAAGAAGGAAGGTGTGATGAAGCTAACTATCGAAGACTCGGATGGATATTCGATAATGAATGACATTTCCCAAGACATATACGAGGTTCTTGTGGATTACACGGAGGTGGGTGGGAAGCCGAAGTTTACCTCTGACCCTGTTGATGCCAATGGTAATCTGGTAGAGGGAATAACAAATAATACGGCGGGGGAGCTTGTTTTCAACACCACGCGACTGGACATGAGAAAGGGTACATACAAGATAATCTTGGAAGACTATGCAACAGAGGTGGAGGAGGACGTGACAATAACAGTTGAGAAGTGGTATCTGGAAATGGAGTGTGCCGATGAAGTCGTAAAGGACTGGGAGGACATTGTTATAACAATACAGAGTTCGTTCTATAAGAAAGACGTGAATGTAACTGTTGAAGATATTCCCAAGTGGACAGAAAGGACACTAACTCTTGACGAAGAAGGTAAGAAAAGAGTAAGGATTTCAACAGAAAATGTGGACTACGGCAGGTATAAAGTAACAGTTGAGGTGGTTGAGTTTCCAGAATGTGCGGAAAACCGATATGTGCTGATAAAGAAAGGAAAAATGACCTTAGAAGTGCTTAAAAAAAAAATTGCAACTGTCGGTGACATTGTGCACATAGAAGGAACTTCCGACTATGGTTATTTAGCCGTTTTCGTAATTGATGACGTCTATAAAGCCGATGCAGCAATAGTTGATGATGAATTTGAGTGGTACTGGGACACAGGTGGGGAACTCGACGGCTACTATGGAATAAAAGTTTTTATAGTTGACGATCGTCCTGATCCTGAAGAAATTTCCATTGATGGTGAAGTCCCTGAGAACTGGCAGAGTGAAGAGGGTGTGGACGCATCATCATCCATAATCTTGAATTCCCCTGCATTTAATATGACAGTTTCAAAATGCATAGCTAAGAGTGACCCCGTAGTAATAAGTGGTACAGCTACCGGTGCTGACCACGTTTATGTTATCGTCTTCAACTACCGAGGCGAAGTAATGTTTCCATACACAGAAAATAGGAGTCCGGCACCTGCAAACGCGACTTTTGTTGAAGAAGGCAAGTGGACTAAAACTCTTAGCGCGCGGGATTTTGGAGATTATACGGTGATTGCGCTTGACAAAGGAGAAGATGGGAGAACCAGGGCAATAAAAAATGGTAAGTGGGAAATAGGAGGCGAAAGCAAGACTTTAGAGCAGAGGGTGGCATACCTCATGGATGCAATAACCTTTGTAGGCAGTGACGACTTGTACGTGAAGGCTTGTTTCTCTGTTTCCGCGCCAGAAGTCATTTTAACGGTACCGGAAACCGTGGAAATAGGCACAGCGATAAGTGTGAACGCCAAGACGAACATAAGAGAAGGCGAAAAGGCTTTTATTTCGCTATCACAGAACTCAAGTATCATAAAAAAGAATTCCCCTGAGGTCAAGAACGGCAGCGTGACTGCAAGCATCGATACGAGTGGGTTGCGGCTGTTACCCGGCAAATATAACGTAGCGGTGGACATCAGTGGAAGGGCATCGGATGAAAAGGAGGTGGTACTGGTGGAAAAGGGTAAAGAACCAATACCGAAAAACGAATCTTTGACAGAGCCTGCGTCTGAAGCGGTGAAAGAAGGGAATGAAACAGTAGGTGAAGGTGAATTTTTAAATGAGACCGGGGATGGATGGGAAGAAGTACAAAAAAAGATACCTGTAAACATGTGCGATTTGATTATTGCTGTTGTCGTGGCGAGTGCTATTTTGGCTGTGGCGAGGCGTAGGCGGCGTTGACACCTGCATCTTTTATTCGGGTGTAACAACCGCTAAGAATTCAACCCTGTCAAAAATTGCTTATGTTTTCTGGTGCCTCTGCGTTCTCCGTGTGCTCTGCGTTGGAATTTATTTTTATTTTTAAACCATTAAATTAGAGCAGATTATTACAAGGGGGAACCGAGCAATGCACGAAAAGAACAGAACAATAGAAATCTTCGATACGACACTGCGAGATGGCGAGCAAACGCCAGGCATTTCGTTTACCACCGAGCAGAAGAGAACGATTGCAAGGCAGTTGGACGCGCTTGGCGTGGACATAATAGAAGCAGGAACTCCGATTACGTCAAAGGAGGAGAAGGAAGTCGTCCAGCTTATCTGTGACGAGGGGCTTTCAGCGAAGATATGCGGACTGGCAAGGATTCTAACGCAGGATATTGACGCTTGCGTGGATTGTGGCGTTGACATGATTCATATATTCGTGCCGAGCTCAGAGATTCAGCGAGAGCACACGACAAAGATGAGCGAAGCCAAGGTGAAGGAGCAAGCCTATAAGATGACGAGATATGTCAAGGAACGCGGTTTTATGTGCATGTTCTCTGCAATGGATGCAACGCGGACGCGATTGGAGTTTTTGATAGATTTATACAAAACCGCAGAGGAAGGAGGTGCGGACATCTTAAATGTGCCTGATACCGTGGGCATCAGCGAACCGTTTGCGATGTATGAACTTGTGGGCGAGATATATCGTGCCGTGAAGGTTCCAATCAGCATACACTGCCATAACGACTTCGGGCTCGCGGTAGCGAACAGTTTGGCGGCAGTAAAAGCAGGTGCTTCGGAAGTTCAGGTATCGGTGAATGGAATAGGCGAACGAGCGGGAAATGCAGACCTCGTTGAGACGGTGATGAGCTTGAACGCGATTTACGGGCTGAAAACGAACATAAAAACAGAACGGTTATTCGAGATGGCAAAGCTTATTGAACGCATAACAGGCATACCAATCCCCGTAACAAAACCCGTGGTTGGCGACAATGCGTTCTCTCACGAGTCCGGGATACACACGCACGGCGTGATAGTAAGGACTGATACGTTTGAGCCCGGGATAATGACGCCTGAAATGGTGGGACATAGAAGGCGCATTGTGCTCGGCAAGCATACGGGAAAGCATTCGGTAGAGAAGAAATTATCGGAAATCGGGATGTCGCCATCGAAAGAAGAGCTGGAAGAAATACTTGAAAGGATAAAGGAGCTTGGTGCGAGCGGTAAACGAGTTACCGATGACGACCTGTTTAGCATAGCGGAAGTGGTAATGGGTGAAATTGCACGGCACGAGCGAATAGTAGTACTGAAAGAGCTCTCGGTGATGACCGGGAACAATTTGATACCGACAGCATCACTGAAAGCGGTAGTGCGAGGGAAGGAATGCACGTCCGCACAGATGGGGCTCGGTCCGGTAGATGCCGCGTTAAAAGCGATTCAACAGGTAATAGGCGGGGAAATAGACGGTGACATTGAGCTTAAAGACTTCAGGATAGAAGCGATAACCGGCGGTTCAGATGCGCTTGCAGAAGTAATCGTGGGTGTAAAGAAAGGTGATAGGTTTGTAACGGCACGCGGCGTACGTGAAGACATTGTAATGGCTTCGGTAGAGGCGTTTATCAATGCGGTGAACAGGTTGATGCAGAGATAACAAATTGCAATTAAAACTCTGCGTGCTCTGCGCTCTCCGCGGTGACAAATCACTTGATTTTTAGACAGAACCATTGCCCGCTCTTATTCGGACTCTATTCTCGGTGCCAGCAAATAAGTGACTTTTCCTTTGCCCTCTGCTACTTCAAATTCCATCTGCAGCGGATAGTCCTTACCAAGGTTGAGCGTTATATTCTCTGCATGGCTCATTCCTTTACTCATTGCCGTGATATAGTCAAGCGAGTATAAAGAATGAAGCGTGCCCGGTGTCAGGGATATCAATTGCTCCTTTCTTAATCCCAACCTCAGTTTATCCATTTCCCCTTCCGCTTCCATATAGAATAGTTCCCCATCTAGACCAAGCGCAATGTGGTCACCTATCTTCTCCGCAGCGCGTATGGTTCTTCTGAACTCTTCCGTTTCGATAATTACCTGCGCCGGAAACTCAAGTTCCGGGACCTTCGGCTCTTTTCGTAACGAAGAGGGGTCAAGCAAGGAAATAGTGTAAGCGAGACTGCCCATCCTTGTAAACAACTTTTGAGCGTGCTCGTCCAGTTCCAGCTCAACTTCTTCCCTGCCGCCGACCCCGAGGATTCCAAGCAACTTCACGAAATCTATGCCTATTTCCGTCGCCTCCGTGACCTGCGATTTGGCTGTGGGTTCCCCTTCAGGTACGGCTTCCGACTCTGCATCCTTAGGTGTAAACCTAAAATCGTCAAAAGCATCGCTTTGCAACTCGAAAGAGACCATTGCCACATTCGCAGGGTCAACCGCTCTCAACTTTAAGCCATCCTCCGCTATTCTTAACTTCCCTTCATCCACTATCGCTGTAATTGATTCTATGCATCCCTTCAAGATGTTCGCATCTATCTTAGCCTCAAACATTTTTCCCTTATTTCCTCCTATGTTATAATATGATATCAAATAATAGTACAAAGATAAAACATAAATATATTTAAACTATGAAAAGCCAAGTAAAAGTTAAAGTTTCTGATTTGACACGATATTTGATATGTCCCCGACTGGTGTATTTCAGTGCAAAAGAGCATCATGAGGGGATGGCAAAGGGGAAAGAAAGAGGATTTATTGAATCTATTCTGCTGAAGGAGTTGGCGTTTAATTTACATAAATTTTACGGAGAGAGAAAAGAGGATGACCCAGAACCAGAGCCAGAAGCAGAATCAGAAACGGAAACGGAAGAAGAGCATGCGAAACGAGTAATTGATGATACTGTGGATGGCGTGGAAATGATATACAAGGAAGAACTGAAAGATGTGGAGAAGGATTTCTTTGAGGAAGTAAAAGAAGATTTCATTCGCAACCTGAGTATGAGTACGAACACGGAGAATGGCGATTGGCTGGAGAAGGTAAGGACTGAAAACGGACTGTTAGAGTTAGAGAACGCTTATGGATACGAGCGAGAACATGCGATGTTATCGGAAAAGTTGAGCATGAGCGGCAGTGTGGACAAGCTGATAAGAACAGAGGAAGAAGTTATTCCATGCATGATAAAAACAGGGAAGTGCCCTGAGTATAGCGTGTGGAAAAGCGACAGGGTGCAATTAGCGGCGTATGCAATGCTTATCGAGGAAGAATTTGGATTTGAAACAACGGTAAAAAGAGGATTTGTAGAATACATAAGGAATGCGGAATTCCGAGAAACGCAGATAAGGCGGAGAGACAGAGCGCTTGCTTTACAGATATTGAAACGAGTAAAGCGGATAAAAGGTGGTGTTTTCCCGGAGAAAGGGGGGAATGCACCTTGCGATAAATGCGTCTTTGCGGAAATGTGCGAAACGAGAAAGACGCTTCTTTCAACGTTGTTTGGAAAATAACGAATGTTTAGCGGCAGAGTCTAAAAACATAGGGATTTAACACCGCGGAGAGCGCCGAGACCGCGGAGATTTTTAATGATTTAGATTGCTTTGAAATGTTCTCTGCGTGCTTTGCGGTAAGCAACAACTACAAAAATCCCAAGCATCCCTTTCCCACCTCTCCACGCATCTTACACGAAACTTATTTAGTTCAATCTCTTTTCCCTCCCGGAAAACGTTCTCGATAAACTTATTGCCTTCCGCTATCATCCCGCGTATTTCAGGCGTGGCGTAACCAATAGGTTCAATCTGTTTCGACTTCAAAAAGTATAATTTCTCCTGTCGCTTGAACCAGTCATCCGGGAACTCATCAGATACCAGAAGAAGGTCAATGTCGCTGTGCGGATAAAAGTCACCTTAAGCTTAGCAAAGCTTTCTTTTCCAAAGAAACGTTTGAAATAAGAACCACTCTACTTATCTCCGATTCATCCACAATCCGGTAATTATAATTAGCCTTAACATCAGAAGCAGCCGCTGCTAAACGTTCTGTAATTTCACTTGCAAACTCCTTTACCTGACGATGCGCAGGCATAGCTTCGCGGGACAATCGTTTCCTCGAATACCCAAGGTGCATGTACGCCTTCACCTCGATAAAATCAGGATTCGCTATTTTTAACAATTCCGCATACCCCGCAGGATTTAGCATGTTCAGCCCCTGCATGCAGGTAATCCTTATAACCGTTCTCGTTTTTCTCTTCTTCATGCTTAGCTCGTCCAGCGATTCGTTTACCTGCGACCAGTAGTCGGCATGTGCAACTCGTTTATAAATGGTTTCATCCGGAGCATTCAAGGACAAATACAACTGCGTGGGCTCTATTTCTCGTACAACATCGGGATTCGTGCCGTTTGTCACCACAAAAGTGGTCATGCCATACGAATGGAATTCCTGTATAAGCTCCTTTAAATAGGGATATAAAGTAGGCTCGCCAATAAGCGAAATAGCAACGTGCTTGGGACTCTCCGCTTCGGCAAAGACATCCATGTCAGTCTTTGGCGAGCCTTTAAACCCGGAAATGAGCCTCTTTTGCTCTTTTAGACAGCCTTCTGCTATCTCTTCCGGCGAATCCCAAACAACCTCTTCTGCTCCTGCCCCTGTGTTTATGTTGAATGCTTCAAGAGGGCGCCAGCAATGAACGCATCGCTGATTGCAGAAAATGGATGGTGTCATCTGGACGCATCTATGGGCAGAAATGCCGTAAAATTTGCCCTTATAACAATTCCCTTCACCTCTGATAGATTTCCAGAGCCATAAACACGTTTTCACCGCGCTGTGCTTGTGCGTGCCTACAAAGTGGTATCCTTGCTTTTCCAGCGTTTTCCTCGTTTTTGTTTCTTCTGCTTCATTGTAATTCGATGTAGCCACTGGTTCCATTTACAAGCACCTCCTCTCCGTCCCGTATCAGTTCGCCTTCGAGTGGGTCGGTCTCAAGCGAATCAACAGCCGGTATCTCCGCTATTATCGCCCCCACTGCCACTATCGTATCTACACGCTGAACAATCATAGCACACGGGCTTTTTCCATGCTTCTTAAGCTGATATATCACATAAGAGCCAACAGTTGAACCTTTTCCGCCCGGGAATATCAAAATACGATTGGTTATCTCTTCTCCATAGATGTCAAGCGATTTATCCATGATAACGCCTGTGACCGGGTCTACGGCACCGAGAAAGGATATTTTCTGTTTTGATATTAATGCTTTCCCGGAGGCTACGCCTTTTGAGATGCTTCTGCCTTTTATTTTCATCGTTCAACAATTTTATTTTTAAGTGTTAAAGAAAAAGTTAGTATTGTAATAGAACATTATTTCTTGAAGGAAATTAAGGGGATAAAAATGGAAGAAAGAGGAGTACGTGGAGGAGAGAGAGAACAGCAAGCAGAAGCGCAGTCTTTGCTATTAAAATTGCGCCAATATCAGGCACAGGCGGAGGCGACATCGCAGGAATTGGCTTTTGTCCGGCAGGCGATAGTAGAGCATGATAAGGCGATAGAGACGATAAAGCAGTTGAAACACATGAAAGCAGGTGACGAGCTGATAGTGCCAATAGGGGCTAATTCATCGGTTTACGTTACACTCAGCGATACAGATAAAATAATCGTCAGTATAGGCGGCGGTGTAAGTGCAGAAAAAGACCCTGCTTCTTCAACGGAGTATCTTAAGGAGAAGAAGGAGAATTTAGAAAATACACTGCGTGAAATGAGCGGAATGATGCAAAAGCTGGAGCAAGAAGCGCAGAAATTGCAGGCACGATTACAACAAATCGCCGATAGTGGCACCAGCGCTGGCACCGGGAGAACGGGGTAAGTAGTGACCACAAATCGAGTAATTAAAGAAGAACAATGTTTGACAAACTGAGAACGAAGCTTCGGAACTTCTCCAAAAGCATCGAGCACAAAATAAGCGAGAAAGGAAAGGCGGCATTAGAAGGAGAGACGATTTTGACTGAGAAAGATTTGAAAGAACCGTTAGAGTATCTGGAAACGGCGTTGTTGGAGAGTGACGTGGCATTATCCGTAGTGGAGGAGCTGATTGCTGGTGTGAAGGGAGAATTAGCAGGTAAGAGGAAGAAATGGGGTGTGAATACCGCGAAAGTGGTGAAAGAAGCAATAAGAGATGCGTTGGTAAATGTTGTTGACGTGGACAAATTCGATTTTGAGGAGTTCGTGGATAAGAGCGAGAAGCCCGTAAATATTGTTTTTGTCGGTGTGAACGGCACAGGAAAGACAACGAGTATCGCAAAAGTGGCGAAGAAGTTACTTGGAAAAGGTCACTCGGTGGTGTTTGCATCTGCGGATACGTACAGAGCGGGCGCAACTGAACAGATAGAGGAACACGCATCTAACCTGGGGATAAGAGTGGTGAAGCATCAATATGGTGCAGACCCCACAGCGGTTGTATATGATGCAGTGAAATATGCGGAGGCAAATAAGATGGATGTGGTTCTGGCGGACACCGCAGGTAGGATGCATACAGCCGTAAATCTCATGGAGCAGTTGAAGAAGATATGCCGGGTGACAAAGCCAGACCTCGTGATATTTGTGGACGAAGCGATGGCAGGGAACGATGCAGTGGAAAGGGCGAAGAAATTCGATGATGCCGTGGGAATAGATGGTTCCATCCTGGCAAAGACGGATGTAGATGCAAAAGGAGGAACTGCTATCTCCATTGCGCATTCTACTTCTAAACCCATTTTATTCATGGGTACGGGCCAGGGATACGACGATTTAGTGACGTTCGATACGGACTGGCTCATGGATAGGTTATTAGGAAATAATGATAAGGAGGAGAAAAATGTATCCTGAAGAATATAGAAGTACCCTTTCGGGTTTGATAGACGCAAATGAGGACCTAAAGACGCTGCTGGGGTTGTTTTATCAGCTAAAAGGCTATACAACAGATGAAACGCTTGTGAAAAACTTTCGGGCGATGACAGGAAAGGAAGAGGATGACTGCGAGGGTTTGTTGAAATTGCTTAGAAAAAAGAGCATCATAAAAATAGGCGCTTATGACGAGTATCTGTGCCTGTCGGGCTATGAAGCGATTTTCGACAGGTTTGCCGCCGAATGTTCGCCACAGCCAGGGGATTTAGTGGATTACATTGATAAAGCAGTGGAAGAAGGAGAAAAAGCGAAACTAAAAATGATAGAACTGCTTTTGAAAATGGGTAAACACGGCGCTGGCGGATTCACGCAATATGCGAGTATAAAAATGGTCATCGCAGAAATGTTTTCGCCTGCGGTCTTCCAGTCGTTAGAAAATGAGTTTATCGCGCATAATCTGTGCGTGTATGGAAAAAGGCAAACAACTGAATTTCTGGCGTTATATCAAAATCAGAGTGAGGATAGAATAGAGGAAGCAAAGGAAAAGTTAAAAGAATGGAAAACGAACAAACTCACGGAACCACTGCGAGAAACAGTTGAAAAAGAGATAACCGAACTTGTAGAGGGCGCAAGGACGAGAATGGTGCGTGAAAAGCGAAAAGAGAAACTTGCTGAGACACTTAGCATTCCCGGAAGTGAAATGATAGGCGATACGTTTGGATATTTCAGCGGATTCTCAACGGATGACTCTTTTTTGTTTAGCACGTGCAATGCGCTTGTAGAGCATGATTCACTCTACATCGTGGTTACAGATAGCTTATCGGTATATGAAGCAACAGAATGGAAAAACTTTCCCGTGGTTTTTATTACCGAGCACATACCGAAGTGGATAGACAAAAGCAAATTTGAAGCGGTGTTTAAAGATGCATATCCAAAATTATCTGAGCGTAAGATAGCAATAGCTGTGCCGAACGAGGTAGCATACACGAATTATAAGCAGGGACTTCTTCTTGAACTCGTAAACCGATTGGGGATTCGTAAGGTCTGGGAATTGTGATTAAAAATTATTAACCACAGATTACACAGATTTCCATAAGAAAACAGAAAATAAATTATATTATAGACACAGATTAACACAGATGATAAGAATCAACACGGTTAAACTAAAATAAATCTGCGTAAATCAGTGTAAATCTGTGTCTTAAATAGAAGGAACCTATACTTTATATACAATCAGAAAACCGGAACAATGATTGAACAGTCTTAAAACTCTGCGTACTCTGCGCTCTCTGCGGTGATAAATCGCTTACAAAAAATTTCTTCTAAGAACGCCACTGGTTTGGTTTACTGCTGAATCGCACTTTTATCCACAACACGCTCAGGAATAATCTTCTCCACACCCGTTGTGAAACTCTTTATCTTCTCTATGAACTTCTTCTTCAGCTTACCCGCTAAAACATGCTCAAGCACGTCCTCTATTGATACCACCGGTGTTATTTTCACCTTCTCTTTATACCTATCTTCGATAAGCACGTCATTCACGTTCGCTTGAGGAATCAGCACCTCTTTGATACCTGCCTGTACCGCTGCTTCTACCTTCGGCGTTACTCCACCCACAGGCAAAACGTCACCTCGCACGGACAAGGAACCCGTCATCGCTATACTCTGATTAACCGGAATGTTCTCCAGCGAGGAAATAACAGCAGTAGCAATGGAAATAGAAGCTGAATCGCCCTCCACGCCTTCGTGCGTGCCTACAAATTGAATATGAATGTCTTTCGTGGATATGTTCTTCCCGGTGAACTTCTTGAACACTGCGGAAACGTTTTGCACTGCTTCCTGCGCTATTTCCTGCAATCTACCTGTCGCTATTACTTTACCTTCCTCCTTCGATTGTGCTGGCGTAACCTCAGCCATTATGGGGAGCATCACACCCGAATCTCCCACTACCGCGAGTCCATTTACCCTGCCCACCTCAAACCCCTCGGTTTTGAATAATTTGTAGTCCTTCTTGTGCTCAAGATATTCATCAGCCACTTGCTGCTCCACGGATTTAGCCATCGCCTTTCCATTTATCACATGCTCTCCGGTTACGTATTTAGCACCTTCAGCACGAGCAATGTCGCCCGCCACACGCACCAGTCCACCCAGGTCCCTTAATATCAGGGTAAGGTGGCCTTTTCTGCCTGCTCTCCTCTTCGCTTCCCTTAATATCTCTTCCACACCCGTTCTATCGAAATGCGGTATCTTTTTGTCCCGCTTCACTTCTTGAGCAATGAACCTGACAAGCTTTTTTCTGTTCTCCTCCGTATCGTCCATCGTATCTTTCATGTATATCTCGTATCCATAGCCCTTTATTCGAGAACGAAGAGCAGGATGCATACCTGCCACGGCATCCAGATTGCCCGCGGCGATCATGGTGAAATCACAAGGCACGGGGTCGGTCTTCACCATAGCCCCTGCACTTCTCTCCGATTGTCCCGTTATCGGATACTTCTTCTCCTGCAATGCGGTAAGCAGGTTCTGCTGCGCTTCTAATCTCAGTGTGTTTATCTCGTCAATGAAAAGAACGCCTTTATGCGCCTTGTGGATAGCACCTGCCTCTACTCTGTCGTGTGCGGGCGTCTCCAATCCACCTGACTGGTATGGGTCGTGCCTGACGTCGCCGAGCAGCGCTCCTGAATGCGCTCCCGTTGCATCTATGTAAGGTGCGGTTTCACGCCCAGTATTGGAGACAAGCAACTTCGGCATCAGCGCCTCCTCCTTCGGCATCATCCATCGGAACACCAGAAGCATAACGGCACCGGCGATTATCGACCAAAAAATGTACTCAATTTTAACCGGGCTGAATTGTAATGCGTAAATCAAACCCATACCCATGATGAGGAAGAAAGTAAACATAACAAACGTATTTCGCATTTGAAGGCGCTTTCTCACTTCTAACTTCTGCGCATCTACTATCTCTTTTCCTTTACCATAAGGAACAACGCGTATCTTCGGTGTGTTTTTATCCTCCGGGTTGGGATAGACAAGAATATCCTGTAATTCCTCCTTTGGCAGCAATTCCGCCATGCTGCTCCCAAGCATTGACTTGCCCGTACCGGGGGTGCCGATAAGCATCACGTGTCTTCTCTGCTTAGCCGCTTTTTTTATCACTTCCACGCCGCGTTCCTGCCCTATCACCTGGTCAATCAGCAACTTTGGAACTTCTATTTCTTCGGTTGTCTTTATTTCCGCGCTGCCCAGCAGGTCAGTTTCACGTTGCTTATCCTTGCCCTTACTGCTTATTACATTTGAATTTGATTCGGTCATTATTCTCACTTTCTTTTTTATCCTTCCATTAAATTAATGTTCTCATAAGATAAATAGGTTTATTAAATACCTTTTACATTCCCATCTCAAACATATCATGTATCGCTTGTGCTGCTTTATAAGCGTCCCTCTTTTTTACCACGAACGAAATATTAAACTCTGAACTGCCCTGTGAGATCATTATTATGCTTATCCCTCCATTGCCAAGAGCGGAAAAGATTTCTCCCGCAACTCCCGGCGTTCCTGCCATTTCTGCTCCAACAACACTCATTGCGCAAACATCACTATTAGACGTAAAATCCCTAATCACCGTGCCTTCTGCGTTTATCCTCTGTATTGCACCAATGGCTCTTTCTAATTGCGCACTCTCTATAATGATGGATATGTTTCTTTCCGAAGAGCCCTGGCTTATCATGATGACCTCCACGCCTTCATCAGCTAAGACCGAGAATATACGAGCTGCAACGTCGGATATGCTCCTCACGCCTGCCCCCGCGATGTTTATAATCGAGGTGTTTTCAATCAGCGTAATGGCTTTAGCTGCCTTTTCCGTCTTTTCTGGCTCTTCACCAATAAGCGTGCCCGTATCTTCAGGCTTGAGTAAATTCTTCACTCGTATCGGCACTCTTTTTCGCATCACCGGTTCTATCGCCCTTGGATGGAGAATCGAAGCGCCGAAATAGGATAGTTCCATCGCCTCCATATATGAGATATAGGGTATCTTTCTTGCGTTCCGTATTATCCTGGGGTCTGCACTCATTATTCCTTCGGTTTCTTTCCAGAGCCATACTTCATCGGCATCTATCGCCGCACCTATTATGGTCGCAGTATAGTCCGAGCCGCCTCTACCCAGCGTTGTCGTTATCCCGTTCTTCGTTTCCCCCATATATCCGCTGACGACGGGTATTTTATTATCGTCCAATAAAGGCATAATTCGCCCCCTTATTGTTTCTTCCGCATCGCTTGTTAACTGTGCATTGCCATAGTTGGCATTCGTTATTATTCCTGCGTCACCACCGGTGAGATGCACAGCGTCCATACCCATTGATTGTAACGTACCCGCCAGGATAGGAGCTGCTAATCGTTCACCGAAGGAAACGATATAGTCAAGCGACCTCGCTGTTAATTCGCCCAACAGACATATACCAACCAAAGCTTTCTCCATTCCCCCCACTCTTTCTTCTATCTCTTTTTTTACCACGTTCAACACGTGCTTATTGCCTATTGCCTCAGATGCCGCAGTTTCATGCCTGTTTTTTAATTCGTTCACAAATTCTTTTACCTTTTCCACGTCTCCTTCTTTTGCCACCCTGCTTGCGTTTTCATGCAATATATCAGTAATCTCGAAAATTGCGGAAGTCACCACGACCAGTCCATTGCTCCCCTTTTCCTCTGTTTCCTCTTTGCTCTGCCGTATCAAATTTGCCACGGTCTTTATCTTTTTACCATCTGCCACTGCCCCACCGCCAAACTTCATCACCCGCACTCGTCTCATTTTACGCTCGCTCACACTCTCTCACTCTCTCTTCCCTCTTTTTTCTTTTCTTCTCTCCTCTTTTCTGATTTAAGAGTTAAAGAAGGCTTATAAAGACAAAAGGTTTTGGTCGTTCTATTTTTATTTTAGTCTCTTAAAAACGTTGGTCGTGTTTCAATATCGGTTAAGGTTATAAAAAATCCTAAGGGAAACACATCCAGCATGTTGGATGCAGAGGAGGTGAATCCCAATGGATATTACTGTATCTCACCAGATAAAAATACCGTTTGATGGGAATAAAAAAGTATCGGTTGGTCTGTAGCAACTGCCGTGAAGGGACTTGGCTTGGAACAGAAGGTGACAGAAGCAGCGATCCGGAAAGCGGATGAAGAGTTGATTGAGAAAACCTTTGCAATCATGGCTGTCAAAAGAAGAAAGGTGCCATAGAATTCAAATCTTATAGAGCGGTTGATGGGGGGGGATATCGAAAAGGACGAAACATAAATGGATGTGGTGGACCACTAAATGTCTGGAGGCAATTCTCAACCTCATCCTAATGAGGTACGTATCTGAAGAATCTTACGAGGTGTTTAAGTCCAGAATGATGAAAAGAGATAACTTAAGATTTATAATTATAATGGGTGAGGTTGAAATTATATCTGCTGGAGGTGAATTTTAACTGATGTTGATCCACCACCCATTTCTTTAGTAAAGCTTTCTGATTAAATAAGGAAATCATAACATGGAAAGAATAGAAATAGAGACGGGGCAAAGCACCGAGCTTATTGACATTACCGGGAAAGTAAAAGAAATCGTCAAAACCAAAAATAAAAGTGGTAATCTTGATTCTGGAATCTGTGTGGTGTTCACACGGCATACGACTTCAGGAATCATAATAAATGAAAACGAAACTGGGCTGAAGAGTGACATCTTAGCGTTTCTGAATGAGCTAATCCCAAAAGGCAAAGGGTATTTGCACGATAAAATAGACAACAACGCACGTTCGCATCTCCGGGCTGTTGTGCTCGGTTCAAGTGTAACGATACCAATAGAAAAGGGTGGTTTGACTCTCGGAACATGGCAGAGTATCTTTTTCGTTGAGTGTGACGGTCCCAGAAGGAGAGAAGTATATGTGACGGTAATAAAAGAGTAAGATTGCGCTTGACCTCAGTGGAAAAGGCAAAGTGCAAAAGTTACAAGAAAACAGAAAATAAATTATGGACTCAGATTAACACAGATGATAAGAATTAACAAACACGATTAAACTAAAATAAATCTGCGTAAATCCGTGTAAATCTGTGTCTTAAATAGAAAGAAGCTATACTTTATATACAACGAGAAAATAAATAAATCCGTGTCTCAACTTAAATAAGAGGAAGTTATACATTATATACAAAAATAAAGCCTCAGTGTGGTAGTGGAAATCCCTTGGGCTTGCGGAGCCCAAGACCCGGGTTCGACTCCCGGCTGGGGCGTATATCTGAAACAGAAAAGAATACTTCGAGGAAGAATTAATTATTTTTTTTCACTACCAAGAACAAAATCGAACACATATTTGCGATATAACGGAAGAAAAAGACGTCACTAATAAAATACATTGTGGGTAGACGAAAAATTCGCTGAGAATGCAAATACAGACGCAAGCAACGCTGAAACGCGAAACTACATGTTTACCTATTGAAATACCATCTGTAACATCCACATCACTTGTTATATTTGTACCATTTGTACCATTTGTGGTAATCACATTTTTGTGCTCAAAGGATTAAAAGCAATGGAAGGTATAAAAGATACCAAGAGTATTGTAATGACGCACCTCTAATGGTCATATAATCCTCCTCTTTTTCGTGCTCCCATGTCATATAATATTTTAAGTCATCTAAAAATCGCTTAAATCACAAATAAAATTTTTTAAAGTGCTTTCCAATGCCCGTGTCATATATTCTGTGTTATACGACATGCATTTGAACTTGGATAATCTTTGTAATGTTTACCATTTCGCATCCCTTTATATTTACAATTACTTTTACGCCTTCTACCTAGATACCTCTAACCACCCCCTACATCCACATAATAACTAGCTACTTTTATGCAACAATTATCTATGCAGCAGCTACCTACTCTTCAGCCTTTTCCATACCCTCCGTTTCTTCTATATGTTTACCCTTTTCGATAAGTTCAATTATATGTGCCTTCATTGTTGTTCCTTTGTCTATCGCTTTCTTTCTTATCGCTTTATGCAACCCCTCTTCCAAATCCAAAGATACTTTTACCATTTTTGCTATCTTATCGAAGATGTCAGCTTCGATCAGATGCAGCCGAAATTTTCGCCTGCCACGATGACATCGCCTTCCTTCACTTCTTTTGGAATTTCGGGTCGCACCTTAGCGAAAGCATGAGCTGCGAGTTTCTTCGCGTCCCCAGTAGTCAGATATTCTGCGGGGATTATCTGATCGGTGTCCACATTATCGCCGAACTTCCAGATTCTCATTTTTATATCGCCCACAGTTTATTCTAATGCTAACCTTCTAAGTCTTTCTGAGCAGGCAAAACTACTAACGTCTCTCTTTACACTTATCCGCGCAATCACATAAAGAAACCCGCTATTTTTAGTACTACTTTCATCACCCCAACCTTTATTTTGTCACCCAGTCCAACGCCCTCAAATGTTATTGCTCCGGAGTCTAACGCATCCTGAAATGCAGAAACAGGATCGTCGGAATTCATTATAGTGCGAACGGTGTTTTCATTGGTAGATGCGTTAATCGTTGGGTCAGAGATCTCGCCTTTTTCAAAGCTTGTGATTTTTGCGTCTTCGTCGGTTGTAATTCCAATGATAAGCTCGGTCCCATCGTTAAGAGAAATTTCGCAGCGTATTCTCTCCTCGCCGATAAGACTCTTTATAAATGGAATTCCACCAACATTTTGATTGTATATGCCCACCTGTTGTTTCAAGTCTTCAAATAGGTCAGAGTCCTCCATTCCAACCGTGATCCCCGCAAAAACGGAAATCACCAAAACAACCGCAAAAAATGCAGATGTAATTTTTATTTTATTCATGATTTTTACCTCCTTTTTTGCTTTATCCCTTCTTTTTACACGCACACCGTAACAAACTACATAATACACCTAATATAAAGTTTTCTTTTTTAAAAAGTTTTTTCGTGGAAATCGGTGTAATCTCGTGTAATCTCGTGGTTTATTTTTCAATTAATCTCATATCTGCAACTCCGTCGGGTCGGTTATCTTCCCCTCGACTGCCGAAGCGGCAACCACTGCGGGATTCGCCAAATAAACCTCTGAATCCTTATGCCCCATCCTCCCGATAAAGTTCCGGTTTGTCGTGCTTATGCATCGTTCCCCGGATGCGAGAACGCCCATGTGTCCACCCAGGCAAGCGCCACAGGTAGGACCACAAACAAAAGCCCCTGCTTTGAGAAATATTTGGATTAATCCTTCTTCTATCGCCCGTTCAAACACCCTTTTACTCGCGGGAATCACAATCATTCTCACTTCTTGATTCACCTTTTTACCTCGTAACATCTCCGCAGCAATCCTTAAATCCTCGATTCTACCGTTTGTGCAAGACCCTAAATACGCCTGGTCAATGGGAACGTCCAGTTCGCTCGCAGGCACGGTATTGTCAGGCGAAAAAGGTTTTGCAACTGTTGGAACTATTTCAGAGGCATCGTATTCAAATACTTCTTCGTATTCGGCATCCGAAGCATAAACGGGTTTATAGTCCCCTCTTAGCCTGCCACTATCACTCAAGAACTCAAAGACCTTCTCGTCGGGGGGGATAATTCCTGCCTTAGCTCCTGCTTCCACTGCCATGTTTGAGATTGTTATCCTGTCCGAGAGGCACAAATTGTTTATCGCCGTGCCATAGAACTCCTGTGCTTTGTATAGCGAACCCGAAACGCCTATGTCACCAATAATATGCAGGATTATGTCCTTCCCCATTACATATCTCTTCAATTCGCCGTCTATCACGAACTTCTGTGTCGCGGGAACTTTAAACCACAATCTCCCGGCGGCCATTGCTGCTGCGGCTTCTGTCGAGCCAACCCCGGTGGAAAAAGCACCTAAGGCACCATAAGAGCAAGTATGTGAATCCGCACCTATTATCAGCCTGCCCGGCGCGGCAAATCCCTCTTCTATCATTACCTGATGGCATATCCCACTACCTTCTTTTCCTATCTCATAATAATTCGCAATCCCATATCTTCTGGCATAGTTGCGCAATGCTTTCGCCTGTTCCGCGGAATCCACGTCCTTGTTTGGAACATAATGATCCTGTATTACCACCACCTTCTCCTTTTTCATCTCTTCCTCAAGTTCAACGCCAAGTTCGTCAAGCACTTCAAACGCGGGCACGCCCGTTATGTCATTCACCATTATGTAGTCCACGATACATTCTACAATTTCACCTGCCTCTACCTTTCCTTCTTTTCCTTTTCCCGCCTTTTCACCCAGTATTTTCTCTGCTATCGTCGGCATTTTTAAATATCTTAGAAAAAACCTTTCGCCGTTATAATTAAATCAATTCATTCACGACCTCCACCTGTATCTCGACCTCTCCCGTACCCAACGGATTCATCGCAACCCAAGAGTTTAACGAGATAGAAATCGTTAATATCCTCTGCTCATCAAGGATTTTTTCGGTTATCACCTCGATAACCTGCTCTGAATTAGTAATCCGTATTTCGTACACGTTTCCAATCACGTCGAAAAGTGCCCTTGCACGGTCTTTCGCCTGTTCCTGATTCATAGTTAGCTTATAAAGCCCCTCGTTTCTTCTACCTCGTTTTAATACGCCCTCCAAGCATTTTGCACCTACTCATACTCGTAGAACCCTTTTCCTGCCTTTCTGCCTGTCCAGCCCGCTCTCACCATTTGCATCATAAGAAGCGCTGGTTTGAATCGCTCTTTCCCGGTCTCATTGTACATCGTGTTGAGAACCGCAGCTACAATGTCTATTCCAATCAAATCTAAAAGCTGGAACGGACCAATAGGCCAGTTAAAACACAATTTCGCTATTTTATCTATGTCCGCAACAGATGCGATGTCCTCCTCATGCATCCTCACCGCTTCGTTCATCACAAGACAGATCATTCGACTCACCACGAACCCAGGGGAATCCTTGATTTCAATCGGCTCCTTCCCCAACGACTTTACGAACTCTTTCGTTATGTTTACCGTGTCTTCAGAGGTTAATAACGATTTTATTATCTCCATTCCCTTCACGACCGGTGGCGGGTTCATAAAATGAGTGCCAATTACTTTATCCGGTCTTTTTGTTACTGCGGCTAAAGCCGTGATAGGAAACGTTGAGGTATTACTACCGAGAATGGCATGCTCAGGACATATCTTGTCCAATTCTCTAAATATCTGCTGTTTCAGCTCTAAATCCTCATGTACCGCTTCAATCACAAAATCCGCTCCTTCTGCCCCTTCTTCTAAACTCGTTGTCGCATTTGCCGTTATCGCATCTACAATTCTGTCCACTTCCTCCTGTTCCATCTGCCCTTTCTTTGCGAGTCTCGTAAGGTCGTTTTTTATTTTCCCCAGTCCTCTTTCCAGCGACTCTTCGCTCCTGCCGACAACCGATGTAGCGTAACCCGCCTGGGCGCATATCTGCACGATTCCAGTTCCCATTACGCCTATCCCCACAACACAAACTTTCTTTACTTTCATGGCTTTTCTTTTATGTTTTTCATAAATAGGTCATTCTTGTATTTTAAATACCGGGCACGTATGAGCCCCGTCTGAAAACTTATCGCCTTTACAGGTGTGCGTACCGCTCATCTTCACCTGCTTACCGATTAGTTCTTGCGTTGCACTTTCTGTATCGTAATCAAGCCGCCCTACAACACAAGGTCCCTCCTTTGTCTTCACCAGACAGGGGATATAAGGCGCCTCCTCCTCAAATCCCTCTGATGGCACGCGGATTACCGTAAATGTCGTCAACTCCCCTGCACCACATAATTCCACTCTCGCAAGGATTCTGCCACCACACCACTGGCAAACAGGCATTGGATGGCAGGTTATCCCGCCACAAGACGCACATCTCAACCCTAACAATTTCCCGTTCCTCAAGCCTTCTTCATACTCGGCGAGGCTTAGAACCGTGTATTCCCTATATTCTTTCTCTATTTCTTCTTGCTCTTTTCCTATCACCTTTTTTGTCGTCATCATTTTATTAGCCAATAGCCACTAGGGACTAGCCACTGGGGATTGGGAGTTAGGGATGTTTTAAGCTGTTTATTAAGGCGTTCATCATCTTGCTTATTTCAATGATTTTTGTAATTCCTCGCCCCCACCCCTCAGCTATATTCGCTGGTACTGACACAGATGCCCGGCGCAGTTGATTTGTCATGCCATAAAGTTCTTCCTTTGGAAAAGTTTGTGTGACTTTATAAATATCCGTTACCAACTCCATTGCCTTCTTCCATACTTCCAGATCCTGATACGAATTTATCATTTTTCCCATACCCTAGTCCCTAGTGGCTAGTCCCTAATCCCTAGTCCCTATTTCCCCCGCCCGAGTATAATATGACATAGCGTCCCGAAGTCTCCGCCCAGCGTGTCAGTCATCCCGTACTCAGGAACAGGGTCAATTTGATTCCCTTTTGCTGCTTCTCCTCTCATTTGCTTAACTATCCAGTAAACCTGAGATGCTCCCGTTGCTCCTATCGGATGCCCTTTGCCGATTAAACCTCCGGACATATTCACAGGTATTTTCCCGCCTGATTCTGTTTGCCCATCCGCAGTTGCCTCTGCCGCTTCGCCCCATCCAAAGAAACCCATACTCTCCAACGCTATCAGTTCCGCAATTGTAAAACAATCGTGGAGTTCAAGCACGTCTATATCCGAAGGGCTGAGCCCCGCATGTTTAAATGCCATTCTCGCAGACTTTATTCGCGAATCCGGCTTTGTTAAGTCCTTCATCTTTGATAATGCTCCACCTGAACCCTGACCGGTGCCCAATATGTAAACAGGGTCATCCGTGTATTTTCTCGCTTCTTCCGCGGCGCAGAGCACGATAGCCGCAGCACCATCAGAAAAAGGACAGCAATCTAAAACCGTCAGTGGGTCTGCCACCAGTTTTGAATTTATTACTTCTTCTACCTTCAGGTCGCCCATCTTCTTATAGAACTGTGCCAGCGGATTCAAAGCACCATGCTTGTGATTCTTTACAGAAACGAGCGCCATTTGTTCTCGCAGTTTGTCCATGGAAATGTCGTAATTTTTGGAATACCGCCTTGCAGCCATTGCGAAAACGCCTGGAAAAGTTAGCCCTGCTGGACCCTCGGTTGGTGCATGGCAAGCCATCGCAAATATTCTCGTTGCAAATAGTGTTCCCATCAACAGCGCTTTTTCCACCCCTCCTGCCATTACCATATCGCATTGTCCTGAGGCGATCCATTCCGCAGCTTCACGTATTGCGATTGATGCAGAGGCACAAGCACCTTCGTAGCGCGTCGCGGGTATAGAACCCTCACCCAAGTTGAGTTCAGCAGCAGAGAATGCCGCGGGCGTTACCTGCCCTTCCTCAAAACCGGGGAGCGCAGCACCCTGAAATAACGCCTCTATGTCCTTTAAATCCACTCCTGCATCGTCCACAGCTTGCAGTGCCGCTTCTGAAAACAACTCCAGTGACGTTTTCGATGCTCTTCCAAATTTCGTATGCCCAATCCCTATTATGGCTACATCCCTCATTCATACGCACCCTTTAAGTATCCTCTATTACTATCGTATGCGTCATCAGATTAATTTCCTTTATCTTGCCCTTAGCGCTTTGTGTCTCGCCTAATATCCCCGTGCATTTTACGTCCTCACCGTTAACTTCTACATGAACCACGTCTTCCATCAGCAATGTTTTACTGCCCCCGCTTTCCACCAGCACGCTTGATTCGCACATTTTCGTTGTTTATAATCTATACTTTTCCTTCTATTTAAGTTAATTAAGACACGGGATTTACATGGATTTTTCTTTTTATCTACATAAACTTTTCTTTTCTTTAGAATGATTTTATCTGAAAAAATATTATGGGCATAACGAAAAAAGCGTGGATAAATTATCGGGATAAGGGCAGGGGCAGGATACACCTGAAGGAACCAATAGCCATAGTGGGGTCATCGGGGCTGAGGTCGGTAGGGAAGATTGTTGTAGATGAACTTGTAAAAAAGACGGACCCCCGGATATTCGCGGAATTGTATTCGTACGGATTCCCAAGTGTTTATTACGGACCCTCGTATCTCGGGGCTCCCAGTGTTGCGGGTGCAAAAATAGCGAAAGGCAATGTAGCTCATCTTCCAAGCGTGGAATTCTATGCGCTTGAGCAGAATCAAGACATTATAATAACAAGGGGTTACCAGGCGTACAATGCTCCTAACCAATACGTGGTTGCGGATAAAGTCACCGATTTATTTAAGGAGTATCACGTAAAAATGGTGATCTCGCTCGGTGCACAGGTAATAGAAGAGGGGATAACCGGTTGTGCGACCGACACAGCGTTATTGGAAGAGATGTATAAATCAGGGATTAAGAAAACAAACGTAGATAGATTCATCGGCTTTTCGGGGCTTGTAGTTGCGATAGGGCGAGAGAAAGGACTGAAGGGCATTTGTTTATTTGCAAACACCACGCACAACTTGGCAGACCCCGAATATCCTGATTTTTATGCTGCGAAGGAATTGCTGGAAAAAATCAGTGAGATATTAGGAATCACAGTAGACACATCGGATTTAGAAGAAAGGGGGATGGCAGAGGGTAAAATAACAGAAGAGCTACAAGAACAGGGTCAGGGGCAGAGGCGAGAGCAGGAGGAAGAACAACCGAGTGGATATGTGTAAGATAAAATGACAGGGGTTGCGCTTGAGGTTGAGAACAGGGTTGATGAATCTGATGCAGAACAGAGAAACTATGAATTGGTATGCAAAGAAATAGCAGAGGTTATGGCGGAAACCGGGATAGCCAGAGCAGAGAGCATAAATAAGTTGAAGAAGGAGATAAGCGGCAAATATGGGTTGCACAGCATTCCGAGGAATTCGGATGTGTTGAAATCGGCTGTGGATGAATCGAAGCTAAAAGAGAGATTGAAACGTAAGAGAATGAGAACGGCTTCAGGTGTTGCCCCGGTTGCCGTAATGACTTCTCCGTATCCCTGCCCACATGGAAAGTGCATAATGTGCCCGGGTGGTCCGAGCTCGGATTTTGGGTCGCCACAGAGTTATGTAGGCAAGGAACCAGCTGCCGCTCGCGCTGCTCAGCAGGTTTTCGACCCATACAAGCAAGTAAAAGTGAGGTTACATCAACTTGAGGAAATAGGTCACGATTTTGAGAAGGTTGATTTGATACTGATGGGTGGCACGCTAACCGCGAGACCGCTGGATTATCAGAGATGGTTTGTGAACAGGTGTTTGGATGCGATGCGTGAATTTGGTGAGCAGCGAGGTCGAGAGATAAAGAATACGGGCATTACTTTTGAGACGAGACCCGATTATGCGAAGAGGGAACAGATAGACACGATGCTGGAGATGGGCGCTACAAAAGTCGAATTAGGTGTGCAGCATGTTGCTAACGCGATTCTGGAGAACATAGAGCGGGGGCATTCGGTAGAAGATTCGATAGAGGCGAACAGGAAGGTTCGGGACAGTGCGTTAAAAGTAGGCTTTCACGTTATGCTCGGCTTACCTGGTTCGACTATCGAAGACGACAAAAAGATGTTTGAACGTATCTTCCGTGATGCGAACTTCAAGCCGGACTATCTGAAGATATATCCTACGCTGGTGGTCAAAGGGACGAAACTATATGAAATGTGGAAAAACGGCGATTATGAACCGATTTATGAGGAAGGAGCGATAGAGATAATCACTTATGCAAAAAGAATAATTCCAAGATGGGTGAGAATACAACGAATACAGCGGGACATTCCAGCGCAGTTCATAGAAGCAGGAGTGAAGAAGAGCAATCTGAGGCAATTAGCGCAGGAAAGGCTGCACGAGATGGGTTATCAATGCGGGTGTGTGAGATGCAGAGAGGCAGGACTTTCTCGGTTATCAGGCAGAATCGCGGACAATAGCAATATAACGTTTTTATCGGAGAGCTACGAGGCATGCGGAGGCACAGAATATTTCCTCTCTTACGAAGACGTGAAGAAGGACATTTTAATAGCGCTTTTACGGCTGAGGTTGCCGTGCGACCCACACAGGGAAGAGCTGCGAGGTGCTGCTCTGGTTCGTGATTTGCACGTGTATGGCGAATTAGTGGGTTTAGGCGAAAGAAAAGGGAATAGCTGGCAGCATCGTGGATATGGAGCACGTTTGTTGAAGAAAGCGGAGGAGATAGCAGTTGATAGGAACTACGGAAAGATAGCGGTGATGAGCGGGATAGGCGTGCGAGAATATTATGCGCGGTTTGGCTACGAACGTGAAGGTCCGTTTATGGTGAAGCGAGTGGGATGAAGTGATTTATAGTATTTCCAAGAAGTAACCACAAGATTACACAGATTTTCACGAGAAAAAGCAAAGCAAAGATCAAAAACAAAATAAATTATAGACACGGATTAACACAGATGAAAAGAGCAATGCCGTTAGCCCAGCTCAACAAATAAAAGAAAAAATCAGTGTAAATCCGTGTCTTAAACAGAAGGAAGTTATACATTATATACAACAAGAAGTCTAAATCGTTTTCCCTATTTCTGATTTCTGGTCTTGTGTTAATCTTGTGCCCTCCCACAAAAAAAACTTTTTCTTTGTTCAAACTTTCTTTATAAGAAAGTTTGGTATGAAAGAATCAATGAGCACCGTGGACATAGCAGCTATCGTTACTGAGCTACAAGAGCTGTTAGGAGCACGAGTCGTGAAAGCGTATCAGCAGGGTAAAGAAGAAATAAGGCTAAAACTTCATCAAAAAGATAAAGGCGGGATTGATTTGATTATCGAAGCAGGTAGGAGGATTCACATCACTAAATATAAAAGGCCCTCACCAAGAATTCCTTCTAACTTCTCGATGTACCTCAGAAAGCACCTCGGCGGCGGCAGGATTGCTCAAATACAGCAGCTCGACTTCGACCGGATAGTGAAGATAACGATAGAAAGGTGGGATAAAAAACTCAGTTTGGTCGCCGAACTGCTCCCAAGGGGAAACATTGTGGTTATTGACGAGAATGGGGAGATCGTGCAGCCGTTGAGGAGAAAGACCTTTGCATCAAGGAAAATAAAAGTAGGCGAGAAGTATGAGCGGCCCCCTTCACGAGGAAATCCATTGGAAATGAACGAGCAGGAACTGGCGGGGCTTTGCAAACAGGATAAAAGCGTGGTCAGGATTCTTGCATCAGAGCTGGGTTTAGGCAGATTATACGCGGAAGAAGTGTGTGAAAATGCAGGGATAGAGAAAGAAAAGAATGCGGATGAACTCCGTTCGGATGACCTAAGAGCCATTCATGCGGCAATACGTGCTATATTTGAGCCCATATTAAAAAATGACAAGTCCAAACTGAAAGCGCATGTCGTGATGGAAAAGGAAGGCAAAGAAAAAGTGGACGTGCTCCCCCTTGAGTTGTGCATCTACGAAACCAACGATAAAGTGTTTTTTCCTTCTTTTAACGATGCTGCGGATGATTTTTTCACCGCTCAAATAGCAGAAGAAGTGGAAGAACGAGCGATAACCGAATACGAAAAGGAGATTGGAAAGTACGAACGGATTTTGAACGAGCAACTCGAGGCGCTTCGCAATTTCAAAATAAAAGAGGAAGAAAGCATAAATAAGGGTGAGTTCATCTATGCACGGTATACTGAGATAGAAAACACATTGCAGGAAATGGGCAAAACAAAAAAAGTTGTCACTTTGACTCTACCCGATACCGACGTTCAACTTGAACTCGATACTTCGGTTTCTCTGCATAAGAATGCCGGCGCGTATTATGAAAAGGCAAAAATATTCAGGAAGAAGCGGGAAGGAGTGGAACGTGCGATAGAGGGGACGAAAAAGAAGATAAAGGCGGAAAAGGAGAAAGGAATAAGCATAGAAAAGGACATGATTCCTGAGCGAAAAACGGTAAAGAAAAAAGAGGAATGGTATGAAAAATTCAGGTGGTTCGAGACTTCAGATGGTTTTCTTGTAGTAGGCGGAAAAGACGCTACATCCAATGAGATACTGGTGAAGAAGTATATGGACGCAGATGACCTCTTTTTCCATACGCAGGCGGAGGGCGCACCGGCAGTAATAGCGAAGACCGGCGGTAAAGAAGTTTCCGATGATGGCTTAAAGGAGATAGCCCAATTTGCAGCTTCGTATTCGAATTTGTGGAAATACGGATTCTACGAAGGTGAGTGTTATTGCGTTACCGGCGAGCAGGTGAGTAAGACACCACCGTCGGGGGAATACATAAAGAAAGGGAGTTTTGTGGTGCGAGGTAAAAGGAAATATTTCAAAGCGGCGTTAGGGCTGTGCATAGGTATTGAAAAAGCCGAAAACAGGTTGGTTGCATGCCCTTCTTCGGATTCGCAGCGGAACAAGCTGGATAATTTCGTGGAACTCGAACCTGGTGGCGATGTGGGAAAAAACGAGTTGTCAAAGGAAATTGTGAAGTTCTTTGTTGACCGTGCGAAAGGAGAAGAGAGAGAGGAAATTAAACAGATAGCAACACAGGATAAGATATTGAGTTTTCTGCCGCCCGGGAAATCGAGGATAAAAGGGGTTTATCGAAAGTAGCAAAAATGATGCCGGTCATCCCCGTAATAAATTGCAATTAATAAACCACGAGATTTCACGAGAAACCTTTTTTTTAGAAAGAAAAGCTTTACCAATAACTTTTTTACCTTCGGTAAAAACCTTGGCTAAAAACCTTCTCTTTGTTTTTCTTTTAGCACAGGTTTTCTTTTTTCTAAAAAGAAAAAGTGTTGTGTAATCTTGTGGTTAATAATAAAGAAATCGTTTATTGAAAATGAGGTTGAAGGAAATGAAGATTAGCAGTCAGCTAAAGGGCGGTATATACGAAGTAAGTTTCGGATTTCATTCCAAATTGGATGGATATGCGGCATTGATGCTGGATATACCGAAGTTATACGGCATCTCATGCTATCTTAAGAACATTTATATAATCTATAGTAATATCAATGTACTGAAGGAAATAAAGCATATTCAACGAGACCTACATAACGGGAGGCATCTCAATGTTTGAAGAAACTATTCGACAGTTAAAGAAGCTTGAAGGCACGCACAAAATCTCAGTGCCAATTGAAGCAGATGAAGAAGGTTATTTAGATAAAGAATGTCCTTCGGAAGATTGTTTATTCCAATTTAAAGTCCACGCAGATGATTGGGCTAATTTGTTTAAAGACGAATCTGTATTCTGCCCACTTTGTCGACATGAAGCTAACTCAAACTCTTGGGGGACAACTGAACAAATTGAACATGCAAAAGAACAGGCTGGAAAGCAAATTGAAGGAATCATAGACGAATCTCTTCGTAAAGATGCGCTAAGATTTAATAGAAAATGGCATAGAGATAGTTTTTTTCCAATATCTCTAGAAGTAAAAGGTGTCCGAAAGAGAAGAACAATGATTCCGGCTACTGCTAAGGAAGCGATGGAACTAAAGATCCAGTGTGATAAATGTGGTGCCCGATTCTCTGTAATAGGTAGCGCCTTTTTTTGTCCATGTTGTGGGCATAATTCTGTAGAGCGAACATTCGATGATTCCATTAAGAAAGTTCGAGTAAAACTGGATAATATCAAAGTAATCATGAATGCCCTTGAAGAGAGAGGGAAAAAGGATGAGGCTGAGATAACTCGTAGATCGCTTATTGAGACAAGTCTTTCAGATTGCATCGTCGCCTTTCAGAGACTCGCTGAGCAATTGTTCAGTAGAATACCAAACGCCCCAGTAGCTCCCCCCAACGTTTTCCAAAGAATTGACAATGGAAATACACTTTGGCAAACAGTTTGTGGCAAAAGTTACGAGGATTGGCTTACAACTGAAGAATTAAAAAATCTGAAAGTACTCTTCCAGAAACGACATCTGTTGTTACATACTGAAGGTATTGTTGATCAACGCTACCTCGATAGAAGTGGGGACGAAAGTTACAAAATCGGACAGAGAATCGTTGTTAAAGAAGATGATGTTCAATATCTTTCGAATCTTATCGAAAAACTTGCTAATGGAATACGGGAGGCCTCGTCAAATGCATAAGACGTCGTATAACACGATGTAAAAGGCTACGCGTCGCTCCGTCCAAATTCTGCCTACGCAGAACTTCTTTTACATCGGAAACGTTATACGAAAGATTGTGCCTTGAAAGGAGATGATGAATATGGAGAATAAAGAAAGCCTGAAAGAATACATGCTAAAAGAAATCGAGATAATCCAAGATATTATAAGACGGATGGCTTTCAATTCCTTTATGATAAAAGGATGGGCTATAACTCTTGTTGTTGTCGCTTTACTGTTAAAAGGCACTGAATATCAAATTTGTATTGCCTTCATTCCTCTGTTGGTTTTTTGGTTTTTGGATGCATACTTTCTATGGCAGGAACGAATGTATAGAAAGTTGTATGAGTGGGTAATCAATAATAGGCTGAAGACAGACGAATATTTATTCGATATGAATGCATATCGGTTTAAAGACAAAGTTCAGTCAAGAGTTAGGATTATGCTTTCTATAACTTTAGGATGGTTTTACGGTTCTATAGCAATTTTGATTATAATTTACGCTTTAGTATTATTAACCTGAATTTCAGACTTTAAGAAGTTTATACCAACTTGTCTATACAATGTAGTGGAACAATACGTTCCTCTGGGTCAAATAGCAGATTCAAAAATCGAAAAGTTTATATGTTCTAAAATTCAGGTATTTAATCACAAAAGGAGGATGTTAAAATGGCAAGAAAAGTATTTTTCAGCTTCCACTACGAAAGAGATGTGTGGAGAGCAGGACAAGTAAGAAAGAGTTGGGTTACTAAACCCGACAGAGACACAGCAGGATTTTGGGACTCCGCTTCGTGGGAAGAAGTAAAGAAGAAAGGAGACGCTGCAATTAAGAAGTGGATTGATGATCAACTAACAGGCACATCGGTAACAGTTGTGCTTATCGGCGCAGAGACAAGCAATCGAGACTATGTTAAGTATGAACTTGAACAAAGTTGGGAAAAGGGCAACGGAATTTTAGGAATTTACGTTCATCAAATGAAAGACAAAGACGGTAAGACTGACACAAAAGGAGACATTACATTTGGTCCTATTTTTACAAGCCCTAATGGCGACAAAAAATATTTCTTTGAGAGATTTTCAACTTACGATTGGGTTGATGATGACGGTTACAACAAACTTGGCGACTGGGTTGAAGCAGCAGCAAAAAAAGCAGGAAAGTAATGCAGGATAGGAAAGAATTGGCACAGTCCATCATATAACATAGCATATATGCTATGGGCTTACGCCCTTGCCCTCCGGGACGTTGCCTTCGGTAACATCGTATATGCTAAAAACGCTATACGACATTTATATCAGTCATGGATGCAATCCAAACGTCAAACGAGAGAGGCTGATGGAACGATGAGTTACTTAACTGAACACGCATGTGTGTAATCTGGGGGGTTAATAATTTTCGGATTGCCTATAATTAGCAGCACGTCTAACGTCTAATGATTTCAATCTCTTCTTTCGTCAGTCCATAGAGTTCATAAACCATCTCATCAATCTCGCTATCGGTTTTCTCAATCTCGTTCTTCAAGGCAAGCATTTTTTGCCGGTAATCTTCAAAGTACTGCTTTATTTCACCGGTTTGTTTCGGTGAAAGGTTCTTATTCTCTTTGGGCAGTTTCTTCTTGAGTTCTACGAAAAACGCTTCTTCGTTCAATTCATAAAAAGTTTCTAACTTTTTTGATTGCTTTTCTAACCCGTATTGAATTTTGAGCCAGTCTAAAAACTCGTTTTGTGTCTGATGGAATTGCTTATTTAAATATAGCATTTGGTCAGCTTTTTCTATGAATGGCTGTTGTATATCTTTGTCAATTATCTTTGGAATAGGAAGTTGTCTTAATTTTAAGGGATTAAGATCAATACTTCCAGGACCTCTATAAGTATTTAAAATGCACTGGAGCAAACGTGAATTTAGTAAGATAATTAGGAATTTGTAAGGATATAAGGATGATATTTCTTCTAATTTATCTCTGTCATAGTTTGAATATTTTGCAATACTGTTTTTGATACTTTTATTTTCTACGCTTGAAATCTGATTCCATTTTATTAAAATCCTTACTGTTTGGTCGCAGACAAATCCAACATCATCAAAAGCAACTTTAAAATTCCCGATTTTATTTGTTACTAATTTATATTTTTGGTGTAGCTCTTGAAATGTTGGTCTTCGTACTTTATGAGGTACCCTTTCCGTGTTCCATTCTACATATCTGGAACTTTTTATAGCTTAATTTTCTTTATAGGGACATTTGCTTTTGTGTTTTTAAAAACAAATATGATATTGTGAACAGCAACATCTTCAAATATCTCAATATCTGGGAAATAATCTATCTGAATAATCCTTTTATTCTTCTCAAGGTAAGCTCTAAGATGATCTGAATACTTTTCTGTAAGGAAAGAATCTGGAATAATATAGCTAATATATCCCTCTTTTCTCAGCTTTTGTAATCCCCTTTCAATAAAGCACACATAGATGTCCCACTTTTCTTTTAGATATGAGTAATTTTCTTTCAGCCACCGCCTTTGTTGTGGGATAGTTTCTTGCATGTTTATAGCGTTCAGATAAGGGGGATTCCCAATCACCACATCAAACTCAAATGGAAATTCTTTTTCCCACTCAAACGCTTTAGGATCAATAGATTTATCATCAATAAGCGAATTTCCACATGTAACATTCTCATCCAGAGCGGTCAGTTCTTTATGCTTGCTGGCTGTTTTGAGCCAAAGCGAAAGTTTAGTGATCTCCACCGATTCCGAATTTAAATCAACACCATAAAGATTGTCACTCAATATGCTTTTATCCAAGTCAACCAAACTATGCGTGCCTCGTTTCAGCTTTGCTATTTCTTCATTTACTCGTTGTCCTTCTCTAAACAGATAATCAAATGCTTGATTCAAAAACGCTCCGGAACCACAAGCAGGGTCAAGCACTTTTATATTTTCTAATATAGATTTGTACGCTTCCCAAAAATCTAAATGTCGTTTTATATTATCGTTATAGGCTCTCTTTTTGACTTTTATTGATTCGTAATCCTTTCCAGTTAGTTCAGGTAAGTCATAAAACCCCAGTTCCTTTTTCCTGTCTTCCAACCATCCGCCGATGGCATTCTCCACAATATAGCGGGTGATATATTCCGGCGTATAATAAATCCCCTCTTTTTTGCGCTTACCTTTTTTCTTATCAAGGCGTTCGCCATTGATTTCCGCTTTAATCTCCTCTAAATCCGAGATGGACTGCTCAAAAATATGCCCTAAAATATTAACGTTTAAATCAGTGTCAAAATCATAATCCGTAATCTTTGCCAGTTCTTCAAAAACCGCATCAGTGAGTTTGAGAGTATCAAGCTCATCATCGGGTGCAAAAAGCCCACCATCGAATTTGTTGATGTCGTGTTCTGGTTTCCCGTCGTTAATAGCTTTAAAAAGCGCCTGGATAAAGTTCCAATTTTTATCTTCCAGTTCTATAATAGCGTTTCTTGCCTGTTCTAAAGTACCCCTAAAAATCCTTGCCGGTAGCAAACCCTTATCTTCGCAGAAACAGACGAAAATAAAACGGTCTAAAATCTTCTGGGTCTTTTCCAGTAAGAGCATTTCGTCTTTTTCGGGATTGTTCTTCTTCAGGTGTTCAAAAAGATGGATTCGTGCCGTTTTGTATTCTCCATAGAATTTATTAGATATCTTCTCCTCTTCCTCTGTGTTGTTCCGATAAAGCTTTTCAATCCCACTTTCGCCGTCTTTAGCAATCAAATTCTCTTTAGAAAGCAAATAGTAAAACTTTTTGAACGTTTCTGGTTCTAAGAGTTTTTCAATGAAAAACACTTCATACTCATTCAGGGATGAACGATGATAAAGTCGTAGTTCTTTAAAATTAGAAACAATAACCCATTTGCAACTCTTTCCCGCTTCCGGAACATACCCGAAAGCTTGCTGAACCGGCGTTCGTTTATCATTCCTGCGGTGCTGTGGTGAATCTAAATCGGTATTGGCATCTTTGAGTTCAATCACCGCCCGTATGTCTTCTTGCTCGTTTGAAAAATACCCTAATGCCCCATCTGCTCGGTTGGTGGTAACTTTCATCTTTTGCTGTGGAATTATATTCCACGCCTCCGAACCCCCTATCACGCCCTGATAACCCAACACACGCACGAAAAAGTCATCCAAAAATTTCTGGTCAATGGACGTCTCTTTAATATTGTCCAACTTCCCGCTTTGAAGAGATTGAATCCATTTCGATATAAATTCCTGTTTTTCTTTTAGATTTGGGACAGAGGAAGCTCTAATTCGACTCAGGACTCTGTTAAGCGTTTTTTGATTGAAAATATGTTTGTGATACTTCATAAAATCCCCCTTCATTCGGTTTCTTAAGTTTATTTTATTTTTTCTCTAAGTCTTTTCTTATATTTATAATTTGCCGTTTTGTTTTCGGTGTGTATTTTCTTTTTTTTCCCTTTTTCCTGCCTCTGTTGTCGCTTGATATTTCGCTTTCATTCATCTGCACCCATTTACCTACGCTGTCTTTGCTTGCCAGTAAATACTTGGCTATTTTACGGTTACTCCCGCCTTCCTCGTGCAGTTCTTTTGCTTTATTACGTTTCAGGATTAATAATTCTTTTTTCATTTCGAACACTTCTTTTACATATGGTTTCCACCGAGAATGCGAATGCGTTGGCAGAGGAATTAGTAGATCTGATGAAGGACAGCGTTAAGGAGAATATCGCGGAAGCCGTTCTGTTATCAGGCGGATTAGACTCCTCAGTAATTGCCTGTTTAGCAAGTAAATACTCCGAATCTAAATCCAAACCCACTGCTATCGTAGTTGCATTGGAAGAGGGCACGGACATCCATTACTCGAGGTTAGTAGCTGATACGTTTGGACTGGAACTCAAAATAAAGATATTCGATATCGAAGCTGCGATAAAATCGATTCCCGATGTGGTAAATGCTCTTGATACCTACAATCCCATGCTAATCAGGTTTGGAGTAGCCATGTATGCTGCTCTGTCCTACGCAAAGGAGCTGGATTTTTCTGCAGTTATGACTGGAGACGGCGGTGATGAGCTCTTCTTTGGCTATCGCCATCTATTCACACGTGAGCAAAAGGAAATAGAAAAGAGGATGGGGGATAAGATCAGAAGGATAAAAGAGAAAGAGCCACTTGTATCAGAAACATTGGGTAATCTTCTCGGGATAGAGGTTAAACAACCCTTTCTGGACTCGAAGATTGTTGAATTTGCATCAAAAATACCTTTTGAGCTTAAGGTTCGTAAAACAAAGACAAATGGCGAAGAGGAAGTAACAGGGAAGTGGATTCTGCGGAAAGCGTTCGAGAAGTTTCTACCAACTGAAATTATCTGGAGAAGAAAGGAAGAGACAGATATATCTCGTGGTACAGACAAATTATCGCGGATTGTTTCTTCGAGAATGTCGGATGATGAATTCGAGCAAATATCAAAAGAGGCAGGGGTAGCCAGCCGTGAGGAGGCTTATTATTATAAAATGATGCGATAAACTCAGGAACTTTAAAAATATGAACATCCGAAAATTTGCATACGCTCTACGTAGAGCTCATATCCCTTTCCTCTGGCTTCATTACAGCCTTTCAAAGGTGTTGGATTTTCACCAACTGGCTGATTAGGCTGCGAGGCACACACAGAAGAGCTTCGGTTTTTTCGGATAAAAAGTAGGGAATGATAAACCGTTAAATCCAAGGTGATAGCATGGCTAAAAAGAGGGCGTTAATGGGTGGGTTTGTTTGGTGTTTCTATTCTTTTTTGTTGCAATTTTGAATTGTTGGACAGCCTCTTAACTCTTCAAAATCTCTTAAATTGAGTATCAACGCCTTCATTTTTTATCCTTTTTCTTCTCTCAAAATTTTAGTGTATAAATCCCCACTTATCCAGAATCCAGTTTCTTTTAACTTCTCTAATTCTTCTTTCAAGCTACCTATTTTTCCCTCCTCTTTCGCCATTATTAAAATACCTCCTATGACACCCGTGATAGTCAACTCGTAATTTCTGGCTACTTCCCTCGCTTCATAATCATCTAAGAGAATTAAATCCGCAGATTCTTCCAAAGCCAGCACTATTGCTTCAGCCTCCCCTTCATCCAAAACCATCATAAGAGCCCTCTTTAAATTTTCATTCTTTATCTTTGCCACGTTAATCCATTCTGCCTTTTCAATCTTTTTCGCATCTTCTCTACCTTTTCCTTCAATCACGCATTCTTTGTACACTACTTCTGGCACAATTATCTCGCCAAAGAAGTATTTCAATAGGTCTAAATGTCCTATTTTAGCTAAATGTATCAGCGGTGATGAATTACTTACTACTTTTGGCAAAGGCTAAATCCTCCTCTAATTCCTTTTCTGTGTAGTGCCTTTCAATTTTTCTTTTCCCTAATTCCTCTATAAATTCCCACTTGCTCATCCCAGCAAGTTTTCTTGCTTTACCCAGCGAAATAATACCTCTTTGGTATAAAGCGAAGGCTAATTCCAGCTTTAATACCTTCTCTACATCCTTCTCTGGTATTTTTATCGCTGCTAACACATCCTCATGTATAGCTATCGCTTTCATGGCTCATTACCTTTCTTCTATTCTAATATGTGGTAGTATTAAAAAACCTTTCATTCTCTCTCTTCAAACTCCTTCTTTAATTTTCTCATAAATATTAACCACATCTTCGTATGTCACCTCACGAGGATTATTAGATAAATGCTTCTTGTCCTCCATGACTATTCTCGCCATTTCTTCAATATTCCCTTTAACTTCTCTGCCAAGTTTCAGGTCTCTTAATATCCCTTTTATCTCTTTTATAACCCCTGCATCAAAACCATTGAATTCAAGTGCATAAGGTAAAACCATCGCCACCGCCTCACCATGCTCTAAAATCCAGAGTAGTTTCCTCACATAAATAGTTTAGTCCTATTTACCAAAACTTATGGAAGGCGAGCTCCAGACGAAATGTGCCTTATATAAACATATCCCATCTATCGTCATAGTATGGTAGAGGATGAGTTCAAAGAGGGAGTTAACAAGCTACTCAACATAAAGGGACAATCGAGTGTTTTTGACTACGATTCCTACGACTGGGGGTGCCTGCGATACATGCTGGAGCTGTGGATTTTCCTAAACCGGCTCAGCAAACAGGGAATAAGGACAATCCGGGTTTTCTTTAACACAGCCCGCCTCCGGCTCAGTGAGAACGAAGAACTGAGGAAATATGACGGACAAGATTACACCGCTGCCTCGATGCTCTCTTTCTTCTTATTTGCGAAATTAGCGAGGCTGAAGATAGAAGAAGCGCTTGATTTCCTTTCCTCAAATAAGTCGTGTATGAAGTTGATGGGATTCGAGAAGGTGCCCACAAAAGGGACAGTAACAAAGTTCCGGGAGCGGATGGGCGCGGATTTCAACCGCTTTTTTTGGTGATTTGATCGCCCATATCACCGACTGTATGAACTTCGAGGATCTGGAGAGACATCAAGTGGTATTATTCACGAAGTGCTATTTTGGCAACCGCCGCTTCCCCCGAATGAGTAAAGAGATGGAATCATTAAAATTCACGCGCATCAATAAGAAAATACACCGCACTGCCACCAAATGGGCTGGATTCAATCTCATGCTCTACGTCCTCTACGGATTGGGCATCGTAAATATTCTAGAGGACATGAAGGTGGAAAAGAGGAGCAACTGCGTCTATACACCGCTGCAAATCAGTCTCGCGTACATCGTCAAGATGATACTCGGCTTCAAGAACGCATACGGCCTGGACGAAGAGCTGGAGGACGACGTATTCTTGCAGATAATCTGCACGCTCGACGGGGATAGAACGCCGAGCAAAAGCACGCTTGACGAGGACATTCGGCGATACAGAGAGGAAGAGTTGCGAAAAGCATACCGTGCAATCATTCAGTGGATGAGAATCCTCGGATTCGTGACTGGGGAGACGGCGGCGTGCGATAGCAGCAAAATGCGCGTAGATGGACTGACTTACGAGGGTGCAGAGGAAGTCTTCGATTATCAGACGAAAGAGAACGTGAGGGGGTACAAGCTGTTCGTGATCTACGATGTCGTGTACCGGATACCTATTTACTTTGAGGTGCGGGGGATAAACGAGGCAGACGCACCTTCTTTGCAGGATATGGTCAAAAAGGCAGTGGAAATAACGGGGAAAAAGATAAAAAGGCTTTACATTGACCGCGGTTTTTACGATGAGGCAAACTTCCTCTGGCTGGACGATAAAGAACATATGGAGTACGTAACGAGGGGTAAGAGGGGAACGAAGTTCTACGAGCAGGCTGCTGAATTAGGCGAAGATGAATTCCGGGAAGTGGTACTGAAAACAAAGGAGTACGAGCCGAAAACAGCCCGCGGCAAAGCGGCAAAGCTCAAGCGGGATGCAGAGAAAAAGCCAGTGCGAATTGCAGAGTGCGTCTGCTCGTTTTCCGGTGGTATTCCTGTTCGCATAGTCGTGGAGAAGAAAAGAGCGCGGTTATCGAAGGAAGATAAGCTTCGTCTGCTCCTGGAACGACTTTCTGGTTCATATACTACGCAGGAACTCATTGATATGTACAATAAGGAATATGAAGTGGTATTTAGCAATTCTAAGAAGCCTGCAACTACGATAGCGAAAACGCTGAGGAAAATACAGGAGGTCAAGGCTGTCGGAAAGGGTAGGTGGAGGAAATACAGGATAGAGGGTTACAAGGCGGAAATAGAGGTATTAGACGGGGTTGAGAAGGAAGAATTGTCTATCTGGCTGACGGACGTGTTTAACGCAGCGCCAGAGCAGATTATCGGGGATTACGGGAATCGCTGGTTGATAGAGACCCTGTTCGAAGAAGCGAAAGGCGAATGGTACATAAACAAGCTGCCGAGCAGGGATTTGGAGCCGATAAAGGTGCATATTTACTTCAGTTTCATCGCTTACGACATCGTTAACATATTCAAACGCGCTTTAACGGAGAAATACAGGAACGCCGGCATAGAAGTGCTGAGGCGGGATATACTCCATAAAATTGCGGTTATTTCGTTCAATGGCAAATCCGTCAAGTTTGAATTCAATAAGAAATACGAAAGCAGGTATAAGGAGCAATTGGCGAGCATAAACGAGTTTATAAGTCGAACGCGGGATAAAATCGAGTGCATGGATGCTTTAGCGTAAGCTATCTGCGCCGGCTATAAAATGGTAATTATGGGTTGTCCGTGCTTAAAATAGCACGTTTACAGGGTTCTTAATGGTATCCCGGAAGTTGTGAGTTGTGCATGAACGCTATGTGGTAACATAGTTATGGGGTATTTTGTTAATTTTTATGATGAAATGGTAGTTGTGGGGTTGCATCACTCCAGTGGAAACTACATCGGTTTTTGGAGAATAGAAGGAAACTATCCCTTACTTATACATCTAAAAAAATCTTACAATCGAACGTGAACCCCATTCTCATTTAAATACTGTTTGACCTCACGAACGGTATATTCATTATAGTGGAAAATAGAAGCAGCGAGTGCCGCAGAAGCATCCGTGAACTTGAAAACATCCTTTATGTGTGACGGCAATCCACAGCCACCCGAGGCGATAATCGGGATATTTACTCGGTCGCAAACCGCACTCGTTAACTCCAGGTCGAAGCCGTCTTTTGTTCCATCGCGGTCCATGCTCGTGAGCATTATCTCTCCTGCTCCTCGTTCCTCTACTTCCATTGCCCACTTTATCGCATCCACACCCGTGAACTTCCTGCCGCCGTAGAAGGAGCATTCAAACCAGCATTTTCCTTCTTTCGTGCTTAGCCCTCGGACTGGCATCGAAATACCTGAGGCAAGCCGCAATCCCTGCATACATAATCGCAGGAATAATCCTCGGACAGAGTGGATTCAACTTAATAACCTCATACGACTTCATCCAGTGGCTGGGTAAGATCGGTGTAATCCTTCTGATGTTCTACATAGGATATGAGTTCAACTTCAAAGGAATAAAAGAGCCTGGAAGGTTGTTTGCAGGTTGCACGGACTTCGGGGTGAATTTTATCGCAGGATTTTCGCTGGGGCTCGTTATTGGCTTGAGCCTGATAGAGGCGTTCATACTCGCATCTGCAGTTTACATCAGCAGTTCTGCAATTGCCATTTCCTCGCTGATAGAGAACAAGAGGCTAATCTACCCTGAAGCAGAAACAGTCGTGTGGCTGATGGTATTCGAGGACATAATACTGGCAATCCTGCTCGTGGTGCTGACTTCCATTATGTCTGGCAGCCTCGCCATGATCCCCGTGTGCTTAGCAATGACTTTGCTACTCATTGTATTCATTTTGGC